>WFQO01000060.1 GCA_015486995.1 Nitratifractor sp. | reverse complement strand
GAAGGCGAGCTTCCTCTACTTCGCTCCCGATGCGCTGCCCAAAGGGGACATTGCGATCACCTTCGAGGTGGCCAACGGTTCGCCGACACTTGAGCGCAACGTGACGGTTCAATTCACGCCGAGCGCGCCGGTGGATACGACGGGGATGAAGCTCACCGTTGTGCCGACGGAGCTCAACGTTTCCACGGCGGGAGAGAGCCGAACGATCAGTGTCTACGTGGATCGCAACACCAGCGATGGAGTGGAGCCTGCGGAGGGTATCACTGTTAAAGCGGACTTCTTCGATCCGAACTACGGAACACTGAGTAGCTATTCGGCGACGACCAACGCCAACGGCCAGGCGGTCTTCGAGTACACCGCGCCCGATCCTTTCGTCAATGGAGACGTGAATATCAGCTTCGACATCGCCAACGCGACCGAGTCTCGGGAGCGTAACGTCAGCGTGCACCTGAACGACAGTACGCCGCCGATCGATACAAGTAGTATGAAGCTTTATACTCTCCCCAACGAAGTCAATATATCGGTAGTAGGTGAAACACGAACTATCAATATCTATGTTGAAAGAAATACCACAGATGGAGTGGAGCCGGCAGATGGAGTCGCCGTCAAAGCGGACTTCTTTGACCCGAACTATGGAACGTTGAATACCTATAGTATGGAGACGGATGCCAACGGACGGGCCGCGTTCAAATATACGGCACCTGATAGAATGCCGGTGGAGGATTTGAACATTACGTTTGCAATCGTCCATGGAAATCCGCCTCTGGCGAAGTTGGTGGCCGTACATTTCGATCGGGCCCGATATTTCCTGGAGGCGGATCGGAATCTGACGGTGAGTCAGACGAACAAAAAGTATGTCATCCATGCTGCGCTCTATCGACAGAAGAGTGACGGGACAAAAGAACCGGCCGTCGGCAAAACGGTCGTTGCGGAATTCCTGATGCCCATTTTCGGTACGATCTCTAGCTACGAATCGGTGGTGGATAGCAACGGAATCGCAACCTTCCAATATACGTCACCGTCACGATTTGTGGATCTGAACGACACCAACGTAACCTTCTACTACAAAGATCGCCCTGTGGTGAGTGGAAAAACAACACTCCTGTTCCGCCCTGAAAATGTGGACGAGGTAGAGCATCTCTATGTGATTCCTTCCCACATCACGATCACCGAGCCCGGTCAGGAGAAAAATATCACGATCGTGACGGTCAACGGTGCGAACATGGGGATCCCGACCACGGTCGATGTGGAGCAACCCAGTAATGAAACGGATTACGGCTACTTTACCCCCTCGGGCCCCGTTACGACCGATGCGAGTGGACGGGCGACACTCGTCTATACCGCCCCCGATGCGATCGATCGCCTGAGTGAGCGCAACATCACTTTCCAGGTCCATGACAAAAAAGCTTTGAGTCGGGAGTTGGTCATCGATTACGATCAGGGCAGTGGACCCGGAACCCGCTATGAAATCACAGTCAGTTCGCCCAATTCTCTGGCGGTCGACAGCCTCGATCAGATCACGGTCATCATTCATGAATATGGCAATGTCGACAATGTCATTGCGGACGAGGATGTACACGAAGTCAATCTGAGTTCAAAATTCGTCAATATGCTGGTTTTCGAAAACAATGCGTCGACCTATAGCTACGGTGATTACGGTACCAAAGCAATCGATGTACAGACAAAGCGGCTATCAGGGACTGCGGTCATCGATATCAACGCATCGATTTTTAACGGAGATCATGATGTACTGATCCAGGGAAGTTACCCGGTCGTGATTCTGTCGGGACCTGTCACTTCGCTCTCCCTTTTCTATGCATCGACGAGTGAAGACACGGATTTGGGGATCTATAAGAACATTTATACGATCCATGCCGTCGACAAATACGACAACCCGGCACGAGCAGGTATTACCTTGCATCCGTCGATTATCAATGGTACGAAAGTAATTAAAGCGGGTTCGACGAGCGGAAAAATTGTTCAAGGGTCGCCAGCCACTTTCAGGGATGACAGCACTTCCAATGTTTTTGATTCCGTGGATGTGGATGATCTTCTCGCGATCGTTCCCAATGCCAATCGTTTCGGTATGGAATATGTAGGAAACTGGAGTCTCGATGATGTTATAAGCAGCAACGAGTTGGAGCTTGTAGAGGATTACTATGGAGAGACAACGGATGGGCTGAGTTATGTCATCGGAAATTCCCAACGTTATCTCCTCGGATACGGTGTAGCGAACGTCGATATCAAGGATCGTGACGGAAAGGGCTTTGTGACAGACGAAAACGGTAACGTTCAGTTCGAAGTAACCTTTGATCCCGTCCTTGCCGGCCATACCGTGACGATCACGGCAACGGCCTACGACGGCAATCGTACCGGTATCGCGAAAGTGGCAGCGTTGCGTTGGAACAAATACAGCAGTACGAGCAAAAAGATTCCGAACGATGGGAACGATCACAATGTAACGCTGAGTCTCGGTATCTCCGGCGGAGTGGAGAACCTGATCGATCTGGATATCGTCCCTTCAAGTATTAAAACGAGCAGCGGTCAGTGCAAGGTCACCAATACGCCCCTGGATCCGAATCTTCATACCGATGCGAACGGACAAATTCTCGTAACCGTTCACACAGAGGGCAGCGACCCGGACGTCAAAGAGTGTACGGTACAGTGGAGTGCAACTCAGAGCGGTATCTACATGGAGTATTGATGGCGCGGAGTTTCGATTGAAACTTCAGGCTTGTGCATAGAGATGCCTCCTTTAGAAAAGGGGTGACCTGCTCCCCTTTGAAATCACCAAACAGATAAGTTTCTTTCCTTTTTACATTCCAAGAGAGTTTAGTGCAGAAGATTTTGCAAACGAATCATCGTTCCGTAGAGAAGAACTTCCCGATTTTCCGGCTTGCTCGATTTGAGGCGCAATTCCGCTTCGAGGAGAGTTTCGTAGAGTTTCAGCAGGGTTCCGGAGGGGACTTTGACGGCGAGGGATGCCTTCTCTTCCTCGACATGGCGCGGGAGTTTGTATCCCAGGATCTCTTTGGAGTCCGCTCTGCCATGAATCTGAATGTATGCCCGGAAGAGAAAAATCTGCTGGACGAAAAACTGTGTCGCCCGCAATATGGAGAATTCGTCCTCTCCCAGCTCCAAAAGTCTTGCGACCGTTTCGGTGATCGGTTTTTTAGAGAAGAGGTCGATCAGCAGACGCTCGACGGCCAGGGGTGCGGTGGAGTAGACCAGCATATCGATCTCTTTGATACTGACGGGGCGTTGCAAAATGGCGAGCTTTTCCAGCTCTTTGGCGCAGAGCGCCAAATTCCCGTTGAGTAGGTTAAAAAGATGTCCCAGTGCGTAATCATCGATCTCCAGCCCCAGACGTCGCGCTTCCTCCCGAAGAAAACGCTGCCCTTCTCGGGGATTGGCTTCAAAAAAACGTACCCACAAAGCCCCCTTTTTTTCCGAAAAACTGCTCTGCATCGCCTTAGCCTCCCTCGCCTCTCCCCCGAAAGCTAAAAGCAGATAATTTGTTTCATTTTTTTTCGTCAGTTCGATCAGAAGATCGAGCTCCTTTTTGGGGAGTTTCTTCTCCCGTCGGATCAGCAGCAGGTTGTTGCCTCCGAAGAGGGAGGCTTGGGAGAGATAATTTTTGGCACGGTCGAAGTCGTATTCGTCGTGATAAAGGGTGAGCATGGTCTCTGTGGCGTCGAGACGCTCTTTGTAGAGACGAAGGTAGTGGTCAATGAGGAATTCGTTGTCTCCATAGAGGAGAACGGCACGGGGCAAAGCATCCTGCAATCGTTGTTCAAACTCCCGCTGATACATCAGTATCCTCCTTCGGAGAACAAGTGAGGAGTGAGGAGGCTAAGTTTGAATTTTGAATTTTGGATTTTGGATGACGGAGTGTTGCGCTGCAACGCAATCTTTTGGAGGCGGAATTGAAGCTCTGCCTCCCAATGGCTAATGGCCAATGACTTTGCTCACCTGCGACTGCGCCCAAAGTACCTTCCAGCCTTTTAGGCTCCTCGTTTCTCACTTCTCACTCCTCATTCGAAAATTTCCCAACCTGTTCCGCTTTGATGAACGCCTGCGCGATGTTCGCTTCGGTGATTTCTACCTCGATGCGCTCGAAAAGTAGGGCGTCGTAACGGTCGAGGCGGACGACGATGCCCTGCATTTCGCACTCCAGGATCGCCGTAGCGCCTTTGTTGCTGTCCTCCAGGTCGATTTCGATGATCTGGGCGGGGAAGCGCTCTCCCAGATGGTGGGCGGCCCAGCGGGCGAACTTGCGGTCGCGGAAATCCCACTCGGCCTTGGTGGCGTTGCGTTCCAGTTCGCTGACCCGGACGCAGAGGGGTTCGATGTTGCGCAGCAGGTACTCCTGTTTTTCGTCGTCTCTTTGCAGGTCGGCTTTGATGAGGCGGTGGAGAATCAGGTCGGAGTAGCGCCGGATGGGGGAGGTGAAGTGGCTGTACTGTTTGAAGCCCAGCCCGAAGTGACCTACGTTGAAGGGGGAGTAGGCGGCGCGGCGCAGGGATTGGATGATCAGGGCGTCCACTTCCGCTTCCAGGCCCATTCTGGCGGCCTCCTTCTGGATCATTCGGATGGCGGCGGGGGCGTTGGCTTCGTCGTGGAGTTCGACGAAGATTCCCACCGTGGCCAATTCCTCAAGAAGTTCCTCGATCTTGCTCATCTCGGGGGCTTCGTGGATGCGGAAGATGGCATCGCCGTCGCCCGTGAAGCGCTTGGCGGCAGCTTTGTTGGCCAGGAGCATGCACTCTTCGATGAGGCTGTGGGCGGGGGTGCCGGTCTCGATGGTGGTCTCTTTGAGCTCGTGCTCGGGGTCGATGGCCAGCTTCACTTCGTCGGTGCGGAAGTCGAAGCCTTTTTTGAGCCGCTGTTTGCGCAGACGCACCGTCATCTCCTGCAGAGGTAGCAGCCAGTCGAGGATCTTCTGTTCGGTATCGCTGAAGTGGGTACGCCGCCCTTCCAAAATGGCGTCAATTTCGTCGTAGTTCCAGCGTCGTTTGGAGTGGATCACTCCTTCGAAGAACTCCTCCTTGAGCGGTCGGAGGGTATCGGGGTCGAGGGTGATTTTGGCGACGAAAGCGAGGCGGTCGACGTGGGGTTTGAGGGAGCAGATGTTTTCGCTGAGCTCCCGCGGGAGCATCGGGAAGGCTTTGTGGGGCAGATAGGTGGTGAAGCCCCGCAGCTTCGCCTCTTTGTCGATGGGGCTGAAGTAGGGGACGTAGTGGCTCACATCCGCGATGGCGACGTAGAGGGTGTGGGTATCCAGGTCCAGATAGATGGCGTCGTCGAAATCCTTGGCGGTGACGGGGTCGATGGTGCAAAAGGGCAGATGGCGCAGATCGACCCGCCCCTCCAGCTCTTCGGGGAGGACCCGGTCGGGGATGGCCAGGGCCTGCTCGACGCAATCGGGAGGGAAGGTATCGTCCTGGCGTTCGTAGAGCAGCAGGCTGATCCGCTCGTCTACCCGGGGATCTCCCAGGTGCCCCAGGACTTCGATCACCTTGGCGCTCATGGCGTCGATGAGGAGCACGGTCCCCAGTTTGAAGGCTTTGAGGTCCATTCCCGGCATCTTCGCTTCGATGGGTTGGGCGGTTTTGATGTGCAAAACGGCGAAATTCCCCTCGGCGTCCCGATGGGTGTAGCCGATGAGGTGCAGCGCTTCGGGGCGGCTGACAAGCACGACCTTCGCCGCCGGACGCCCCCGCCGGGCGATGATCCTCTTGACCACCACTTCGTCGCCGCTTTTGGCGTCACCCAGATCCTTGGGTTCGATGAAGAGGTCTTTGTCCTCTTTGTGTTCCGCTTCCACGAATCCTCGTCCTTCCCGGTCGATCCAGAGCCGTCCGACGCGGTAGAGCGAACGCAATTTCAAGAGTCCGCGATCATCTCTCTCCAGGGCGCCCAGACGCTCCAGCTCTTGGTACTTGGGATAATCTTCGGGTTCCAGATCGGAAGGAAGAAAGCCACGGGTGAGTTGGATGCCGAAAGGACTCATCGAATTTCCTTTGGGAAATTCGAATGAGGAATGAGGAATGAGGAATGAGGAATGAAGACTTTCGGTTTGCGTTGCGGCGCAACGCTTTTATCAATGAAGGTGAGAAGATGAGAGGGTGAGAGGGTGGGTAGTATAGGTTTTATCATACCTTCCCACCTTCCCACCAGCGCGAAGCGCGATCCTACCTCCTTACCTTTTTTCAAACGCCGAAGCAAAGCGCCGAAGGCGCCCCCAATAACCAATAACCAATAACCAATGACCATATCAATTGCTCCGCAATTGATATTTGATCTCTTCCAGCCGCTCGATCCGCTCTTCGGTCGTGGGGTGGGTGCGGAAGAGGTTGCCCAGGGCGCTGCCGACCCCGGCGAAGGGGTTGACGATGAACATATGCGCGGTGCTGGGATCGGCGTCATGGATGACGGCGCCGCGACGGGCGTAGTTGTCCAGTTTAGCCAGGGCGCTCTGGAGCCACTCCGGGTGGCCGGTGATCAGGGCGGCGCCCTTGTCGGCTTCGAACTCCCGGCTGCGGCTGATGGTCATCTGAATGATCGTGGCGGCCAGAGGCATGATGATCATCAGGGCGAGGGTGACGATGGGGTTGCGGTCTCGATCGCCTCCGAAGAGCATCCCGAAGTTGGCTAGCATACTGATGGCCCCGGCGATGGTGGCGGCGACGCTTCCGATGAGGATATCGTAGTGTTTGACATGGCTAAGTTCGTGGGCGATCACCCCCTCGATCTCCTCTTCGTCCAGCAGATCCAAAAGCCCCTCGGTGACGGCCACCGCGGCGTGCTCGTAGTTGCGGCCCGTGGCGAAGGCGTTGGGGACGGGATCTGGGATGATGTAGAGTTTGGGCATCGGGAGTCCCGCCTTTTGGGTCAGGCGCCGGACGATGGCATAGAGCCCCGGCGCGTTGCTCTCGTTCACGGGGATGGCGTCGTAGTGGGCCAGGACCTGCTTGTCACTATAGTAGTAGGCGTAGAAGTTCATCCCGGCAGCGATCAGGAAAGCGATGAGCATTCCGCTTTTCCCCCCGATCAGACCGCCGAACCAGATGAAGAGCAGGGTCAGGCCCACCATCAGAAAATAGGTTTTGAATTTTTCCATAAAAATCTCCTTGATTCGACTATTCTGTAAATATTTTTTGATCTCATTATAGTGTATTTCCAGTTTACCCAATGGAACTTTTATCACCTGGAAAAGCAATACTCCGCCGGCTTTTCATTCAAAATTCAAAATTCGCTATAATCTCCCAAATTTTGACCCAAGGATAACCAATGGCACTCAACGTTTATTACGATAAAGACTGCGATCTCAACCTCATCAAAAGCAAAACCGTCGCCATGATCGGCTTCGGCAGCCAGGGGCATGCCCATGCCGAAAACCTCCGCGACAGCGGCGTCAACGTCGTCGTCGGCCTCAAGCCCGGCGGCAACAGCTGGAAGAAGGCCGAAGCGAAGAACTTCGAGGTCCTCACCGTCGCGGAAGCGACCGCCAAAGCGGACGTCGTGATGATCCTTTTGCCTGACGAAACTCAGGCGGAAGTCTACAAAAACGAAATCGAGCCCAACCTCAAGAGCGGTGCCACCATCGCCTTCGGCCATGGCTTCAATATCCACTACGGACGGATCAAGCCCGCCGCCGACATCAACGTCATGATGGTCGCCCCCAAGGCTCCGGGCCACACCGTGCGCAGTGAATTCGTCAAAGGCGGCGGGATCCCCGACCTGATCGCCGTTTATCAGGATCCCAGCGGAACGACCAAAGAGCTGGCCCTGTCGTACGCTTCCGCCATCGGCGGCGGCCGCACCGCGATCATCGAGACCACCTTCAAAGACGAGACCGAGACCGACCTCTTCGGCGAGCAGGCGGTTCTCTGCGGCGGGGTCACCGCCCTGGTCCAGGCAGGTTTCGAGACCCTGACCGAAGCGGGATACGCACCCGAGATGGCTTACTTCGAGTGCCTGCATGAGCTCAAACTCATCGTTGACCTGATGTTCGAGGGCGGCATCGCCGAGATGCGCTACTCCATCTCCAACACCGCCGAGTACGGTGACTACGTCAGCGGTCCCCGCGTCATCAACGAAGAGTCCCGCAAAGCGATGAAAGCAATCCTCAAAGAGATCCAAAACGGCAAATTCGCCAAAGACTTCATCCTCGAGGGAATGGCCGGATATCCCCGGATGACCGCCGAGCGCAACAACATGAAGGATTCCCTCATCGAGAAGACCGGAGAGCAGCTGCGGGCCATGATGCCGTGGATCAAAGCGAACAAAATCGTCAATCAGGAAGAAAACTGAGAATCTGACGACACCCTTCACTAATCGGCGTGAAGAGCGCCGATGATATGTACTACTTGCTTGATCCTTTCCTTTGAAATCACTTTTTCTTTGTCAATATTTATTTTACCTTTTTGCCTTTGATGGAGCTATCGGTTAAATCCAGATTTTTAGTTTAACCGAAATTTTGCAGTAGAAAGCACGTCAGATGTGTCGAGGCTTTGGACGAATCGCTTATGTCGCCGATGATCGATGCAGATGGCGTGCCGGCTAATGCAATTTTTGGGTTGAAGAGACTTTCAGAGGTTCGCAAGCATACCGAGGGCGAAAAAGGCGAGGATAGCGGCGCTGGCGATGGAGAAGAGGGTGGCGACGCGTTGGGAGAAGAGGTGTTTGGTCTTGTGGATGATCAGGGGCATCAGGGTGATCCAAAGGATAATAGCACTCAGCAGGCCCAGGACGGTAGCGGCGGGGTCGAGCTGCTTGGTGGCGATGTAGGCGGAGACGCTGAGCCAGAAGACGACGGTATAGGGGTTCAACAGCGTCAGGGTGTAGCCTTTGAGCCAGTTTTTCAGCAGGGGAGGGTTGCCGACCTGTTCGAGCCGGATCGGTTCGTGACGGCCTTTGAAGATGAGCCAAGCGAGATAGAGGAGGAAGGCGGAACCTGCCAGGCCCATCCCCAGTTTGACGGTGGGATTTTCCATAAAGTGAAAGAGGCCGAAGAGGATCAAAAGCAGATAGGTGATGTCGGCGCTCATCGCCCCGGCACCCAGGGCCACGGCGGAGCCGTAGTGGCGCAGGGCGTTGCTCATGATGAGGACGTTGATGGGGCCCAGAGGAACGGCGGCGCCTAGGCCCAGCAGAAAACCTTCGGCGAAAGAGGCGAGGATCATCGGGGGGTCCTCCGGCGAAAACTCAGTACGACAAGGATAAGGCCGAGCAGGAGAAAGGGGAGGCTCAGAAGCTGCCCGACGTTCAGCGGCAATCCGGTGGAGTAGTCGGCTTGCGGGACTTTGAAGCGCTCAAGCAGGATGCGGGCGCCGAAGACGCAGACGAGCCCCACGCCGGGCAGAAGCGTCGTCAGCCTCTTGCGCGGAGCGAAGCGGTAGATCACGATCGTCAGCAGAAAGGTCGCGAAATAGGCCGCCGATTCGTAGAGCATCACCGGATGGCGGGGAAGCGCATCGACCCGGGCGAAGACGATGGCGGTGAAAGCGTCGGTGGGTTTGCCGAGGATTTCGGAGTTGAAGAGGTTGCCGAGGCGGATCATCGAAGCGACGAAGAGGGTCGGGATCGTGAGGCGCGAAACGATCCAGCCGAAAGGGACGTGGTGGCGACGGCTGCCGAGCCAAAGCCCCACAAAGGCCCCGACCAGGCCTCCGTGGCTGGCGAGCCCTCCCTTCCAGACCATCAGGATTTCGAGAGGGTGGGCGAGATAGTAGTCGGGTTCGTAGAAAAAGCAGTGTGCCAGGCGCGCCCCGACGACGATTCCGACCACGACGTAGAGGAAAAGCGGCTCCAGAATCTCGGGATCTTTGCCTTCCAGACGGCAAATGTATCGCATCATCCAGTATCCGGCCAGGATCCCCCCGGCAAAGAGCAGCCCGTACCAGTGAATCTGCAGAGGCCCCAGATGCAGAAGAATGGGGTCGACGTTCCAGACGGGATGAGAGGTCATTTTTTTCCTCCGGGAAAAAATGAGTGATGAGTGATGAGTTTTTTAATTGAGAATTGAGAATTGAGAATTGAGAATTTTGGTATGCGTTGCGCGGCAACGCTTTTATCAAAAAAGGTAAGACGATAAGAAAGTAAGACGGTGGATAATATAGCGTTTACAATACCTTCCCGCCTTCTCACCGGCGCAAAGTGTGATCCTACTTTCTGCCCTCTGTTCATACGACGAAAAGCACCGCACACGCTCCCGATAACCGATAACCGATAATCAATAACAAAGAAACTCACAATTTCATCCCCGGTTGGAGTTTGCGGTTGGCGGAGACGGTGATCTCCATGGGAGAGCAGGTGAGGCCCTCTGCCAGGGCGTCGAGGCCGTAGCGGCCGATCATGGCGGCGTTGTCGGCGCAAAACTCCAGCTTGGCGGTGTGGAGGCGTTTGCCGTAATCTCTGCAAAGGGAGTCGAAGGCCTCCCGGATGGCGAGGTTGGCGCTGGCGCCGCCGACGAGGGCGAGGTCGGGGATCGATTCGCTGGCGAGGATTTTTCGGATCTTCTGGGTCAGGTGGGCAATGAGGGCTTTTTGAAAAGCGGCGGCCAGATCGCGGCGGTCCTGCTCGCTCATCGCGTCGGAGCCTCCGAGCCTTTCGACGGTGAGGCGCACGGCGTTTTTGAGTCCCGAAAGGCTGAAAGCGATGAGCGGAGAGTTGCGCAGAGGAACCGGTAGTTCGAAACGCTCAGGGTCCCCTTCGCGGGCTAGAGTCTCCACGATGGGGCCGCCGGGGTAGCCCAGCCCCATCATTTTGGCCACTTTGTCGTAGCTCTCTCCCACACTGTCATCCATACTGGTGGCCAGGACCTCCATCTCCTGAAGCCCCCGGACCCGCAAGACCATCGTATGTCCGCCGCTAATGAGGATGACGAGCATCGGCACCCGGGTCGGCTTTTCGATGAAGAGAGAGTAGATATGGCCTTTGAGATGATGGACCGGGATCAGGGGGATTTTCTGAAAAGTGGCGAAGGCTTTGGCCATCATCACCCCTTCGTTCAGCGTCACTGCCAGGCCCGGTTCGTTGGTGACCGCCACGGCGGAGATCTGTGAAAACCAGGGCTTCGCCGTCTCGAGCAGGTCGGGCAGCGCCACCGCGTGCAGACGGCTGGCCAGCTCTGGGACCACCCCGCCGTAACGGGCGTGCTCCGCCTCCTGGGAAATTTTTTTGTGCAGGATGAGCTTTCGGCTCGCGATCTCGGTCAGGGCGAGAGAGCTGTCGTCGCAGCTGGATTCTATGCTCAGAAGGAGCGACATGGTCGCTCCTTCTGAGCATAGAATGGGTAGTGGGTAGAGGGGAGTGGGTAGATTGGTTTGACTTTGCCTCGCAAGCCTGTCAGGCTCCCGGTCGTATTTTCGGCTTTGTAAATATCTTGTAAATTCAATAACTGCTCATTCCTCACTGCTCACTCCTCACTTCTTTCAG
>WFQO01000059.1 GCA_015486995.1 Nitratifractor sp. | reverse complement strand
GACCCCGAGGTCTATCAGGCGATCGTCGACGAGCTCAAACGCGAAACAGAGCACCTGGAGATGATCGCCAGCGAAAACTTCACCTTCCCCGACGTCATGGAGGCGATGGGATCGGTCTTTACCAACAAATACGCCGAGGGCTACCCCAACAAGCGCTACTACGGCGGCTGCGAATACGCCGACAAGGTGGAGCAGCTGGCTATCGACCGCTGCAAGGAGCTCTTCGGCTGCGAATACGCCAATGTCCAGCCCCACTCGGGCTCCCAGGCCAACGGCGCCGTCTATGCGGCCCTCATCAAAGCGGGCGACAAGATCCTGGGGATGGATCTGAGCCACGGTGGCCACCTGACCCACGGCTCCAAAGTGAGCTTCTCCGGCAAGAACTACCAGAGCTTCACCTACGGGGTAGAGCTCGACGGCCGCATCGACTACGAACGGGTCCGCGACATCGCTCAGATCGTCAAGCCCAAGATCATCGTCTGCGGCGCTTCGGCCTATCCCCGGGAGATCGACTTCGCCAAATTCCGTGAGATCGCCGACGAGGTCGGGGCCCTCCTCTTCGCCGATATCGCCCACATCGCCGGACTCGTCGTCGCCGGAGAGCATCCCAGCCCCTTCCCCCACGCCCACGTGGTCACCACCACCACCCACAAAACTCTGGCCGGTCCCCGCGGCGGCGCCATCATGACCAACGACGAGGAGATCGCCAAGAAGATCAACTCCGCCATCTTCCCCGGTCTCCAGGGCGGACCCCTGGTCCACGTGGTTGCTGCCAAAGCCGTCGGCTTCAAGCACAACCTCGCTCCCGAGTGGACCGACTACGCCCGCCAGGTCAAAGCCAACGCCAAAGTCCTGGCCGAGGTCCTGATGCAGCGGGGCTACGACGTGGTCAGCGGCGGCACCGACAACCACCTGGTGCTGGTGAGCTTCCTCGACAAAGAGTTCAGCGGCAAGGATGCCGACGCCGCTCTGGGCCGCGCCGGCATCACCGTCAACAAAAACACCGTCCCCGGCGAAACCCGCAGCCCCTTCGTCACCAGCGGAATTCGTATCGGTTCCCCCGCCCTGACCCGCCGGGGAATGAAAGAGAAGGAGTTCGAGCTCATCGCCAACCGGATCTGCGACGTCCTGGACCATATCGACGATCACGAGCTCCAGGCCAAGATCCGGGAAGAGATGAGAGAACTCGCCCTGCAATTCGTCATCTATGACCGACCCATCTACTGAGCCGCGCGCTTCCGGTACGCATCGGACTCCTCCGATTCTTGACCGGACCACTCATTGATATATTAACGAATATTATCCTAATACTATTTCTGATATAATCGAGTGAAAAACTATTTCAGCACGACAGGGAGTGAGGGAAGATGACCGATCACAATCTCGATGACCTCATCATCGGCGAACCGGAGCTGCACGGAGGCAAATCGAAGTCCGTCCTGACGATGCTGGCGCTGATCGTCATCATCATCATTGTCGGTATCGTTCTTTATCAACTCATTATGGGCGGAGAGGAAACGGTTCCAAAACCGGGAGAGAAAAAAACGGAATTGACCTCCATCGTCACCCACCCCGTTCGACACGAGACGATGCCCCGTCGTCGAGAGCAGATCCCCGAAGAGCTCCAACCCATCGTCCGCGAGAAGCTCCCAGCCTCTTCAACACAAGGTCTCGGACGTTCACACACCGTCTCTGTCTCTCAAACGGCCACCATCCGAAAATCCCTCCCTGAAAAGAGCATCCCCACTCCCGTCACGGAGTCAAAACCTCACACAAAGACATCGACGGTTTCCCGACGGGAACGTCCCCCCAAAACGACGGCACATGCTCCCCTCAAAACAAAACCGAGCGAACTTTTCAAACGGAAAGAGCAGAAAACGAAAAAAAATCCGGCCTCAACGATTCATAATAAAGAGTATTTCGTACAGGTCGGCTCTTTCAAACGTCCGCCCACCAAAAAATTTCTTGATGATATGCGGGCCAAAGGCTATCACCCTCTTCTCGTCAAGAGCGCCGGAATGATCAAGGTACGCATCGGTCCCTACCCCTCTTATGCCGACGCCAAAGCGACACTCCCTGAAATCAAAGAGAAACTCGGCATTGCCGGATTCGTCGTAAGGAAAAAGTAATGCTACGCAGTTATCTTTTCGACCAATTGACCCCGGTCGCCCTCTACGGAGAGATCAAAAAGCTTTATCCCGATGAAGTGACCATGCTTTTCGAGAGCGTCGTGACCTCCGAGGAGGGGAACTTCAGCTTCATCGTCATCGGAGCCAAAGAACGGCTGATCTACCGAAACGATCGCACCGTCTATATCGATACAGGGGGCAAACGCCATGAGCCCGATACCGATCCCTTCACCTTCCTACAGGACTACTATCGGAAACTTGACAAAGAGTCCTACCGTGCTCTTGCCCGGGAAGCGGGGTTCTCCTTCGTCGACGGCTTCATCGGTTTTATCGGCTACGACATGGTCAAAGTCTTTGAGCCGGTACTGCGAGAATGGATGGATAATCTCAAGGACCCGCTGCAGACCCCGGACCTGGATTTGATCCGCCCCCGCCTCATCATCGGCTTCTCCCACAAAAGCTCGGAGCTAACTCTGATCGACCCGGGAAATGAAAACCCCCAACTCCTGGAAGCGGTAGCGGCGTTACTGCCGCGCCCTCATCAGCCCATGCCTTTTCAGCCCGCACGTCTGGAGGGAGAGGGGAGCTTCGCCATTTCGGCCGAACGTTTCATGGAGATTGTGGAGCAGGCCAAGGAGCATATCCGTGCCGGGGATGTCTTCCAGATGCTTCCCTCCAACCGCTACACTCAGGAGGGGTATGTCGATCCTCTGAGTTTCTACCGGGTGCTGCGTTCCAAAAACCCTTCGCCCTATCTCTTCCTTCTGGATTACCAGGATTTCAGTATCTGCGGCTCTTCCCCCGAGGTCATGGTCCGACTCACCGCGGGAGAGATCCTTCTACGTCCCATCGCCGGAACCCGCAAGCGGGGCGCCACTCCCCAGCGGGATCACGAACTGGAACAGGAGATGCTCAACGACCCCAAAGAGTGTGCCGAGCACCTGATGCTGGTGGATCTGGGACGCAACGATGTAGGTCGTGTCGCCAAAACCGGTACCGTCGAAGTTCCGGAAATGATGCGGGTGGAAAAATACTCCCACGTCATGCACATGGTCAGCGACGTCATCGCTCAGATCGATGAAGATAAAGATATGTTCGACCTTTTCCGGGCAACCTTCACGGCAGGGACCATGACCGGCGCCCCAAAGATCAAAGCGATGGAGCTCATCGCCCGCTTTGAAGGACTCAAGCGGGGTTTCTACAGCGGTAGCGTAGGGTATTTCTCCTTCACCGGCGACATGGATTCCGCCATCGCCATCCGCACCGCCCTGATCCAGCCCGATAAAATCGTTCTCCAGGCCGGAGCCGGAGTCGTAGCCGACAGCCGCCCCGAACTCGAAGAATTGGAGGTACGCAACAAACTGATGGCGCTGCTTGCCACCCTCAAAGCGATGGAGAGTTTCACCCCCGATCAACCTCTTCTCGTCCTCAAAACCTCTGAAGAGCCGAGCTCCTCATCCTCTACGAATCCGTAAATCGGTCACTGCGTTTTCGGTATTTCGAAAAGGAAATATGAGGAAGTGAAGTATCATTTTTTTGACGATTTCATCTTCCTTTTGCCACGGGCCTTCCAGTACTCCGCTTCCGGATTACCCTCTTTTTCAAGAATCAGACCGTAATTCCAGGCTCCTTCGGCATTTCCGTTATAGGCGGCTTCCCGATACCAGCGCTTCGCCTCTTTCGCGTTCCGGGGAACCCCTACGCCATGCGCATAGAGCCATCCCAAATGAAATTGGGCGGCGGGGTGGCCCAACGTAGCCGCTTTACGATACCACCGAGCCGCTTCGGCTGATTCTTTCGGTACTCCCTCTCCTTTGTAGTAGAGGTTTCCAAGATTGTAGGCAGCCTTGGCGACTCCCCGCACCGCGGCCCTTTGGTAATATGCTCGCGCTTTGAGGATATCGGGGCTGACTCCGTAACCTCTCTCCCAGACGACCCCCAGATTGTACAAAGCGTAAGGATGTCCCTGTGCGGCGGCCTTTTCGTACCACCGGCGCGCTTCCCCCAGATCCTTGTAGATCCCCTCCCCTTTGGAAAACATCACGCCCATATCGTACTGGGCATCCGCCAATCCCTGCTCCGCCGCTTTGCGGTACCACTCCACCGCCCGGGCTTTGTCCATCATCTTGATGCTTCCCATATCGTAAAGCAGTCCCACGGTAAATTGAGCTCGAGGATTCCCCGCCTCGGCATAGGGTCGAAGGAGACGATACGCCTTTTCATATTCCCCTGCTTTGAAAAGCTGTACTCCTCTATTGACTTCCGCTCCTGTATCGCTTTGGGCATTTGCAAAGGAAAGAAACAGTACAAAAACGGAGATCATTCCTACCTTTTTATTCACGGTACTCCTTTTCGCTCCACTCATTGAGTTATTTCCTTATTACGGGGTAATAACAATCGTCTCCATAAAAATAACATACTCTGCATCACTTCTTATTTATAAAACCAGGAGTTAATCTATTTAATTTGTTTTTATTGGTTACAAAAATCATTTTTTTTTATATTTATTTACCTAGAATTAATTATACATGCGATAGGATAACGAACATTTCACTACGTACAAGGAGTTTTGACATGACCTCGTTCAAAAAACTGACCGGAGCGGCTCTGGCCCTCTCTCTCGCTACATCATCCGCCCTCTATGCTACCAACGGTGACACCCTCATCGGTGTCGGGGCCAAAACCCGCTCGATGGGCGGCGCCGGCATCGCTTTCAGCCACGGTCCGGAATCGACCCTGGTCAACCCTGCCCTAATCACCCATGTCCAGGATACGGAGATCAGCTTCGGCGGTACGATCTTCATGCCCGACGTTCACACCGACCTGACCGCCAATACTCCCGGCGGTCCCGTCAGTGACTCGGGAGACAGCGACGCAGACCTCAGTATGATTCCCGCCGTCGCCATCGTCAGCCATTTCGACAACGGCGTCTACGTAGGAGCCGGAATGTACGGTACCGCGGGAATGGGTACCGATTTCCGGGGCCTGGGAGCCAGCAACTGGATGCCCGGCAACAAAAAACTCTTCGACATGGAGACGACTCTCCAGCTGATGCAGTTCGTCGTCCCCGTCGCCTACAAAACAGGCGGGCTCAGTATCGGAATCGCCCCCATCGTCCAGTACGGTTCGTTGGATATTCACTACGAGATGAACGGACCCGGGGGCAAGCCCGGTGTCGTCAGTCCCGGACAGAAGCAGGACTTCGGCATCGGAGCCTCTCTGGGAGCCACCTACGATTTCGGCAACGGCTTCAGTGTCGGAGCCGTTTACAAAAGCAAAGTCAAAATGGACTACGGTAACACGCTGACAGCCGCCGCCGCACCCTTCGGCATCATGCTCGACGGTCATCTCGATCAACCGGCAGAATATGGCATCGGACTGGGATGGAGATACGGCCCTCACGGCGTCGCCATCGACTGGAAACGCATCCAGTGGGGGCATGCAGCCGGTTACGAGGATTTCGGATGGGACGATCAAAATGTCTTCGCCGTCGGTTACCAGTACGATGCGGGGACCTGGTCACTCCGTCTCGGTTACAACCACGGCAAAACGCCCATCACGCTCTACAACAGCGACAATCCCAGATTGGCAGCCAAGGATATGTTCAATCTTCTCGGCTTCCCCGCTACCGCGGAGGATCACATCACCGCCGGCGGAACTTATCAGTTCAGTAAAAACTTCTCCGCCGACTTCACCGTCGTCTATGCCCTCAACGAGAAAAACGACGCCGATGTCGGTAAAGCTTTCGGTTATCCGAAAAATGCCATCACGATTCACAACGAACACAAAGAACTCGGTCTGAGCGTCCAGCTCAACTACAAATTCTAAATTTTGTCGTTCGTTATTCGCACTTCGCCATTCGTTGAAAGGGGGCTGCAGAGCAGCTCTCTTCTCAGGAGAATGAAAACGAATCGCTTAAGCTAAGAAAACTGCATCTTTTCCGTTCCAAATGAGACGACCTTGCGGAAGATCCACTAGGAACCCGTATACCTAAAATCCAACACCTAAATTCGAACATCTAATAACGAAACACGCAATACAACACTCACCGCCAGAGAATCATCCCGGCAATAGCGGCCTCTTAGAGGAGAGCGTACTCGAGAACCTCTTCGACTCTATCCACCGGGATGATCTTGACATGTTCACGTACTTCTTTGGGGAGATCCTCCAGGTCACGTTCGTAATTTTTCCGCGGGATCAGCGCCCGCACCACTCCCGCTTTGTAGGCGGCGATGAGCTTCTCTTTGAGCCCGCCGATGGGCAGGACCTTGCCGGTGAGCGTCAACTCACCCGTCATCGCCAGCTTGTTGTCCACTCTGCGATCGCTGTAGATCGACGCGATGGCCGTCGCCATGGTGATTCCGGCACTGGGGCCGTCCTTGGGGGTGGCTCCTTCGGGGACGTGCAGATGCAGGTCGTAACGTTTGTAGACTTCGCTCGCTTCGGGACGGAGATTCTCTTCCCGCTCCTTGACCGTACGGGGGATCGTCTCGCGGGGAATCTTCACTTTTCCCTCGTCGATAAGGATCTTGACGACGCTGTGGGCGATGCGGGCCGACTCTTTCATCACGTCGCCCAGGCTGCCGGTGAGCTGGAGGATCCCTTTGCCCTTGATCTTGATCGCTTCGACGGTGAGCACGTCTCCCCCCACCGAGGTCCAGGCCAGGCCGTTGACGACGCCGATCTGCGGCTCCTCCTCGATGACCGAAAACTCGAAGACCTTTTTGCCGGCGAAAGCCGGAAGATTCTTGGCCGTGATGCGCACATGATCGGTCTCGGGATCTTCGAGAATTTTGCGGGCGGTTTTGCGCATGAGCGCCGCGATCTTTCGACGAAGATTGCGCACTCCCGGCTCCCGGGTGTATTCGTCGATGAGCAGACGCAACGCCTTTTTCGAAATGCTGAACTCTTCAGGACGCAGCGCATGCTTCTCGAGCTCCTGCGGGATCAGATAGCGCCGAGCGATCTCGAACTTTTCCTCGGGAGTGTAACTGTTGATGACGATGATCTCCATTCGATCTCGCAGCGGCGCGGGGATGTAGCCCAGGTCGTTCGCCGTGGCGATAAAGACCGCCCGGCTCAGATCGAGATGAAAGTTGAGATAGTAGTCCCGATAGTGAGTGTTTTGCTCCGGATCCAGGATCTCCAGCAGCGCCGCCGTCGGATCGCCCCGGTGGGTACGCCCGACTTTGTCGATCTCGTCCAGGACCATCACCGGATCCATCGTCTTGGCTTCGATGAGCCCCTGGACGATCCGCCCCGGCATCGCCCCGACGTAAGTACGGCGATGTCCGCGCAGTTCGTTGACATCTTCCAGCCCTCCCAACGCGATACGCACCAACGGGCGATCCAGCGCCTTGGCGATGGAGTTAGCCAGCGAAGTCTTTCCTACGCCCGGAGGTCCGGCGAAACAGAGGATCACCCCCTTCTTTTCGCTCTCTTTTTTCCCGCGCAGCTGTGCCAGCTCTTTGACCGAAAAATATTCGACGATCCGCTCTTTGGGCTTCTCCAGTGAATAGTGATCTCTGTCCAGAGCCTCAGCTACCTTTTTAACGTCGAGTTTACTCTCAGAGAATTTGCCGAAAGGAATGTCGAAGACCCACTCCAGATAGTTCTGGAGCACGATAGCGTCGGCACTGTCGGGATGCATCCGCGCCAAGCGGTCGAGCTGCTTTTTGATCTCATTGTAGGCGTCTTCGTCGAGATTGGGTTTGAGCGCTTCGAGCTTTTCACGAAAAGAAGCGATCTCCTCCTCTCTCTGGGTATCGACCCCCAACTCTTTCTGGATCTCTTTGAGCTGCTCTTTGAGGAAGTACTCTTTGTTGGTCTGCTCGATCTTGTTGTGTACTTTGGAGCTGATCTCCCGCTGGACCTTGAGCGCTTCGATCTGCCCGACGATAATGTCGATGATCCCCAGCAGACGATCCTCAATGTTCTCTTCGATGTAAAGCTCGTAGGCTTTCTCTTTCTTCAGCGGGAGCATCGAAGAGACCAGATCGGCGATGCGGTGGGGCTCGTCGTTCTCTTCGATGGTTTTGACCAGATCGGCGGGAATGGAGCTGTTGAGCTGGCTGAGCTGCTTGATCTTTTCCCGCAGCATATTGAGCAGCGCATCGACTTTGAGACGGTTATAGCTGTCGTTTTCGACGATCTCTACCATCGCCTGCAGCGGCTCCTCTCCCGCCTGCTCGATGGCCCGCCCTCTGGCCAGGCCCTGAAAGAGGATCTTGACCCGACCGTCGGGCATGTGGACTTTGCGCATGATGCTACCGACCACTCCGGTTTTGTAGATCGCATCGTAGCTCCGCTCGCCTTCATGTCCGGGCTGCGTCGTGGCGACAAAGAGCAAAGAATTGTTCTCCATCGCCATCGTCGCCGCATCGATATCGGCCTGGGAACCGAGAAAAATCGGACTGATCATAAAAGGGTAGAAAAAGAGTTCGTCTTCCGCAACCACGGGAAGGACGGTGGGAAATTTATCATAATCACTGAGTTGCATCATTTATCCTTTTTTAGTCTAAGTGTATAAAGTCTTAAATTTTCTTTAAGAATACAAAAAAGAGGATAATATGTCAAGAGATTCTCTCGCTCCTCCCCAAGCGAAAAGCGGGAAGAGCGACAAATCCCCTACCCCGTCTCAATCGAACGGGTTGAGGGAGGAGAGGAAGCCCCCTTCGGGATTGGCTACTTCGTCGGGTTTGTAGTGGAACTTTTCACTTTTTTGCCGATAGATCTTCGCCGCCTTCTCTTTGCCCAGGCGCTCGTAGAGATGCGCGATATCGGCGTCGAGAAGATACTGGGCCATCTGCAGTCGGACGACCATCGTCCGCACCAAAGGGGCGTAGCGGCTGCCGCCGTGACTGCGCAGATAGCTCTGACATTTGGTCAGGGTATCGGCGACAAGCTTTTGATCTTTGTTGATGTCATGGATCCCCAGGAAGGAAGCTTTGAGTTTGAGAAAGCGGGCGTAGTCTCCCCGTGCTCCGCCGCCGTATTTTTTGAGATATTCGTTCAGATAGTAATCGGCCAGAAGATACTCCTCCTCGGCCATGTGCGCCTGCGCCAGAGCCAGCATCGTCGTCGGAAGCAACGAAGAGTCCATGTGTTCGCTGCGCAAAGACAGAAACTGCTTGTCCGCCGTCTCCAAATCTCCCCGGGCGATCGATCGTTCAATGGCGTCGTACCACTGCTGGGCACTTTTGTTGTACTCCTCTTTCTTCTCGCTTCCGCCGAAACAGCCGCCCAAAGCGAGTGCCAAGACGAGGAGTGCCATGTATTTCATCGTTCCTCGCACTCTTTGCCTCCCTTCTATGAAAAATTCATCTTTTATAGTACCCAACTTTTCGTAAAGAGTATCACTCTCCACTTTGCTTCCAAAAACCAATGAAGAGAAAAGTTTATGTCATTGCTCACCGGTTATGTCTTATTTGGATGAAATATCCTTAAAAACTTATCACTTTTTTAAAATTAAGAGTATACTGGAAGAGTTAAGTTAACAAGGAAAGGTTTTCGACTCCCGGATGGGATGAAAGGAAAAAAGATGAAAACCGGAAACAGACTCTTGAAAATGGTGGCATTGATTGCATTGATGCTTTTCTCGACACAGGCGTTTGGGAAAAACGCCGATCTTTCACGGTGGTTGAAAAACCTTTCCGAAAGCGCGATGGAGACTGCCCCGGGCGATCCGGACAGTGCGCCTGAGATTATCGTCTCCGGCAACACGGTCCATGTGCTCTGGGTGACTAGAACTGCCGATTGGAGCCTCGGAAGAGTCTACTACCGACGCTCCCTCGACAAGGGAAAAACCTGGCAGCCTAAAGTCCTGATCAGCGAACAGCCCTACGACGATATCGGCCTCAATGCTGACTATAGAAGAATGGCAGTGGACGGTCAAAATGTCCACATTTTCATCAGTGGAACCAGACATCATGATGATACCTGGTACATGATCCTGAGCTATTTTCGTTCGACGGACAACGGGGCCACTTTCGATGCCGAGAGAAGGATTGTGACAGCAGAGGATGCGCATAAAATTTATAATATTTATGCCCACGCCGCCAACGGAAAGATAAGGGTCGGCTACGCCTACATACGGAACTGGGAAGTCAAGGATTCGATCAATGTCCTGGCCTCCGACGACAACGGCGACACCTTTACCCACCATCAAGTGGCCTTTTTCGACGGAGACAAGGGGGGGCACGAACCCACACTCTACGACATGCAGGTAGATGGAGACAAGGTCTATCTCGTCTATGGGGATGCCTATTATTATTACGGTTTGCGAAGTGCACGCTTGTTTTTCGCACGCTCCCTCGACGGGGGAGCGACCTTCAAAACTCAGGAGATCGATGTCCCTTCCAACGAGGACAACAAACCCAAATCGATGGCGGACCAGGATGATCACTACGTTCCCAAGATCGCCTTCGCCGGATCGAACGTCTATACGGTCTTCAACGGCTACGGTGCGGACGGGAATTTTTCGGTCTATCTTCGGCGTTCGGAGGATAACGGGACAACCTTCGCCCCGGCGGTCAACCTCTCTCACGACGAACTTCCCGACAAGGATATACTGAGCGGGCAGGTAACTTTGGCAGCTCAGGGAACAAATCTCTATGTTATCTTCCAGCTTTATCAAGGAGAAAACGATTACAACACTCCGCTCTACCTCAAGCGCTCGACGGATGCGGGCAAGAGTTTCAAACCGATTCAGGAACTCACAGCCCCATATTATTATAGTGCGTGGGCTCCCGAGACATGGTGGCCGGTCATCAAACTCGATCCGTCCGACAGGACCGGATCCCATGTCTATGTAGCCGCCAATGCACTCTTTTTCGTCTCCTCGAACGATGCGGGGGCTCACTTTACCCGCGAAGCACGACTCGACCCCTACGCCAACTCTCGATTGGGCCGTACGCAAATCGCCGTCGGAGACCAGGGGGAAGTCCATCTGGTTGCAGACGGTGATATCACCCATTACGATACGGGAGTCGACGGTGACAGCGATATCTTCTACCGGGTCTTCAACCCCACTGTCCCCGTCCATAAAGCGACCGGCAACAAGTCGCTCTTCCTCACCCACCAAGAGCATGAAGACGGTACGGGCGTGGAGCGCTGGGATACGATGGAGATCGCCTCGAGTCCCGCCCTTGAGTTCAAAAAAGCCCTGACGGTGGAAGCGTGGGTCAAAGTGAACAGAGTGGAGGGGAAAGACGGCTCTCTTATCGTCAAAACCGATGAATGGGTCGGTGACAGCTGCTACCCTTATTATATAGGGCAGTGGCGTGATGGAAAAATCGACGTACGTATTGCCACGACGGATGGAGGATACTCGATTGTCGCCGGTGATCCCATCCCCAACGGCCGATGGACCCACGTGGCGATGACCTATAACGCCAGAGGAGGAGGGAACAACTTCAAAGTCTACGTCAACGGAAAACTGGTCGGCCAGGAGACGGCGACCGGCACGCTGCTGACAGGCAGACACCCTCTGCTGATCGGATGGGATAATTACTATGTCACCTACAACAACCTCTACATTGACGAATTGCGTTTCTGGAACCGTGCCCTGAGTCAGAGGGAGATCCAGAACAAAATGAAGATCGGCCTGAGCGGCAAAGAGGCGGGACTGGTCGCCTACTACACTTTCGACGAACCCTTCAACCGTTACGGAACGGTCCGGGACATCACCGGCAAAGGCAACAAAGGAATCCTCCTCTACAAAGAGCGTCTGAGCCGAGGAAAAGATTTCGTTCTCAAACTCCTCGCACCCAACGGGCGGGAAAAGATCGCAGCGGGCAGAGCCTACAAAATCTCTTGGCAGGCACCGCTGAAAGCGGTCAAATTCGATCTCTTTTATTCGACCGACAAGAAAGCCAGCTGGCAATCCATCGCAACTGTCGGAAATGTCAGAGCGTATCGCTGGAGGATACCGGCTCAGGAGGGTAAAAAACCGAAATGCTTCGTCAAGGTAATCGCAAAAAATGCCGGAGGCAAAGCGATCGGTCAGGATCTCTCCAACCGGCCCTTTGTGATCGATGTCCTGAAGCTGGTTTCACCCAACGGGGGAGAGACGCTCACAGCGAAAAGCCGGTCTCTGATCCGCTGGAGGACCTACGCCCTCACCCGGAATGTCGCCAAGGTCCTGCTGCAGTATACGACCAACAGGGGCAAACGGTGGAAAACCGTCAAAACCTTCACCGGAAGAAACCCGG
>WFQO01000058.1 GCA_015486995.1 Nitratifractor sp. | reverse complement strand
GCCTACCATGTGGGCCTGCCGGCCAAGAGCGGAGTGGGCGGGGGCATCGCTGCCGTGGTCCCCGGGAAAATGTCCATCGCCGTCTGGTCGCCGGCGCTCAACCGTTACGGCAACTCCCATGCCGGCACCCTGGCCCTGGAGAAGTTTACGACCAAAACCGGTGTGTCGATCTTTTGAGTTTTTATTTCCTTGGTGCGGTAATAAGAATTTGACCGTATATTTTCGAAAGATAGCGGGTACATTTTAAGTTCCAAAGAGCCAAGACCACCAGCGGATCCAAAGGGCGGGCACTTTCTTTTCAGATGGCTCCACTTTTTCATGAGGGTAGTCGTGCCGGATGTTTCTTTCGAGGTCCTTAAGCTTTTCCAATGCTTCGCGCATCCGATTGGGCTCAAAAGAGGTGCTTTTGATCCGCATCCAGAATCCTTTCGATCTCGTACATCGCTTCACGGTTTTTCAGGCGAAACTTGATCTCGATGCGCCGGGAAGCCTCTTTATCCTCGACACCGTTACGCAGAATCGGATCCATATAGGCCCGACCGCTTGCGACCAGGTACTTTTTGAGATCGTATTTTTTGGCGATGGGCAGGCTCAGGAGGTAGTTCATCACCGCCAGAGCGCGTTTTTGGGAGAGTTCGAGGTTGTAGAGGTAGCCGCCGTCGCTGTCGGTATGCCCCTCGATGACGATACGGTCGAGATGGGGGCGGATCGCGCGATTGCTCATCAGTGCGGCGATGTACTTCTCGAAGGTCTGACGCAGCTCCTGTTTGGCGGCCTCCTTGAGTTCGGCACTCCCCCGGTCGAAAAGAATTTTGGAAGAGAGGCGCAGGGCGCCGGTCTTTTTGTCGATGGCGATGCGGTTTCCCAGTGTCTGCTTGAGTTCGGCGATGACTTTGAGGCGGATTCCCGTCAGAGTTTTGATCCGAGCTCTTTGTTTGCGCAGACGGGCGACGAGTTCATCGTATTTGGTTTTGCGACGGTCGAGTGCTTCCAGGAGTTCCGTGAGCTTTTTGTCCTTGAGATGCAGTTCATCTTCCAGCGCCGTCAATTTATTGGAGAGGACAATGACCCGGTTGACATATTTCTGCAGGGTTTTTTGTTTGTCTGCCAGGGTGGTGTTGCTCTCCTTCTCCAGATTTTGCAGGAGAATGATCTTTCGGTTGAGTTCGTCGATCTTCGCGTTGCGGGCCAGGAGGAGGCGGTTGAGTTTCTCCAGCTCTTTTTGGCGTAGTTTGAGCGCTTTGTCGTTGAGGGTGATGAGGGATTTGCTCTTTTCAAGCGCGGTATCGAGATTTTGGATCCTCTTCTCTTTGGCGGCGACGCTGCGGTTGAGATCTTCGGCGGCGAGGCGGTAGAATCGGGTGGCGTTGCGTTCTTCGGCAAGGCGAAGTTTGAGCTCTTCGAGGAGGAGGTGCAGTTTGCGGACCTCGTCTTCCTGCAAACGGATCCTTTCCCGGGCAGCGGCCAGAGTTTCCTTCTGTTTCTCGATGACCTTCGACTGTTTGGCGATGGTTCCTTTGCCGCTGAGAATCGCCGCCTCCCGGATTTCGAGCTCCTTTTTTATCTTCAACAAAGCCTCTTTGTTGCGCCGTAGGCGCGCCTCTTTTTCCTGCAGCTCTTTTCGGGCCTTCTGGAGACTCGCTTCCCGTTTTTCGAGGGTGGCGACGGTCTTTTCGAGGCGTTTCTCTTTTTGATGCAGGTCACTGCGCAGAATTATCGATTTGGAGACGATGGCACCGATGAGCAGGATGAAGACGAAGAGCAGACCGGCCATCAGGTCGGCGTAGGAGACCCAGAAGTTGTTGCTCTCTTCCGGGCGTCGGTCCCGTCGGAAGATCATAGCTTCTCTTCTCCGTTATCGAAGGTATACGAACTCCGTTGGCGCAAGCGCTCATGTTCGCGGGCGATGAGCTCCGTCATCCGCCCGAGGCGGTCGATCGCCGAGGCGAGGGCGTAGTCGACCTTTTCGAGATTGCGCTCCATACTCTCGTCGAAACGTTCCAGACCGTCGCGCAACTCTTCGGCGGAGCGGGCGAAGCTCTCCATGTCGCGCCGCATCGCTTCCTCGGCCCGTACCGATTCTCTACGGTCTCCCAGCTGCCCGAGGGTTTCGCGCAGATCCTCGGAAGCCTCCTGGAGTTTCTCGGCCATCAGTGCGAAGCTGCGGTTGGTGTCGTCGACGATGCGCTGATAGTTGCGCATGTATTGGGCGTTCATATCTTTGATGAAATCCAGATTAAAAGTCTCGCGCAGGGTCTGGACGATCTTCTGGTCTTTGAGTTCGCTCTCCATGTGCTCGTGTTTGACGAGTTCGCTCCGGCTCCAGATGCGACTGCCGTAGAGATCCTCCAGGGCGATGACCTGCCGTTCAATCTTCGCCAGGCCTCTGCGTTCGAAAAAAATCCACCACAGCGAAAGAAAAATTCCGTAGATCGAGGCGTAAAAAGCGGTGCCGATTCCCGAAAGCAGGATCGAGATTTCATGATCGAGTTTCTCACCGCTGGTGACGGTGAAGTCCGGCATGGAGATGGCGATGGCGACGAAAGTCCCCAAAATCCCCAGCATCGGGAAGATCGTCGCCGCTACTCGGGCGTAGTTGTCGTCACGGACGTCTTTGAAATATTCATCGATAAAATCCCGTACCGTAAGGGTCGATTTGGTTTTGCCCATGATGGTCAGAGCGTTGCGTTTGAGAGCCTCCTGAAGATCCTGCTCCATCAGGTCGAAGTTGCGGGAGATTCGGCAGGCGGCGTAGCTGGCGTTGTGGGGAATGAAAAAGAGAAAGATCACAAAAATTGCGACCAGCGTCACCAGAGTATGGATCCCGACCTCGAAGGGCAGATAGCCCAGATAACCTGCGACCAATGCTCCGACGAATAGCGCCGGCAGACTCATGATCGCCAGATAGACTCCGAAGCAGATTCCTCCGCCTTTTTTAAATCGGTTTTCCATCCCTTTCCAACCTCGCTCTTATGATTTTAGATAATTATATCGAAAGTACCTGCGGTGCCCTAACGCTGTAGCATCCTGATATAATTACGCAAAAAAAGGCGTAACGATGCTTCCCGATTTTCTTATACAAAAAGCTCATACCAAAAACGGCAAAGAGGTTCGGCATCTTCGTTGGTGGGTTTCACTGATTCTCTCGATGGCCCTGGCGTTGGGAACGTGGAATCCCACGGGGCACGATTTTGTCCATTACATGATCCGGGGCAATCCCTTGGAAGGATTCAAACCCTTTTACATTCTTATTATGTTCGCCTTCTGGATCATGGCGTTACGGGCGATCTATCAGAGTCTGCGCTGGTACGGAGCATTGATCACCGCAGCCATCATTATCGCCTTCGTCTACGGCCTCCATCAGTACAAACTCGTCGATCTGAGCAATTGGAATACGCTGGGATGGATCGGTACCCTCGGAATGGGGCTGATCATCTGGGTAGGGCTCAACGCCTCGATCATCTGGAAGACGATGACCGGTGTCTACACCACCGACGTAGCCGACGAGGAGTAGCCTCTCCGTGCGCCGACGCGACCTGGCCGCTCTTTTACTATTTGTCCCGCTGTTGATCGGGATAGTGATTTACAGTTTTTTCCCCGAGAGCTGGGATTTGATGCTCGGGTATATGCTGGCCGCTTCTCTCGCTTTCAAGGGCGCGATCCTCTCCTTCTACAGCGCCTCCAAACTCAAGCTGATCGCCTTTTTCAAAGGATTGACCTTTCTGCAGGGGAGCTTGCTGCTGATCAAACGCTGGTTTTTGGACAATGTCTTCTCCCGATGGCTCAAGCGAAACGTGATCGATCAGATCGCGCATGCGCTCCGGGAAGCCCGAGAGTATTACCTGGGGCTCAATCTGAAAGCCAAAATTCGCAACTTTCTCCTCGCCTTCGGTGTAACGGGACTTTCGCTGTGGCTGCTCTACTCGAGTGGATACCTAAGCCATCTCTTTCTCTTCACGGAGCTCAAAGTCATCGTCATCAGCCTCTCCAAAACGGTGTTGCTGATCAGCGGCAAAGTACTCGGTCTTCTTTTCAATTCCTGGCTCACTCCGATTTTCGAAGTGCTGGCTTTCAGCTGGCTCTTTGCCTGGCTCGAACGCACCTTGGGGCCTGAGCATCCCGTCAACCGCTTTCTTGCGGCCGTGGGTCGATTTTTCGGCAGGATCTTCGCCCGGGTGTTGCTCTGGATCCGTCGCACTCTCGATCCTCTGCTCAACGAGCGGGTCCGGCGGCATACCCGGCGCATCGCCGAACGGGCCGCCGAATACATCCGGGACAAAAAGGTCGCCTACGAACTGGCACAGTTCGATCGGCTTGAAGAGATTCTGCTCGGCGCCCACATCGATGCCTACCATAGTTTTCCCGGGATGGAGAGGATCAAAGACAAACGGGAGCTCTATCGCCTGATCAACCGAAAAACCGACGACGGGATCGAAATTGTCGCTTTCGTCTCCCGTAACGAGGGGGGTGAACTGCTGCCCGTCGATGCCGACGACAGTTTCTACAACGATGTCTTTCTAATGGAGGGGCTCGCCAGCTCCCACAAACACGGAGTGCACAAAGAGCTCGACGGACGTCCGGACGCTACCGACTTTTGGATCCTCAACACCTCCGTCTATCCCGCCACTCTTCGTTCCCGCAGCGGTGTCGTTCCTCTGACGGAGATCGAAGTCCAATCCCTGAAAATGATCGAATGCGATCGTCCGATCGACTACGCAAAGGGTGACCTCTATCTGGAGTATGACGGGCGTCGGGAGGATTTTATCCCTGTTTAGGCGGGATGAACCTTTTGTCTTGCTTTGTGTGCCGCGTTCTGTGCTCCGTATTCCGAAACGGTGAAGTTTTTTCGGAATGAGCGATGCAGATGATGTGAAGTCTAATGCATATTCTGGGTTTATACAACAAGTTGTAGGAGCCGGGCGTAGCGTGGAGGAATCTCGATACGCTGTCCCTGAAGATAGCTTTCGGCGACGACGTTGATCCACTCTCTGGAGGTAACGATTCGTTCGGCCAGGAGGAAATATCGTCCGTTCTCTTCGACGACTTCATAGCGCTGGACTTTGACGAAGAGTGGCTCCGTCTCCCCTTTGAGCATGATTTCGAGTTCGATCGTTTTCGTACGGCTGTCGAGTTTGAAGTCGAGCATGGTTCCGAATTTCCTTATTTTGGTATTGACGGCGAGGGCGATCGCCCGGGAGAGAGTTTTGTCTTTGACGGAACGGATCACTGTTTTTTCCGAAATTCGTCGGTGAATTCGGGTCGGTGAACGACGGAGAGCAGATCAGTGATCCGTAGTGGATGTCCCAGTTTGTTCATGTAAATGACGTAGTTGGCCAGGACCTTTTTGCCGTAGTCGTTGGCCTGGTAGTTGGCGACACGTTCCAGACTGATCCACGGGTCGTATTTTTGATTGTTTTCGAAGAGGTTTTTGCGGCGGATCAGCCGTTTGGTATATCCGATACCGGCATTGTAAGCGTAGGCGACGAAGAGAGGATGATGGAGCCATTTGGTCAGGTAGTCGAGGTGGGTGTTGGCGTATTTGAGGGCGACGATCGGATCGAAGAGATCGTCGTAGTTGATCCGTTCGTGCCGGACCTTTTGGAGATGGTCTATCAGAAAGGGCATGATCTGCATCATTCCCAGGGCGAAAGAGCCGGAGACGGAAGCGGGGATAAAGCGGCTCTCCTGGCGGGCGATAGCGTAGAGGATCGCCTGGCGTTTGACGGGAAATTTGGCCAGATAATCGCGGTAGGGCATCGGAAAGTATTGGGGGACATCCTTGCCCGCTTTGGTCTTGATGTAGGTCCAGTGGCCGACGGTTTCTTCACGGTGAAACTTCCGAGCCAACGCTTTCATATCGGTACGGGGGTTGAAGATCTTCGCTTTGAGCCGGTGCCACTGGATGGGGTTTCGGATGTCGAATCCGGGAACTTTGCCCGGAGGGAGCTCGGGAGTGATCCCTAGGTCGTAGGGGAGTTTCAAGGCATCCCTGGCTGCCAGGGTGTAGAGATTGATGTTGTAACTCTTGACCAGCTTTTTGAGATAGTCTCGATCGTTTTCGGCTTTCCAGGCCCAAAAAAGTGCTCGATCGGCCGATTCACGCTTGGAAGCTTTGGAGACAGCTCGGGCGAAATCGTATTCGGCCAAATCCGTTTGGCTCCTACCAAGGGCTTCGAAGCCCATGCGCATTAAGTAATCGTAGCGCAGAGCGTTGTCTTTGGCCGGCTTGAAACGCAGAATTCGGGAGAGCCCCGGAAGACGGTCGCGGCGGACGTAATGGATCATGAGATTGGCATCCCGGTAGCGGCTGAGACGTTGCCACTCTGTTTCGCTGATCGGATAGTCGAGTCTTTTACGTCCTTCAGTCCCGGCATGTTTGAAGACAAAGAGCTGCATTTTCGGGTCGAGTTTGAGCCAGGCGGCCCGGGGATTCGGGGTTGCAAGGAGCTTTCGGACCAAAGCCTTTTTGCGAGCCAACTCTCTTCTCTGTGCCGAAGAGAGTTTCCGTCCGGCGTGTTTGGGAGGTGTCGGAGGCCGGAGGCCGGTCTTTCTGCGGTAAGCTTTTTTGAGGCTGGGGTTGAGGGCGGAAGCTTCGCGGATGATGCGTCGGGCCTGGGCTTTTGTCGTACTTTTTTGACGCAGATAGCGCCAGATGTAGTAATCCTTCTCTACCCCTTTGGGGAGGGAGTGGATCCAGGTGTAACTGAAAGTTTGGGCACCGAGAGGAATCAGTAGGAGCAGGGCGAGTAGCGCCCGAAGCCTTTTCATCCGAAGACAAGCCGCATCAGGAAAGTGTCGATAAACTGCAGGCCCAGAAGAATGACGATGGGAGAGAGATCGATACCTCCCATGACGACGAAAGGCATTTTACGTCGGACCCATGCGAAAGCGGGTTCGGTCAGGCGGTAGAGCCCATAGATGAGAGAACGGACGGTGGGATTGGACGGATTGGGCTGAACGAAGCTCAAAACAGCGGCGATGATGATCATCCAGATGTAGAGATTGATGACGGTATGGAGAAGTTGGACCAGTGCGTAGATCAGTGCTGACATCGTGCGACCTCCGTAATGTAGGATTTGATATGGGAGTAGAGTTCGGGCAGGGCCGGCCCGTTCTCCGAGCCGGTGATGAGCCGATAGAGGGCTGAGCGCAGTGCCTCGCCTTCGAGACCGGTTCGGGTACTCAGATCTTTTTCGAAAGCGTTGAAATCGGCGAAGTAGGGGGCTGAGAGGATTGCTTCGCTGAGGCGACACATCGGCTCGCCCTCTACACCTTCACAGTTTTTCGGAGAGAAAATCCTCCGAATCCTTTCCTCCAATTCCCGGATCGTTGGGGCCTCTTCGAGATAGAGCTTGGCCAGTCGTCCGATCGAGGCGTCGGCGAATCCGAAGATCAGAGAGAGGGTTCGATCGTCCATCCGTCGCAGATGCTCACGATTCAGAGCACGTAACTCTTCAGGATCGAAACGAACGGGGAGGGGGGAGAGGCCTCGAAGCTCGAAGGAGTCTACCGCTTCCGGAAGTGTGAAAAACCCCTCGAGGCTCTGGTTGCCTAGCCGTAGCAGGTAATTGATGAGGGCATCGGGAAGGAAACCTTCCGCGAGAAGAGCTTTGACGCTCGGAGCTCCGTGTCGGGAAAACTTTCTGCCTGTTTCATCCAGAAGAGGGGGAACGTGGGCGTAGGGGATCTTCTCTTCGTATCCCAAAGAGCGGTTCAGATAAATCTGTCGGGGGACCTCCCGCAGGTGCCGTTCCTCTTCGACCACGAGAGAGATACCGTTGCTCATGTCGTCGACGGCTTCGGCGAAGGTCCGTGAGGGGCTGCCGTCGGAGAGCCGGAGGACGAAATGATCCACCTCTTCGGGAGCGGCGTGAAACTCTCCAAGAAGAAGATCCCGCCAGACGATCGTCTCGGCCGGTTTGCGGATGCGAATCGTAAAAGGGAGATTTTCGTCCCGGATCTTTCGTAGCTCTTCGGGAGAGAGCCGAAAGCAGCGTCCAGCGTATCGCCGGGGCTCCTCGTCGCTTTCACCCGAGGCTTCCGACTCCTCTTCACAGAGGCAGAGAAAAGCCTTATCGCTCTCCAACAGATGCAGAGCCAACTGTTGATAACGGTTGCGTGCTTCACTGCGGTAGAGTTGTCTGTCGGAGGGGAGAGCGAATTTGTCGAGAAGCTCTTTCGTCTCTGCCGCTCGGGTAGCCTCCCGATCTGTCATCTCTCTACGATCGTCGATCACGAGAAGAAAATCTTCCCCCCGTTGACGGGAGAGGAGATAATTGATCAGTGCGAGACGCAGATCGGCAACGTTCAGATCAAAACGGGGAGAGTAGACGAATCGTAACATCATACCTCCATGCTCTTTTTCGAATGGATATCGTTTATATGCCCCTGCACCGATGTGCCGGCAAGCGGATGAAAAAAGGATTATAGCAGATACGCGGAGGGGATCTTCACTCAGTCGTCTTTCTCATCTCCTCCTCCACCGGTAGCGATGTTGACGACGGCTCCTCCGGCAGCTCCGACCATACTGATTCCGGCGCTCGCTACGGAACCGGCGACTTCGATGGGAGCGGTCACGATGGAAGTACATCCGCTGAGGAAAAGTACAGCAATGAGAAAAATGCCGAGGAGAAAGACTCTTTTTTCAGTACGCATCGGTTACTCCGTTTTTTGGGATAATCGTTCTCATCTCGGACGCAGGTATCCCCGCATCTGCTCGTAGACTTTCCGAGGGTCGAAGTCGAGGAGATGCTCCTTGGTCACCAGATTGGGGAGATACTCGAAAAAGAAATAGAACGCCCAGACCATCGGATAGAAGACTTTATACTCCAGGGAGAACGTCTTGAAGGTGTAGCGCTCACGGAACCAGCGGATCGCCCCCTCGACCCGGTGATGGACCAGCAGCAGCTGGATCGCGAAGACCAGCCCCCAGACCAGATAGGTGGCGACGACGACGATGACGCCCGCTTCCACCCCGTAGAGAGAGACCGCCATCGCGATAAAGAGCGCCATAAAAAGCGCGAACGAACGAAAGCCCATCGCCGCGACGATTACCACGACCGAAAAGACGAAAAGCAGCGCTCCGAACATCACAATCGCCTCGACGTAACTCTGCTTCTCCGTGAAAGTCGGGCTGCTCCACGCCCCCGCGATCAGAAGGAGAAAGACAGCGACGACACTGGCGATGAAAAGAAGATGGTCGCGTTTCATCGGAGAGGCTCCGCTTCCAATGAGAAAATAAAAATAGAAAATAGAAATGAGAAATTTTGGTAAGCGTCGCTACGCAACGCATATTTTCGGAGGCGAGACTTCAGTCCCGCAATGCAGGGCTGAAGCCCTCCCCCCAATGACCAATGACCAATGACCAATGACTCTTTTCTTGTGACTTGCGACTTGCGATTTGCGACTCTACTCATTCCCCGATCCCATACAGTTTCAACAACGACTGAAGCTTCGGTTTGCGGCCCAGCCACTCCTGATAAAGGCGGCTCATCTCTTCGCTGCCGCCCCGGGAGAGGATATGGCGGTGGTATCCCTCGGCCTTCTCTTTGACGAAATTTCCCTCCTCGTCGACGCAGGCGAAGAAGGCGT
>WFQO01000057.1 GCA_015486995.1 Nitratifractor sp. | reverse complement strand
GATCTGATCCTGGGATCGCTACCGATTTTCCACAGCTTCGGCCTGACGGTGACGACCCTGCTGCCCCTGTGCGAAGGGATCCCGGTCGCCGCGGTCCCCGATCCCACCGATGCTCTCAGCGTGGGCAAGATGGCGGCCCGCTACGGGGCGACGATCCTTTTCGGGACTTCGACCTTCTTCCGCCTCTACGCCCGCAACCGTAAGCTCCACCCCCTGATGTTCGCCTCGATCCGGATGGGGGTCGCCGGGGCCGAGAAGCTCAAGCCCGAGATCAAAGAGGCCTTCCGGGCCAAATTCGGCGTGGAGCTCTACGAGGGCTACGGCGCCACCGAGACCTCCCCGGTGATCGCGGTGAATATGCCCGACATGCTCGACCCCGACACCTTCCGGGTCATCGTGGGCAACCGCCCCGGCACCGTGGGCCAGCCCCTGCCCGGCACCGTGATCCGCATCGCCGACCCCGAGACCCTGGAGGAGCTCCCCGTGGGCGAAGACGGCCTCATCATGGTGGCCGGAGTGCAGGTGATGGAGGGATACCTGGACGACCCGGCCAAAACCGCCGAGGTGATCGCCGAAGTGGACGGCATGCGCTTCTACAAAACCGGTGACAAAGGCCACGTGGACGAGGAAGGCTTCATCACCATCGTCGACCGCTACAGCCGCTTCGCCAAGATCGGCGGCGAGATGATCAGCCTGGGGGCGGTGGAGGAGGCGATCGGCCGGGTATTCGGCGAGGAGATCGAAGCCGTCGCCGTCGCCCTGCCCGACGAGAAAAAGGGCGAAACGGTGGTGCTGCTCTACAGCGGCGATCTCGACCCCGAAGAGGTGCATGAGCGGATCAAATCCTCCGACATCGCCCCCATCATGCAACCTTCGCGCATTCTCCGGGTCGAGAGCCTCCCCAAACTGGCCAGCGGCAAGGTCGATTTCAAAGGAGCGAAGAGTATGGCGGAGGAGTTAGCCGGTCAATAGTCTTCACTCTCGTTAGCACGGATAATATGCTATAATGACTCATGATTATCTCATTCAAAGATCAGATCACAAGAGATATTTTTGACGGCCACGATACCAAAGCGGCTCGCAAACGTCTGCCCGTCAAGTTGTGGAAAGTTGCTCAACGCAAATTTGATCAGCTTGATTCTGTCGCATTTTTGGATGAGTTGAAAGTACCGCCGGGCAATATGCTGGAAAAATTGAAAGGCGATAGAGCCGGCGAGTACAGCATAAGGATAAACGATCAGTTCCGCATCTGTTTCATCTGGACTGAAGCGGGACCGGACAAAGTCGAGATAATCGACTATCATTAGAATGGAGGAAAGAAAAATGAACATCCCGAAATTCAGAGAACCGACCCATCCCGGAGAGATGTTGCTGCACGAGTTTTTGGAGCCTATGGGCATTTCGCAAACGGCGCTTGCAAAAGCGATCCATGTTCCCTATCAGCGTATCAACGAGCTGGTAAACGGCAAGCGCGGTGTGACACCTTCCACCGCACTGAGGCTGGCAAAATATTTCGGCACTTCTGCCGATTTCTGGCTCAATCTTCAGATGCGTTGGGATCTCTACCGGTCACAAAAACGCGAAGAGGATATTTTGAAGAGCATCAAGCGTCTGGCGTCATAACAAAAGTGCTTTTTCAACCATTGGGATTTCTATCGTTCCCACGCTTTGCGTGGGAATGCCTACGGGACGCACGCAGTCTATTGCAACGAGGCTAGCCGTCTACGCTCAGGTATGCATTCCCACCGGGGACGGTGGGAACGAGTCGGAATGTATGATATAATGTATGAAAATCTTCATACAGGAGTTTCCCGTGGTCAGAAAAACCGTCTCACTCGATGAGACAATTCTGCTGGATCTTCAGCGGTGCGGAGCGCTGGAACGGTTCAGCAACTTTTCCGAACTCGTCTCCGTAGCGCTACGGGAAAAGATCAAAAAGATCGAAGAAGAAAACTACCGTACTCAGATCGCCGCCGCGACGACGGATCCGATGGTTCGGGAGGATATCCGATCGGTCGAAGAGGATTTCCGCTACGCCGATAGCGAGTGGTAGGGATGCAGTTTGCCGTCTATTGGGCCGATCTCAACCCGGTCGTAGGCCGTGAACAGGCCGGACATCGTCCTGTCCTCGTCGTTTCCAACGATATCGAAAACCAGATGGACAACGTCACCATCGTCCCGATCACATCCCGCAAGCCAGGCCGCAGGATCTACCCCAACGAAGTGGGTTTCGAATTGCTGGGCAAAGAGG
>WFQO01000056.1 GCA_015486995.1 Nitratifractor sp. | reverse complement strand
GATGTATAACGTGGATTGAGAATTGAGAATTGAGAATTGAGAATGCTGTTGCGGATTTTTGTTTCAGATAAGTTTGATCAAACAATTCTCCATTCTCCATTCTCCATTCTCCATTTCGCTGATAAAATCAGCGGAACGTCGTTCCTCCGTCGACGACCAGCGTATGCCCCGTGACCCAGCTCGCATCGTCGCTGCAGAGGAAGAGGACGGCACCGGCCAGGTCTTCGGGGGTCCCCATGCGGTTGAGGGCGGAGCGTTTGATTGTCTCGGCTTTGACCTCTTCGTAGTTGGTGAAAGCGCGCAGGGCGTCGGTCTCGATGGGGCCCCCGCTGACGGCGTTGACCCGGATGTTCCATTCGCCCAGTTCCACGGCGGCGTAGCGGGCCATCGCCTCGACGGCGGCTTTGTTGGTGCCGTGGCCGGCGTAGTTTTCGATGTAGATCCGGTTGCCGGTGGAGCTGAGCGTCACGATGGCGCCTCCGCCGACCTCCTTCATTCGTTTGGCCGCCTCCTGGCTGCCGGCGACGAAAGCTCCCACGGTGGCCATATAGATGTTTGCCAGCCCTTTTTTTGGGCGCAGCTTCATAAATCTGCCGTAGCCGCCGACGACGGGTCGGCCGTAGATCATCGCGTTGGAGACGAAGAAGTCGACCCGGTCGAAATCCTCGTCGATGGCCTGAAAGAGCGGCTTGAACTGGTCGGTATCGAGGATATCCAGAGGATAGCAGCGGGCTTTGACTCCGTAGCTCTTTTCGAGCTCTTCGGCGAAGCTTTCGGCCGCCTCTTTGTTGGAGTTGTAGGTCAGCGCGACGTTGACACCGTTTTGGGCGAACTTTTCGGCGGTGGCTCTGCCGATCCCTTTGGTCGCCCCGGTGATGACCAGGGTTTTGCCTTTCATCGATTCGTACATTATTTCACTCCCGGAATGCTGTAGTTTTTCAGAGCCGCTTCGATCTTTTTCATATTCTCCGCCGACGGGGAGACGAGCGGCAGGCGGTACTCCAGGGTCGGCAGCAGGCCCGCGAGGTACATCGCGGCTTTGACCGGGATGGGGTTGGATTCGACGAACATCGCTTTGTTGATCGGGTAGAGAGAGTCGTTGATCGCTTTGGAAGCGGCCAGATCCCCCTCCAGGGCGGTATGGACCAGGCGGGATTTGAGGTCGGGCAGGAGGTTGGCGGTGACGGAGATGATCCCTTTGGCGCCGTTGGCCAGGAGGGGATAATCGATGGCGTCGTCACCGCTGACGAGGCAGAGCTCGGGGCGGGCGGCGAGCAGATCCACGGCCCGTTCCATCGAGCCGGTGGCCTCTTTGATGGCGTAGATGTTGGGGACGTCGTCGAAGAGGCGGAAGACGGTGGCGGGCTGGAGATCGACGGAGGTGCGGCCCGGGACATTGTAGAGCATCACGGGGATCTCCACCGCTTCGGCGAGGGCTTTGTAGTGGCGGTAGAGCCCCTCCTGGGAGGGTTTGTTGTAATAGGGAGTCACGGAGAGCAGGGCGTCGGCGCCGCACTCCTGGGCGTGGCGGGCGATGTCGATCGCTTCGTGGGTGGCGTTGGAACCCGCGCCGGCGAGGACTTTGACGCCGGTTCCTTGACAGACTTCGACGGCGATTTCGATGCAGCGTTTGTGCTCGTCGTGGCTCAGTGTGGCGCTCTCCCCGGTCGTGCCGACGGGGACGACGGCATCCATCCCGTGGGTGATCTGGCGGCGGATCAGTTCGGCGAAAGTCGCCTCGTCCAGCTCTCCGTCACGAAAGGGCGTGATCAGGGCGGTCATCGCCCCGCATATCATTTGGCTCATTGCTCGTTGCTCCTGAGGATGATGGTGGTCGATCGGGTGTTGTCGAAATACTTTTTCGCCACCTTTTTGACCATTTCGGGGGTAATTTTATCCAAATCTTCCTCATACTCCAGTAGAGGCTTCAGGTCGCCCCGGGCGAGGTAGGAGCCGAAAAGCGTCGCGGTGGAAGAGGAGCTCTCCAGCTCGTGGATGAAGTCGACTTTGGTGTTGAGGCGGATCTTTTTGAGCTCCTCTTCGCTGACACCCTCGGTTTTAATCCGTTCGATCTGCTCCAGGATCGCTTTTTCGAGCTCTTCGGCTTTGACGCCGGGGTTGGCCACGGCGAGGAAGAGGAAAATCCCCGGATCCTTGAGTTCCATATTGTAGCCGTAGACTTGGGTGGCGAGTCCGCGTTTTTGGACCAGTTCGCTGTAGAGGCGCCCGCTCTTGCCGCTGCTAAGGATTTCGGAGATCATCGAGAGAACGACCTGGTCCTTGTCGCGAAAGTCGGGAATGGAGTAGGCGATGGCGACGGTTTCGGCGGTGTTGTTCTCTTTGTGCAGGATCACGCGCTTGGCCCCGTCGGAGGGGGGCTCGTAGGGCTCGTTGGTGGTGATGAGCGAGCAGGGGCAGTCGGCCTTGGGGGCCTGCACCTTTCCGAAAGTCTCTTCGGCGGTTTTGAAGACGTCCTCGGGCTTGACGTCGCCGGCGACGATGAGGATGGCGTTGTCGGGGCGGTAGAAACGGCGGTGGAACTCCCGGATATCCTCGATGTTCCAGTGCTGGATGTCGTGCATGAAGCCGATGGGTGTCCAGTGGTAGCTGTGCTCGACGTAGTGGGTGTTGAAGAGGCGGAAATAGAGGTAACCGATGGGGTTGTTGTCGGTGCGCCAGCGCCGCTCTTCTGCGACGACCTTACGTTCTTTCTGGAACTCTTCATCCTTGAGATTGAGGTTGGCCATCAGCTCGGCATAGAGCTTCATCGGCATTTTCATATTGGGGGTGGAGGATTTGATGAAGTAGTGGGTATAGTCGAAGCCCGTCGAGGCGTTGTTTACCCCGCCGTGGGATTTGACGATCTTGTCGAACTCCCCCTCTTTGAGGTGCTTGGTGGATTTGAAGTTCATATGCTCCAGCATATGGGCGATCCCGGTCTTGCCGAGGATCTCGTCCCGGCTGCCGACTTTGTAGAAGATGTCGGTGGTGATGACCCCCGTGCCGTTCTCCAGAGGGATCGCGTAGACTTCCAGCCCGTTGGCCAGAGTTTTGTGAAAGTATTTGGGGAGTGAGTTTGCCATAAGTGCTCCTGAGAGCAGCAGCACGAGGGCTGCTGCAGTGGGTAGTGGGTAGTGGGTAGTGGGTAGATTTTTGGTGAAATTTCTGAGAAATTTCCTTGTTTGGATAAACATTCTGAACTTCTTCAACTTCGTGTTTTTAAAATCATTGATGAAAGCTTCGCAATGCGAAGCATACCGAAATTCCTAACTCTCAACTCCTAACTCTTCACTCTTTTTCCAGTCCGCTCCCACCGCTTCGGAGATGTTCTCGAAGCCGTCGGCCCGCAGCAGCCGGATCAGCCCGCTGTTGATGCGCTCGATGAGGGCGGGACCTTCGTAGATGAGCAGACTGTAGACCTGCACCAGACTGGCCCCCATACGGATGCGGCGGTAGGCCTCTTCGGCGCTGTCGATGCCGCCGACGGAGATGAGCAGTGTCTTGTCGTGAAACTCCCGGCCGATGGCGGCAAAGAGTTCGCGGGATTTTTCGGTGAGCAGGGCGCCGCTGATGCCGCCGAAATTTTGAGCGTGGGGGGTGAGGGAGTAGTCGACGGTGGTGTTGGTGGCGATGATCCCGGCCGCGCCGGCCTCCACGGCGACACGGCAGAGCTCCAGGGCCTGCTCGGCGCTCATATCGGGTGCGATCTTCAGAAAGATCGGCTTGTCGGTGATGGAGCGCCCGATGCGAAAGACTTCGCGGATGAATGTTTCGTTTTGCAGGTCGCGAAGCCCCGGAGTGTTGGGGGAGGAGATGTTGATGACGATGTAGGTCCCGTACTTCCGAAAAGCTTTGAAGAGGGATTCGTAGTCGTTCAGGGCTTCCCTTTCGGGCGTGGCCTTATTTTTACCGATATTGATGCCGATGGGATAGTCGAAGAAGCGCAGGCGTTTGAGGCGTTTGGCCATATGCCAGGCTCCTTTGTTGTTGAAACCCATGGCGTTCTGGATGGAGCGCTCCTCCACCAGGCGGAAGAGCCGGGGTTTGGGATTGCCGGGCTGGGGGCGGGGGGTGACGGTGCCGATCTCGGTGAAGCCGAAGCCCAGAGCGGGAGTGCCGCGGACGTAGTCGCCGTTTTTGTCGAAACCGGCGGCCAGCCCCACGGGATTGCGAAAGAGGCGCCCGAAGAGGGTTTGATGCAAGGCGGGATGGTCGACGAAATAGCGGTCGATCATCGCGTTCCAGGCCGGAGGGCAGCAGGGCAGAGCCCTCAGGCCGAAGCCGGCCAGAGTATGGGCCGTCTCGGGATCGAAGCGGAAAAGCATCGATTTGAGAGTGTCGTAACTGAACAAGGACATCGGCAGCCTTCTTTTTTGGAGGGATTATAGCGAATAAGCCTCTTTGGAGCTTATTTGAGTGAGTCGTGAGAAATTTTTGAACGTCGCCTTGGAATCGGAGGCCTCAGCCCCGCTTTCCGTACGCAACACTTAACACATAGCACGTAACACGAATTACTGATCGTCGCGATAGACGTCGGTGATGTCGAAATCGTAGTCGGGTTCGATGGTGGGAACGTCGTCGAGTTCTTTGGCATCGACTTTATGTTCGCTGAGGTTGTACTCTTTTCCCTCGTAAAATTTCTGCTCTTTGGCGTATTTTTTCTCCCGTTCCATCTGCTCTTTGATGTGTTGCTGCTCCAGACGGGTTTTGCTGCTGAGGTTGGCGTCGCTGCGGTTGTTTTCGCCGGCCTCGAGTTGCAAAATTGCGAAAAGAACGGCAACAAGTATCAGAAAAATTTTCATCACAAGCCTTTCCATTTGTACGGGTTATGAAAATCATAACATATTATTAGAGGTGCCCTTTAGTCATTGTTCCTCTGTTTTCGTCCCGCTTTCGGAAGAGTTTTCCCTCTTTTGTTGAAGCACCTTGGTTCGAGGGACAAACTCCAAGACGGTGGCGTTGATGCAAAAGCGGCGTTTCCCGCCGGGCGCGTCGTCGAAGACGTGGCCCAGATGGGCGCCGCTGGTTTTGGCGATCACTTCGGTGCGGTGCATGCCGAAGCTGTTGTCGGGCCGTTCGATGACGGCGCCGGGCTGCGCCCGGTAGAAGCTGAGCCACCCGGAGTGGGAGTTGAAGCGATCCCGGGTATCGAAAAGGATATCCCCCGAGAGCTTGTCCACGAAGACCCCGTCTCCGACGTTTTTGAAGATGGCATATTTCTTGCAGAAGCGGGATTCGGTGCCCCGGTTGAAGGCGATGTCATAGGCCTCACTGTTTGTCCCCAGTTTGAAGGCCCCCAATGCTTTGTAGAACTCCTTGGGGCTCAGGTAGCCGGTATGGGCCGCTACCTCTTTGCCATCGGCGACGAAGTAGATCGTGGGGGTACCGATGACGGGGGTTTTGAGTTTGAACCCTTTGATGCGGTCTTCGTGGGCGAAGCGCATGGGGATCGTCCCGTGGTAGCTTGAAGCGACCTTCTTTTTGAAGGCTTCGCAGTAGGGGCAGTTCTCGGCGTCGATGACCAGGATCTCTTTGCCCCCCATTGGAGTGAGGGCTTTGGTGT
>WFQO01000055.1 GCA_015486995.1 Nitratifractor sp. | reverse complement strand
TCTCATCCTTCATCACCCAGATCTGATCGGCATCCATCAGTTCGAAAATGAGGTAGTTTTTGTAGTTCTTGATTCCCACGTTGCGGCTGCCGGTTTTGATGGTCTGGATCGGGTTGAGATCCCGATCGAGCACTTCGACGGTTTTGTTGTCGTAATTGGCGACAGCGAGATAGTTTTTGCCGATGATGAAACCGATGGCGCTTTTGGAGGTTTTGTACTCTTTGAGCTTTTTGTTGTGAATGGGGTCAAATTTGATAACGTAACCGTCACGGGTAATCACATAGCCGTCGTTATCCCGGAATTTAACCACAGCATGGTTGAAATTGTGCATGTTTTTAATCTCGTCGACGAGAAGATTGTGGTCGATGACGGCGAGTGCGGAGTTTTCACGCTCTACAACAAAAATCTTCTCCCGGGCCTGAAGTGTCAGACTTAATAGCAATGCTCCCAGAAGGGCCAGTACGCCATGTTTCATTTTTTATCCTTGAAGCTGAGAATGTAGTCGGTAAGAGCCTTGAGCTGCGAAGCGTTGAGATCGGCAAAAGCGGGCATCGAGTTGCGGGCGTAGCCCAGCGATTTATAGGTATGCTCCGGATCCGCGATCTGCGCCATGATCTGCGCGGATGTGCGCTTATCGGCTATACTGCGAAAAGAAGGCCCGAAAGCTTCCGCCGTCTGGTGATGACACCCCCAGCAATACTCCTTGAAATACCGCTCACCCGCCGGCGATTCGGCCGCCCCCGGGATAATAAGGACGGTCAGAGCGATTGCCGCAATCCCGATTCCGCTTTTCATACACACTCCTTGACTTTGAGGAAGTATCATATCAAGTGTTTCGTTACCGACAGTTGAGGATCGTCAAAGCGGTGCTTTCAGCCCGGCAGGCAAAGGATGCGTTACAATCCCTCCCATGAAGGAACTCAACAAGATCGAACGCCTCAAAGCGGAGTGCTCCCCCGTTGATTTTCTGGCAAGAATCGACACAATCGACTGGCACGCTCCCTCGGAAGCGGACCGCTTCTATCTCAAAAACTACGGCATCTACAATATCAAGCTGCGTCCCGAAAGCTGGATGCTCCGTCTGCGTTTCGACGGGGGAAGGATCGACGCCGAACGACTGCGCTATCTGGGTGATCTGGCCCGCCGGGAGAGACTCCGCCCCCTTTTGACCGCCCGGGGGCAGATCGAACTCCACGACATTCCCCCCGAGCGCATCCTCCCCCTCTGGCGGGAGTGTCAGGAACACGGCCTAATCTCCTGGCAAACCCTCACCGACAATTTCCGCGCCCTTGTCACCGATCCGCTATCCGACTGTGTTCCCGACGCCCGAATCGACACCTTTGCACTCCTGGATGCGATTCGTGAGCGTTTTCTCGCCCGTCCCGAGTGGCTTGGAACGCTCCCGCGCAAATTCAACACCGCCCTTATCGGACGAGAAACTCCCTCTTTCAATCCCTGGGGCAACGATCTGCTCTTCGCTCTTGCTGAAAAGAACGGAGGGTGGGGATTCAACCTATATCTCGGGGGAAAAAACAGTGAAATTGCCCAAAGTACCGATATTTTTTGCCCGCCGGAGCATGTCGCGGATCTCTTCGAAAGTGTCGCACGAGTCTATCGGGCCCACGGCTCCCGAGGCAGCCGCTCCAAAACCCGGCTCTTTCACCTCATCCAAGAAGTCGGCATGCCGCAACTAAGAGAGTGGATCGCTCGTGATTTCGGTCGTTCTCTCGAGACTGCAGGAGTTCTTGAAATGCGAAGCAGTGTCCACAACCGCGATCGACTCCTCCCGATCCGGCGCTTCGGCCGCCACGGAGAGATCAGCCCCGGAACCCTGCTGAAAGCCGCCGGTGAAGCGCAAAGCCGAGGCTGGCAGCTGCGTCTGACCCCCCACCAGGAACTCTGGCTCTTCGATCCAGAAGAAATACGAAACCAAAATCCCTCAACGCTCAACGCTCAGCACTCACCCCTTCATTCTCCATTTTCCATCCATAATTCTCAATCCTCAATTCTCAATTCTCAATCCGCTTCCAAAGGGAGCGTCACTGCTTGCGCCGGACTCCGCTACTGCCCCCTCTCCCTCTGGGACATCAAAAAGGATCTCGATCTTCTTCCCATGAAACGTCTGGAAAGTCTAAAAGTCTCTCTGGGATTCAGCGGCTGCCTCAAAGGGTGCGGTCGCCATTACCACAGCGATTTGGGACTCATCGGTCTGCGGACCAACCTCTACGCCGAGACGGAACGGGCGGCCCGGATCTTTCTCGGAGCGCTCCAAGCTCCCGATCCCGCTCCGGGGAGGCTTCTGTACTATTCCGTCCCTCTGCGCAAACTCTCTGCGTTGATCCATGCGATTCTCGACAGTTATGAAGCAAGCGGCCGGAAAAATTTCGAAGCCTTCAGTCGTCACACCCTTTCGGTCTATTCGACGGAGTTTCTACAGCTCTGGTTCGTTGCGGTACAACTCTACGACCTCTCCGAGCTTCACGAAAAGTTTTTCCGGGGAGAGGCGGAGTCGGCTCTACTGACTCGTCTACAGAAAAACGACGGGGAGGAGCGCCCCGTCGACGAATGGATCCGGATCCTGACTCACCGCCTCTGGGATCTCAAAGCGTCTTGAGAATGTCGCGGATTTTTTGCACCTTTTCAGCAGAATTTTAAACCCAAAATTTGCATTAGCCAGCACGCCATCTGCATCGATCATCGGTGGCATGGGCGATCCGTCCAAAGCCTCGACGCACCTGACGCACTTTCTACTGCAAAATTTGGGTTAAAGCGCTGCAAACCACGTGGTCATAGCCCCCCTTCCTATAATTCATCCGGGCGAACTGCTTCGCCTTCTCATCGATCCCTTTGTCGTAGATCTGTCGGAACTCTTCCTCACTGGAGGACGTTGAGGATGGTTTCTTGGTAAATTTCGTGTACCGGCTAATATATAGAATGGGTTTATCCTTCAGCATCTTTTCGATCGCTAAAAGACGGAAACTCTTTGTCGATATACTCCCCTGCCATTCGGTCGAAGCGCCGCATACGCTCTTTTCCTTTGGGCCACTCGCTGCGTAGAGCTTTCATCTTCTGCAAAAACGCATCGACCCCTTCGGGGAGAACCCCTTCGAACCAGCGACGAATATGCTTGGCGAAAGCGGGCGAAGCCCCCGAGGTCGAAAAGGCCACCGTCAGCTCCCCCCGTTTGACGTAGGAAGGAAAGATGAAATCACAGTAGCGGGTATCATCGACGCTGTTGACCAGAACCCGACTTTTTCGTGTCTCCTCGAAAATCTGGCGGTGCAGATCGACGGTATCGGTCGCTACGACGACCAGATCGTAGTCCAATGCCTCTTCCCTCCGATAAGGGCGCAGCATCAGACGCAGACAGTGATCCCGGGCCAGCCGCTCCAGCTCGGGCGACGCCTCCCGGGCGACGATGCTGATCTCTTTGCTGAAATCCAGAAGCTTCTCCAGCTTCTCCAGGGCGATCACCCCCCCTCCGACGAGCAGGATCCGTTTGCCTTCCAGGCGAAAAAATGCGGGGAAATAACTCATACTCTTCCTTCGTGAGATTCTTCTGAATAACTTCTCAGAAAGCTTTCACTTGATGGCGACAAAGAAGCGCTTGCCCCGAAGGGGTTCCGACGTAATTAGCGACTGCCGGAGTCATCAAGTGAAAGCGGTTGTTTTACAGGGAACTCTATTGACCGAATTTCAACGGATCGACGGGCGTACTCTCCCCGATCCCGGTGACGGGCGCTTTGATCAGATGGGGAGCCGCTCCCTTCTTCAGGATGGCCGGCGGAGCGGTGAGCGGATACTCGTCGATGTAGCGTAGGCGGATCCTTTGATCCTCTTTGAGC
>WFQO01000054.1 GCA_015486995.1 Nitratifractor sp. | reverse complement strand
AATTCTAAGCAGTTGAGTGCCTAAACGGACTCTATACTCCGCTTCTGTGGAAGTGGAGTATTTTTTCTCTCTTTCATTTTTTCTTTCCACGTGTTCGGTTATAAGCGGATAGTTTGTTTTTAAAAAGTAACTGAACTCCAATACGTCATCATTTCTAAGTAAATACAGATAGAAAAGTTTAAATACCCGGCTTCCGCTAAGTATATCAATTACATTTAAACTGTCCCAAGCTTTTCAAAGTCCTGTTGGAATCTCGCGATAGATATTCAAGAAGATTATTATAAAATAATAAAGGAGGATAGTTTGAATCGCACAGCTTTTACGATGATAGAAATGATTTTTGTGATTATAATTATCGGTCTTCTGGGAACGGTGGCGGTACCCTTACTATCGACCACATCCAATGAAGCACGAGGGACTCGCATTGCCCACAATCTTGGAGTTTGTATCAATGACGCGGGATCACACTATATGAAAAGCGGTAGTTTCGGAGGAATCACTCAGCCGGGAAGCAATCAATCACCGAGTTGTCGGAGTGCAGATCGCTGCTTCAATTTTGTAGAAACAGATAGCAACGGTTCCTTGACGGTAAGCAGCGACCCCTCCGCGACAAGCGCAGAGTGCGAAGAAGCACAGCAAATTGCTGAACAAAATATGTTGACAGTGACTCATACACTCAACTTTTGAACGTTACTTACAATGGAAGGATAGTAATGAAACACGGTTTTACAATGATTGAATTGGTTTTTGTCATCGCGGTAATCGGAATTCTTTCGGCTATTGCGATTCCGAAGTTTGCAATGACCCGAAACGATGCCATCGTCACCAAGGCAAAAACAACGGTCGCGGCACTCCGTTCGGCCATAGGAATGGAACACCAGAAACAAATCCTTCGCGGAAATTTCAACGATATCAATCTCTCTGCAGCCATCGGATTATTGGATTACGGCTTGGACAGTGAGCGCTGGAGCACGGATACGGCCAATAATACTCTGACCTTCACCGCTCCTGATGGAAAAACCTGTGTCTTCAAGCTTCAGAACAATCGATTAACGAAACAGGCATGTGCAGTCGAAGGACTCAATGATCTATAGATTTTTGAAAAGAGTCGGAGACGAATCAGAGGAAGTGCTATAATGCGCCGATGATGGATCTGTCCCCTGAGCACTCCGAGAAAAAATATTATTTTGAAGTCATCCTTCTGCGTTCGGCTGCCCCTTCGCTCACTTACCACTACCATCAAGAACTTACTCCGGGACAACTCGTCGAAGTAGAGGTTAAAAGTCACCGTAAAAAAGCCGTCGTCCTTCGGCAGTGCGAAACAGTTCCATTCAAAACATTGCCGATCAGCCGAATTCTTGAATATCATTATAAAGAATGGCAACAGAAGAGCGCCCGTTTTATTGCAGGGTATTACTTCTCTTCTCTTGGAGAATCTTTCGCTCAAATCCTCCCCTACCCCATCGAAAGACGAAACAAAAAGAATGTGTCAGAAAAAGTAGTATCAAAAGAGGGGAGAGGTCTCAAAACTATGCAAGACGTTTCCCTTCCTAATCTGAGTACCTTCCAGCAAAGAGCCTACACCGCACTTCGAGAAAAAAAGAACGCTCTGCTCTTCGGAGTCACCGGCTCGGGGAAAACGGAACTCTATATCACCCGTATGGCGGAAATGCTCGCAGAAGGAAAAAGCAGTATCCTCTTGATGCCGGAGATCGCTCTGACTCCACAGATGGAACGACGGCTCACGCGCTATTTCGGAGAGAGTGTGGCGCTCTGGCACTCCCGACTGCGCAAAAAAAAGAAAGAAGAGATCCTCGAAGGAATCCATGAAGGGCACATCCGCATCGTCGCCGGGGCTCGCTCGGCCCTCTTCGTCCCTTTGAGGGATCTGGGGTTGATCATTGTCGACGAAGAGCACGACGACAGCTACAAAGCGATGACTCGCCCCCGCTATCACGCCAGAGATCTCGCTCTTTATATCGGAAAACAGCGAGAGGCCCAGGTTTGGCTCGCCAGCGCGACTCCCTCGGTCTCCAGCTATGTGAAACACCCCGTCGTTCGACTCAAAGAGCCTTATGTTCGGACGAACAAGGAGTACCGTTTCGTCCCCGGAGATACCCTGACACCGACGATTCTCGACGCCCTGGCCGCAAACTACCGTCGGGGAGAGCAGAGCCTGGTTTTCGTCCCCACCCGGGCCAGTTTCAAATATCTATGGTGTGAAGCCTGCGGACGCACCCATACCTGCCCCTATTGCTCCGTGGGAATGAGCCTCCATCGACGTCGCCGCCATCTGCGATGCCACCACTGCAACTATACCGAACCGATCCGGGAGAGTTGCCTACACTGCGGGCATGCCCCGCTCAAAAGTGACCGCATCGGTACCGAAGAGATGATCGAACTGATCGAACGGGCGATCCCGGGAATCCGGGTCGAACAGTTCGACAAAGACGCCATCACCACTCCGGGCAAACTGGAAAAGGCCCTCCGACGCATCGAAAAGGGAGAAAGCGACGTCATCGTCGGCACCCAGATGCTCAGCAAAGGCCACGACTACCCCAACATCACCCTCAGCGTCATCACCGGACTCGACTACCTGAGCGGCATGGGGGATTATCGTGCCCGAGAGCGTGCCCTCGCCCTGCTGCATCAGATCGCAGGACGCAGCGGGCGCAACAAAGACGCCCTGGTTCTCATCCAGAGCGCCCATCCCGAAGAGTACGAACCCTATCTGTATGACTACGAGAGTTTTCTACAGGAGGAGGAGGAGTTTCGACGCATAGGAAGCTATCCGCCTTTCACCCACCTCGCCCGCCTGCTGATCACCCATAAGGAGGAGAATCATGCGGCGGACAAAACCCGGACACTCGTCGCCGCCCTTCAAAAATTCCCACAGATCGAAATCGTCGGCCACGGCCCCGCCCCACTCGAACGGATCGCCGGCAAATACCGCTATACGATTCTACTGCGTTCTAAAGCTAGAAAATCTCTCCTTCAAGCTCTTCACGCCGTAAACGAACGGGAAGTGGAGATCGACATGGATCCTGTGGAATTTTCGTAGAAAATTCCACAGGATCCCGATGAATGGTTAATGCTGAATGATGAAGGGTTTTGGTATGCTTTTCTACGAAAAGCTTATATCTTTATTGGTGAGAAATAAGAGTGGGGTAAATGCAGACGAGTATTGAAGAGTTGAGTTATCGCTTTGCATTGCGCATAGTGAAGCTGAATGAAGCGCTTCAACGTCACCAGCATTATGTTCTGTCAAAACAGATACTTCGTTCCGGTACTGCGATCGGTGCACTGGCTGCAGAAGCACAATATGCTCAATCAAAGCCTGATTTTATCCACAAACTCCAAATAGCATTGAAAGAAGCCAACGAAACGAGATACTGGCTAAGATTACTGTATGATAGCAATTATGTCGAAGAGGATGTTTTCTACAGTCTATTGTCAGAGCTTGAGAGTATCATTCGTATCTTGACTCGTATCATCAATACCAGTAAAAAGAGACTTAAATGACTGAAATCATAATGAAAAACGTTGCATTGCAACGTTTCCACAACCATTCACCATTCACCATTCATCATTCACTATTTTCATCGGGGTTCCTCCGATGAAAGAGCGTTTTCCCACCAAAAAGATTTATGTCGGCGACGTAGCGGTGGGTGGCGATTCGCCGATCTCAGTGCAGTCGATGACCTTCACCAATACCCGGGATGTGGAGGCGACGGTGGAGCAGATCAACCGGCTCCATTTCGCCGGTTGTGACATCGTGCGGGTGGCGGTGCCGGAGATGGAAGATGCCCTGGCACTCAAAGAGATTGTCAGCCGTGTCAACTTGCCGGTTGTCGCCGATATCCACTTCAATTATCGCCTGGCGCTGGAAGCGGCCAAATGGGTGGACTGCATCCGCTTCAACCCGGGAAATATCGGTGAAAAGAGCCGGATCAAAGAGATCGTCAAAGCCTGCCAGGAGCGTCAGCTCCCGATCCGGGTCGGGGTCAACGCCGGAAGTCTGGAGAAGGAGTTCGAGGACCGTTACGGGGCCACACCAGAGGGGATGGTGGCCAGCGCCGAATACAATATCAAGTTTCTCGAGGATCTGGGCTTTACCGATATCAAGGTCTCCCTCAAGGCCAGTGATGTGGAACGGACCGTCGAGGCCTACCGGATGCTGCGCCCCCGAAACGACTACCCCTTTCATCTGGGGGTCACGGAGGCGGGGACCCTCTTTCACGCTACGGTCAAATCGGCCATCGGGATCGGTTCGCTGCTGCTCGACGGCATCGGGGATACGATCCGGGTCTCCATCACCGGAGAGTTGGAGAAGGAGATCGAAGTGGGCCGGGCCATCATCAAGGATGCCGGACGGGCCCAAGAGGGGCTCAATATCATCTCCTGTCCCACCTGCGGCCGGATCGAAGCGGACCTAGTCAGCGCCGTAGCGGAAGTGGAGCGGCGTACCGCCCACATCAAAACGCCTCTCAACGTCTCGGTCATGGGCTGCGTGGTCAACGCCATCGGCGAAGCCAAACACGCCGACGTCGCCATCGCCTACGGCAAAGGGGTAGGCCTGGTGATGGTCAAAGGAGAGGTGGTAGCCCGACTGCCCGAAGCGGAGTTGGTCGACCGCTTCGTTCATGAAGTTGAGCGGTTGGCTCAACTTCATGATGAATGATTAATGGTGAGGGGTGAAGGGTTCTGGTATGCTTTTCTATCGAAAAACTTTTATTTGAAAAGGAGAGGTTTGCAAAGCAAAACATACAACAATTCTTCACTCTTCACTCTTCACTCTTCACTTGATTGCCCATCACAAGGGGCCATGTGATGGACAACCTCTACAACCTCAACATCGAACGGGCCGTACTCTCGGCCATCATCTTCGATCCCGAAATCTTCGAGGAGATCGCCGCACGGCTCAAACCCGAAGACTTCTATCTCCCTTTCCATCAGCATCTTTTCCGCGCGATGGAACGGTTGATGAACGAGGAAAAACCCATCGACGAAGAGTTCCTCCGAAAAGAGCTCCAGAAGATGGGGAAATTCGAAGAACTTCCGATGGTGGAAGTCCTCTCCGCCAACCCTATCACCGATACCAAAGCCTATGTCGAAGAGATCAAAGCATTGGCTTCAAAACGCTCTTTGATCACTCTAGCTACCGAAATCAAGAAACTCACCGTCGAAGAGAATCTCGAAGCGATGGAAGTGATGGATCGGGTGGAACAGAAACTCTACGAAATCACCCAGGAGAGCGTCAGCGAAGACTTCCGCGGCTCTCCGGAAATCACTGTCGCGATGATGAAAGAGATCGAACGCCTCAAGGCGATGGGCAACTCCAAGCTCATCGGAGTCGATACCGGTTTTCGCAATCTCAACGATCGTACCAGCGGTTTCGGCAAGGGAGACCTGGTGATCGTCGCGGCCAGGCCGGCGATGGGGAAAACCGCCCTCGTTCTCAATATGGCACTCAAAGCCATCGAACGGGGTGAGGGGGTTGCCTTTTTCTCCCTGGAGATGCCCGCCGAACAGCTGATGCTGCGGATGCTTTCGGCCAAAACCTCTATCCCTTTACAATCTTTGAGAGTAGGGGATCTCAATGACGAGCAGTGGAGCCAATTGGCGGCCGCAGTGGACGATATCTCCCGACGCAAACTCTTCGTCGACGACGGAGGCTATGCGACGATTCACCATGTCCGCTCCAAACTGAGGAAACTCAAAATGCAACATCCCGAAATCTCCATGGCGATCATCGATTACCTTCAGCTGATGAGCGGCGAAGGAAGTCGTGAAGGGCGTCAGCAGGAGATCAGCGAAATCAGTCGGGGGCTTAAACAGTTGGCCAGGGAACTGGAGATGCCTATCATCGCCCTGAGTCAGCTCAACCGCTCCCTCGAATCCCGGGAGAATAAACGCCCGATGCTCAGTGACCTGCGCGAATCGGGGGCGATCGAGCAGGACGCCGACATCATTCTTTTCGTCTATCGGGATGATGTCTATCGGGAGGCCAAGGAGAAAGAGAAAGAGATGAAAGCCAAGGCCGAAGGCAAAGAGTACAAAAGCACTTTCCGCTCGAAGATGGAAGAAGAGACCGAGCTGATCATCGGCAAACAGCGCAACGGCCCGACAGGGACTGTGGATCTGATCTTTCAGAAACGCTTCACCCGCTTCGTCGACGCCGACAAGGGGAGCAGCGGCTTCGAAGTCGTTTACGAAGAGGGAAAGATCGATATGCGGGAGGGCACGATCGATCTTCCGCCTATTTGATCCGCCATGCGCATCGGCGACGTCCCTCTTCTAGAAGGTCGACGGGAATTTACGATCGCGATTGCTTTGTGGGGTATCTTTTTTCTTGCACACCTTGGATGGATCTACCACGCCTATATCCGCTTTGTCGACCGTCCTTTCGCTTATCTCTGGGGAGCCGTGGAGCGGATCTACTCTTCCGAAGGAGGAGACAACCGGCGAAACCTTTTGAAGGTCAAAGGGGACGACGGTTTGCATTTTTATCTGCACAGCTCTCGTAAAGACCTGAAAGTAGGAGAGCGACTTCGCTTGCAGATCTTTCCAAAACATGTTGGATTTTTCTCCTACCTCAAAGGCCCTTTCCTTCCCGCACGAATCAAGGAAATTCGCCCGGCGCAGGTGGATCTCGATTCACGCTTGAGATCCTTTATCGATCGACAACATGACCGAGCCGACGTCGCGGCTTTTTATCGGGCGATCTTTTTCGCAGATCCGATGGATCGGGGATTGCATGAAAAAATTTCCGCTCTGGGAGCCGGACATCTCGTCGCTCTGAGCGGTTTGCATCTGAGCATTCTCTGGGGAGGGCTTTTTCTCCTGCTTACCCCCCTGTACCGCTTTTTTCAGGCCCGATACTTCCCCTGGCGCTACGACCTTATTGACCTGGGCGGTTTCACTCTTCTGCTCCTGGCGGGCTATCTTTGGCTGACGGGACCGCCTCCGTCTCTCTTGCGCTCCTATACGATGCTGCTGATCGGCTGGGCGTCACTGCTTCTGGGCATCGAACTGCTAAGTTTCACCTTTCTCGGCGTGGTAGCCGCCCTTCTCCTGCTCTATGATCCTCGTCTGGCACTCTCGATAGGATTTTGGCTCTCTGTCGCCGGCGTTTTTTATATCTATCTTCTTCTACGCTACTGGGGCAAACGATCGCCGCGACTCTTCACCCTTTTGATTCTTCCCGTGGGGCTTTTCCTCCTGATGATGCCGCTGGGACACTCCATCTTTCCGATTATTTCTCCCTGGCAAGGCCTTTCCCCTCTTCTCTCGGTCCTTTTCCCGTTTTTTTATGCTCTGGAAATTCTCCTGCATCTTGTCGGTGCCGGTGGAGTTTTTGATACGACCCTGGAGTGGCTTTGGAGACTTCCCCGATCTACCGAACTGAGAACATTGCCGCCCGCTTTCCTTCTCTTCTATGTCCCCTTGTCTCTCGTGTCCATGCGCTACCGAGGAGCTTTTATCCTTCTTCTGGGCGTAGCGGTCGGTGTCGGTATCTGGCTCTATGCCTGATCGTTCACCGGCCTCACTCCCATCCATCCCTTTCGGCATGTTTTCGATGCTTCGCTTTTCGGTAACTGTTTCGATTTTTCATTTTCTGCAGACGATTGAGGTTGCTCATCTCCGCTTCGCGAAGTTCATCAAGTCGTCGGGCATCGAAAGGAGCGGCATGCCACTCCTCCCGCAACCGTCGATAATAAGCTTCACTCTCTCGAAGATACTCCGTATCGAGCCTGATTGTCTCCATTCCATCAAGTTTTTCCATCAGTTCATCAAAACGGCCAAGTAGCTTTCCGGCATTTGTTTCAGGATCTCTCAGGAGACGGAAGAGGTTTTTCCCGATTTTTTCCAGCTGAGCGATGTATTTCTGACGTCGGTATTTTTCGATCTGCTTCGGACTGTATTTCAAACGCGATCAATCCTGAATCTCGATGGGTGTTCCGATGGGGACGTGCTGCCAAAGATAATCCATATCCTTGTTGGTGACCGCGATGCAGCCATTGGTCCAGTCGTGGCTCAGCGTGTAGCTGTCACCGTGGCCATCCCGGTTCCAGTAGGGTTGAGCATGGATCGTGATGTAGGATCCCGGCTTGACCCCCAATTTCGCGGCACGTTCACGATCTTTGGCGTTGGGATAGTCGAGATAGAGCGCCCGATATTTGATCGGATGACACCGTTTGCCCACAATGTGATATTTCCCCGTAGGGGTACGGAAATCTCCCTCCTTCACCTTCGGGCCTTTCGCAGCATTCTTCCCGAGGGAAACCGGCATCGTTTCGATCACTTTGCCGTCATGGTAGAGGTACATTTTGTGGCCGGACTTTCGTACCAGAATACGATCGACCTGTACTCCTTTGAGCTCTTTGCCTCCACTGACGCAGTGGTTCAGAGGATACCGCCCCACTGCTCGCTTCTCATGAGGACCGAAAAGGCTACACCCAGAAAGTAGCATCAGAAGCAGGACGGATCCTGGCAGTAAAAATCTTTTTCCATTTTTTCTCATTTTCATCCTTTAAAAGTGAAATGCCGATTCTACCGTAGCGGTTGCTATGGTCAATCGACACGTCTTCCCCATTTGAAACGGGCCCGATAGAAAGGGTGGCTCTTAAAACTGGTAATCACCACCCGATGGCGAGCACTGCTGGCATGAATGAACTTTCCGTTACCGATATAGATCCCCACATGGTTGACATATCCCCTCCGACTATGCGAGGTGTCGAAAAAAATCAAATCTCCCGGCCGGAGATTTCTGAAACTCACATATTTCCCATAATAGGCTTGCCTCCTTGAAATTCTCGGTAGAGTCACTCCTTTGGATTTTTTCATGACGTACTGAGTAAATCCGGAACAGTCGAAGCAGCTGGGACCTTCAGCACCCCAAACGTATCGGCGTCCTAGATAACGTTTGGCTGTACGGATAATCTCCTGGCCGGCCCCGCTATGGAAAGAGCCGCCTGAGCTTTTTCCATTGAGTACAGCCATCGCGCTGTTGATTCGTTTGTTGGCACTTTTTTTCTTCCCTTTTTTCTTCGATGCCACTTTGGTATGGCTCTTCCTCTTCGTTTTTTTACCACTTGTCTTCGCTTTTGTGACTCTCTTCTTTTTACTGACGCCCTTCTTTGCCGGCGGGCTTTCGGTATAGCCGACGATCAGTTTCATCCCGCTATGAAGAGGTTTTCCCTTCTCCAGATGATTGAATTTTCTCAACTCGCTCAAGCTCAGCTTCTCTCTGCGAGCGATATCCCAAAGGGTGTCTCCATGCTTTACTGTATAGTAACGGGGGCTCTTCCGGGCCTTTTGGGAGGATTGTATCGTTTTCCTTTTGGACTTCGATACCGTTGCACCCTTTACGACTCTGCCGGCTTTGATCATCAGTTTCTGTCCACGATGAATGATGTGTCCGTGACGAAGACTGTTAAGCCGACGAATCTGTGCGATCGTCACCCCGTACCGATCGGCGATTTTCCAGAGGGTGTCTCCTCGACGAACCGTATGATAGACCGGAGGAATCTTCTTTTTTATCGAGGACTTTTTCGCCTCGACGGTTTTTCCTTTCACCTCTTTTTTCTTGGTCGCTACACTCCTCTGCTCTCGTCCCGGTATTTTCAAAACCTGTCCGGGTTTGATAACATCGGTCGGGGTGAGGCCGTTGAGTGTCATCAGTGCATTAAGAGAAGAACGATATTTCCTGGCAATTGAAAAAAGTGTATCCCCTCTTTTGACAACATGTTCCTTCGCAACCTCTTCCGCTTTCTCCGCAGTCGGACGATTTTCTTTTTTTGTGATCTTTTTTAAAGTATTTTTTTGATTCAGGATACGCTTTGAAGCAATCGTCTCTTTGGGATTTTTCTTTTTAGAAGACGAAGAAACTGAGGGGATATTCAACGTCTGTCCGACGCGAATCAGGGTATTGTTCTGCATCGAATTTGCCTGTAACAACATGGCTGTACTCGTACCGAATTTTTCAGCGATTTGGGAGAGAGTATCTCCTGCACGTACCTTATAAGTTCTTTGCGTCTCTCTCTTTTTTGACACTTTTTCCGAGGAGGACACCGATTTCCTCTCCGTTTTGGAAGGTACAACGGGAACTTTTACTTTCTGTCCAGGCCGCAACAGGCTCGGTAAAGAGACCCCATTGATTTTCTCGATTTCCTTGACAGAGCTGTGGTATCGCTGAGCGATACCCGAAAGCGTATCGCCCGCTTTGATCGTATAATCAACAACTTTCGGTCCGGTGGTCACAGGCTTCACGTGGGCAGCGTTCAATCCTGTAACGCTGCCGATTAAAAGACAGGCAATCCACCATATTCTCTTTATTGGCATTTTGCTTTTTCCTTTGGCTGATTCTTGAAAAGAATTACCCAATACTAAATAATATTACTTTGGTCAGTATACCACATCCTTTCCTTTCAAAAGACTGAACTATTGAAAGATGAGACAATGAAGCGAAACTATATCAGTCCAATAATAATCGTTGACAAATAACGGGTTAATCTGCTGAGTCGGTATAATCCTCATCCTTTCAACCAATATTGTCGTTTTAGATAAAAAGGAGAAAAAAATGACGAAGAGCGTTACTCTTATCCTCTTCCTCCTTCTCGGGCTGACTGTCTGTGAAAGTGGAGAAAGAACCCAAAAAACAGACAAGACAAGTTCGCCCCATTCCTGCTTTGAGGAGAAATCGACGCCGTACCTCATGAAACCCTATCCCTTGTCGACACAAAGAAACGAAGAGAAAAATCTGTCTTTGCAGAGAGAGCATTCCCCGCAGGAAACTAAATTGATGCGTGCAATGGGCATCGAGATAAAGAGGAGAGAGATCATTCTCGATACGGAAAAATCGAAACATTTTTTCAAGGAATTATCTCGGGAGATAAAAAGTTCCATACATCAGAGTATGGAAAAAGTCGAACAGCACCGTCCCAAAGCGGAGGATCTTGGAATTCATATCCGAAAAAACAAAATTGAAATCGACCTCAATCGAACACGAAATTTTATGAAGGAGTGGATGAATACGATGAAGGTTCTCGGCGACGAGCTCGATCGCTCGCTTGCACCGAAACAGCCTTAGAGGAACTTGTCAGGCCAATGCGGCCTTGGAAGCTTCGGCCAGTTTGCCGAAAGCTACAGGATCGTTCATCGCCATGTCGGCGAGGATTTTACGATCCAGCTCAATACCGGCCCGCTTCAGACCGTGCATGAAGCGGGAATAGTTCATATCGTTGAGGCGTGCCGCCGCATTGATCCGGATGATCCAGAGTTTGCGGAAGTCACGCTTGCGTTGTCTTCTATCTCTGTAAGCATAGACCAAAGAGCGCTCAAGCTGCTCTTTCGCTTTTCTGAAATGTTTCCGGCGACCGCTGTAGAATCCGCGCGCCTGTTTTAGAAGTTTCTTATGCCGCCGATGGCGGGTCATTCCGTTTTTGACTCTCATTTTAGTGCTTTCCTTTACCTTGATTTTCTTTTTGAAAAGTCAGGTGTCGGACATTCTCTCTGCCCGAACTTGCCCCTGATCGGGGGAGCATGAAGATCGCCTTTTACTTAGACGATCATCTCTTTGATGTTTTTGGCATCGGCCTTGTCCACATATTTGGGCTTACGCATCTGACGATGATGCTTGCCGTCGACTTTGGTCAGAATGTGACTGCGATAAGCGGTTCCGCGCTTGATCTTGCCGCTCTTCTTGACTTTGAAGCGTTTGACGGCGCCCTTGACGCTTTTCATTTTCGGCATGAAGGGTCCTTTCTTCTAAAAATATTTCCGGCTTTCCTATGGTCGAGATAGAAAATGGGATCGTATTGTACTGTTTTATATTTAAAAGAATTTGAGCTGGCCGGGAGAGTGGGATTCGAACCCACGGTAGCTTTCACTACGCCGGTTTTCAAGACCGGTGCCTTCAACCGCTCGGCCATCTCCCGAAAAATATATGGAGGATATCTCATGTTGGAGGCGCCACCCGGATTCGAACCGGGGATCAGGGCTTTGCAGGCCCGTGCCTTACCACTTGGCTATGGCGCCGCTTGAAAGAAGTGGTGCCCGGAGCCGGACTTGAACCGGCACAGCCGCAATGGCCGGGGGATTTTAAGTCCCCTGTGTCTACCAATTCCACCATCCGGGCTCCGGGAACACCGTGAAGTTTTTCCGATTTTATTCTGAAAATTTCATACTGAGTTATGGAGCGGGAGACGGGATTCGAACCCGCGACCCCGACCTTGGCAAGGTCGTGCTCTACCCCTGAGCTACTCCCGCATCGAAATCGGAGTGAAAGTATAGCGAAGATTTTTTTAAAAGGCAATAATCATGACAAATTCCATTAGCGGCGCTGTGTTATAATCGCTGGATATTCAATACTTCTTTCGAATGAAAAGGATCGCTATGCGCAGTGACGAAATCAAAAAAGGATATGATCGTGCTCCCCATCGGAGTCTGCTAAGGGCCACAGGCCTCAAAGAGGAGGACTTCGACAAGCCTTTCATCGGCGTCGCCAACTCCTATACCGATATGATCCCCGGCCACTTTTTCCTGGACAAAGTGGCCAAAATCATCAAAGAGGAGATTCGGGCCAACGACTGCGTCCCCTTCGAATTCAACACGATCGGTGTCGACGACGGGATCGCGATGGGCCACGACGGGATGCTCTACTCACTCCCCAGTCGAGAGATCATCGCCAACAGTGTTGAAACGATGATGAACGCCCACAAGCTCGACGCGATGATCGCCATCCCCAACTGCGATAAAATCGTCCCAGGGATGATCATGGGAGCGCTGCGGGTCAACGTCCCGACCGTTTTCGTCAGTGGCGGGCCGATGGCGGCGGGCCATCTCGAAGACGGGACCCCCATCGACCTGGCAACCGTCTTCGAAGGGGTCGGCCAGTACGAAGCGGGCGAGATCGATGAGCGGACGCTGACCGAGCTCGAATGCAACGCCTGCCCCGGTGGCGGAAGCTGTTCGGGAATGTTCACCGCCAACTCGATGAATACGCTGATGGAGGCGATGGGTATCGCTCTACCGGGTAACGGGACGATCCCCGCACTGACGCCGGAGCGGGAGGAACTCTACCGCAAAGCGGCACGTCGGATCTGCGACATCGCCAAAAGCGAAGCGGAGACCGAGAAATTCCGCCTGCGCAACATCCTCAACGAAAAAGCCGTCCGCAACGCCTTCGCCGTTGATATGGCGATGGGCGGCAGCACCAACACCGTCTTGCATATGCTGGCCATCGCTGACGAAGCGGATGTCGATTTCAAAATCGGCGATATCAACGAGATCAGTAAACACGTCGCGCACATCGCCAAGATCTCTCCTTCCCTGACTACTGTCCATATGGAAGATATCAACCGCGCCGGCGGCGTCTCGGCGGTCATGCACGAGATGCACCGCCGTCGCGACGATGTCTTGCAGGACAATCTCACCGTCACGGGAGAGAGCCTTTTTGAGCGGATTGCCGACGCCAAAATCCTCGATCCCGAAATCATCCACCCCATCGAAAACCCCTACTCCGAGGTCGGCGGCCTCGCGATCCTCTTCGGCAACCTCGCCGAAGAGGGCTCCGTTATCAAAACCGCCGGCATCGTCGGGGAGCGCTCCTTCACCGGCAAGGCGATCTGCTTCGACTCTCAGCAGGAAGCGATCGAGGGGATCACCTCCGGGAAAGTCAAGCCCGGTCATGTGGTCGTCATCCGCTATGAAGGACCTCGCGGCGGGCCCGGTATGCAGGAGATGCTCGCTCCGACCAGTCTGATCATGGGAATGGGGTTGGGAGACAAAGTCGCCCTCATCACTGACGGACGTTTCAGCGGCGCCACCCGGGGAGCCAGCATCGGTCACGTCTCCCCCGAAGCCGCCGAAGGGGGAATGATCGGCCTACTCAAGGACGGAGATGAAATCCACCTCGACGTCGACAAATACATCCTCGAAGTCCGGCTCAGCGACGAAGAGATCGCCAAGCGCCGTGCCGAATTTGAGCCCAAAGTCAAAGCTCTAGCAAGCCGCTGGCTCCGGCAGTACCGTGCATTGGTCACCAACGCCAGCCGCGGCGCCGTCCTCCAGGCAGACTGAAAATTCTTCTTACGGGAAGTTACAAAAATCCCGATGAAGAACGAGGCCGATTATCCGGCCGGAAAATCTTCTCCTCCTTCGCAACTTCAGACGTGGTTCCGCCTCTTTATTACCGCACCGATTGAGGGAGAGCTCTCTAGGGCATCCACTGTTTGCAAGCCGCTTGCGGGCTTTTTCCGGAAGACAAATGTATATGAATCCCTTCCGAGAAACCATTCACCTTTTTCTATTTTTTCTTCGTGATATCCTGAACTTTTGTTCCCGTCGTCGCTTTTTTTCGGTTCGGATTGTAGGCGTAGTTATCCAGTTGATATCGGTCGTAGTGGTAGATGTCCTTGCGGAAATTGAGATAGCCGTAGGGGTCGATGAAGGCGGTGAGATAGGTGATGTCGACGGGGACTTTGTGTTTGAGGCCGATGGTCTTCTTCTCTTTGGTTCCCAGACGCTCCATAATGGCGTCGACGTCGATGTTGTCATTGTAGAGGGCAAGGACCTTGAGGAGCTCGCGGGGTT
>WFQO01000053.1 GCA_015486995.1 Nitratifractor sp. | reverse complement strand
TTTTTCGTAGAAGCTCTTGAAGAGCTCTTCGACGCTCAATGCCTCGGCAAACTTCTTCTTGAGCTCCTCTTTTTTCTGATACCCCATATCCTGATTGAGCCGGCGTCCGTAGTGCTCCTTGAGAGCTTTGTACTCTTTGAGCGGCAGATCCAGCAGGTAGTGGCGGATCTCTTCGGGAGTGGGGAACACCTCGGGGTTGGATTCGTGACGTTTCATCGCCTCGTCGATGCCTTTGAGAATCTCAACATCCAGGGCCTCCAGATCGAAGGTGCGTGCGGGCCAGTAGGCTCCCTCTCTCAGGATGTGCAGCACCTCTTCGAGAGCTTCGCCTCCTTTGAGGAGATGGCCGTCGGCATCAATGAGAGCCAGTGTCTCCATGAGCTCCTTTTCTTTGTCGTTGAGGGCATCGAAGCCCTCGTCCAGATAGAGGGAGAGGACATGGAGATAATCCTCGCTGATGACCGCATCGTAGGGGTAGGCCATGTGGGTGATGGCCTCTTTGACCGCCTTGCCCAGGCGGTTGAGGGTGAAAATATCGGTGTTGGGCACACTGTAGCTCAACAGCCGCATCGACTCCAACAACTCCGCTTCGCGTCCCTCGTAATCCAGGGCGTTCTTTTCGGCGGGACCTTCGGGGATGGAGACAATAAAGTTGGCCAGATCCTTGGTGATCTCCAGCTTGGGATGGCTGTGCAGATAGATCTCGTACAGAGCTTCGGCCTCTTCGGTGAGTTTGGCGCATTCGCCGCAGTGCTCGTCACGGACCGTTTCGGCGAAGCCCCGCTCTTTGAGAGCCTCCTCGGAGGTGGGCCCGACGTATCCGCCGTTTTTCATGGCCGCTTCGATCATGGCGATCACTTCGCTGCCGATCCAGCGGTAGCCCTCTTTCCAGTTGGCGGGGATGTCCAGTTTGCCCTCCTTGACCATCTGATCCAGCAGGTGGATCAGATTGCGTCCCCAATAGGAGAGGCGAAACTCCACCCGACTGCTGCCGATCTCCAGCAGGTTGGCCAGATTGAGTTCGTTGTAGGGTTCCCGCTCGGCGGCGACGGAGATTTGGCAATGGGCGCCTTTGTTCTCTTCACCCAGGACATTGTAGAGGGCGATGGCGTGTTCTTTTTTGATCAGCATGGTTGATGCTCCTTTTTGATGTTTTGTTGAGTGAATTGTAGTGAAGTCGGAGAGGGAGAGATGCTACCGGAGTTGCAATGAAGAGGAAGCTTTCGGATGTTTGTTGAAATCTTTCGATTCAATGCCCCCTTTATCAATCTTGGAGTAAAATAATTCATTCGTTTCACGATTACATTGCAGAAAGGTTTAATGCACGATGAGTAACTATATGCTCTTTTCCGGGACCGCCAATCCCAAACTGGCCCAGGAGATCGCCAACTATCTGGAGATGCCCCTCTCCGGTGCGACGATCAACCGTTTTTCCGACGGAGAGATTTTCGTCCAGATCGCCGAAAGTGTCCGAGGGAAGGATATCTTCATCATCCAGCCGACCTGCGCCCCGGCCAACGCCAACCTGATGGAGCTACTGATCATGACCGACGCGCTCAAGCGCTCCTCGGCCCGCTCGATCACCGCGGTGGTTCCCTATTACGGCTACGCGCGCCAGGACCGCAAAGCGGCACCCCGCGTGCCCATCACCGCCAAACTTGTGGCGGATATGATGGAAGCGGCCGGGATCACCCGCGTCGTTACCGTCGATCTGCACGCATCGCAGATCCAGGGCTTTTTCGACATTCCGGTCGACAACCTCTACGGCGCGATTCTCTTCCTCGACTACATCAAAGCCAAGAATTTCCCCAACCCCGTCATCGCCTCTCCCGACATCGGGGGCGTGGCGCGGGCGCGCTATTTCGCCAGCCGCCTCGGCCTCGATATGGTCATCGTCGACAAGCGGCGGGAGAAAGCCAACGTCGCCGAGGTGATGAATATCATCGGAGATGTGGAGGGCAAAGACGTTATCCTCATCGACGATATGATCGATACGGCCGGTACGATGGTCAAGGGCGCCGCAGCGCTCAAAGCCGCCGGAGCCACGAGCGTCATGGCCTGCTGCACCCATCCGGTCCTTTCCGGCCCCGCCATCGAGAGGATCCGCGACGGCGAACTCGATGAGCTTATCGTCTCGGACTCCATCCCTCTCAAAGCCCAGTGTGAAAAGATCAAAGTCCTGAGCACCGCTGCGATGCTGGGAGAAGTGATCCGCCGCGTCTGGAATAACGAGAGCGTCAATTCGCTCTTCCAGACCGTTTAAGCGAAAACGGAGGAGGGGAATGGCGGAGTGGATCGACGATCTTCGGGAGGTGGTAGCGATCAACTCCCACACCGCGAACAAAGAGGGGGTTGATGCGGTCGGACGGGTTTTCCGCCGATGGCTGGAGGAGCTTGGCTACGAAACCGAAGTGCATCCGAGGGAGTTGATCGGTGACCATCTGCATTTCCGTTCCCCGCGGGGGAGGGGGGAGCGGATCCTGTTGCTGGGGCATCTCGATACGGTCTTTCCTCCCGGAACTTTCGAAGGCTTTCGCGAAGACGACGAGTGGGTCTACGGGCCGGGCGTCTGCGATATGAAAGGCGGCAATGTCGTCGCCGTCGAGGCGCTGCGGCAGCTGCATCGGCATTTTGGTGAGATTCGTAATATCGACGTCCTTTTCGTCAGTGACGAAGAGACCGGCAGTGACGATTCGCGGACACTGACGGGCGAGTTGGCCCGGGACTACGATACCTGTTTCGTTTTCGAGGCGGCAGGGCCGGAGATGAATGTCGTCACCGGACGCAAAGGGATCGGGACCTTCGAGATCGAGATCGAGGGCAAAGCCGCCCATGCCGGCACCAGCTACGCCCGGGGGATCGACGCCAACCTCGAAGCGGCCCGCAAGCTGGAGCGACTCGTCGCTTTGACCGACCTGGAGAAAGGAACCACCGTCAACGTCGGAAAGATCGAAGGAGGGCTCGGCGCCAACACGATCAGCCCACGCGCCCGGCTGTTGCTGGAGTTGCGCTACGCCGACCATACGGAGCGGGAGCGCCTGCTGGAGGCGTTGGAGCGGATCACGGCGGAAGCCTACGTGGCCGGAACCCGTTCGCGGCTTTCCGGGCGCATCCAGCGCGACGTGATGGAGCCCGAGCCCCGGCAGGAGGAGCTGATCCGGGCGATGGAACGCCTCAGCGGCCAGAGTCTGCCGACCGAGAAGCGGGGCGGGGTCAGCGACGCCAATCTCGTCGCCTCGGCCGGGACACTGACCCTCGACGGCCTGGGCCCCTACGGAGACGGAGACCATACCGACAAGGAACGGGCACTGAAAAAGAGTTTCGAGGAGCGGATCGGGCTGATGAGTACCGTGCTGGCCCATCATCAGGAGAAAGGAAGCATCGTATGAGCAAACGTAAAGTGGGAATCTGGCTTTACCAAAACGGCGGCGGAGACATCATCGAAGCCAAAATCGTAGCCAAGTTGGCCGAACGGGGGATCGATACCGTCACCGGGCTCAACCTCCGTCACGCCTACGTCGAGAACGGACGGATCCTCTGCCGTGACCGCAAGGGAGAGACGATCGTGATGGAGGAGCTCGACGCCTTCTACAGCTACAACGCCGGGGAGCAGACGCAGTATCAAATGTACCTGTATGAAGCGTTGGACCGCATCGTTCCCTGTGTCAACAATTATCGCTCCTTTGCCCTGACGGAGGACAAATTTCAGACCGCCTATCTGCTGCGCAATCACGGGGTTCCGACCCCGGAGTTTCGCCTCTGCCACCGGGACGATGCCGACCGGCTGCGGCAGTTTATGGAGGAGTGGAATCAGATGGTCTACAAGCCGACCGACGGCTGGGGCGGTGTGGGCCTGACCAAGATCGATTCGCGCGAAACCCTGGATATGCTGATGCCCTTTCTCAACCAGATGGATCTGCGTTTCTTCTACGTGGAGCGCTTTGTCGATTACGACAAGACCGACTACCGCGTCGATATCGTCGACGGAGAATACATCGGCTGTTACGGCCGCAGAGCCGGAGGCAGCGACTGGCGCACCAACATCACGAGCGGCGGCAGTGTCTTTTTGCGCGATCCCGAACCCGAAGTGATCGAACTGGCTCAAAGAGCGGCGGCGGTGACGGGTCTGGAGATTGCCGGTGTGGACATCATCTATGATCGGGAGCACGAGGAGTACGTCGTCCTGGAGGTCAACGGTATTCCCGCCTACGCCACCCCCGAGCAGGAGAAAGAGGGGCTCGATTTCAATGATCGCAAGATCGAAAAGGTGGTCGAAATTCTCGACAGGAAAAGCGCCGAAAAAGCGCTCTGACATTCAAAACATTTTATCTTCACATTCAAAAGGAACAGGACAAACCAATGGCCAAAAAAAAGAAAAAAGAAAAACTCCCCAAGATCGGACTGCTCTATCTCGACTACGTTTTGCGCTTCTTTGACCGCTCGAATTTCAAAGGGTGGCCCGAGAAGATCGAAACCGTCGTCTACCACTGGGGCAACGATAAGGATCGCTTCATCGAAGAGGTCAAACGCAAGAAGATCGATATCCTCGTCGGCAACATCCCCGCGACCGCCTACGAAACCTTTCGGGAGATCGCCAAAGCGCTGCCTCACGTGCGTTTCGTTCCCTCGTTGGAGACGCAGTTTGCCAACAAGTCGAAAGAGAACGTGACCCTCTTTTGTGAGAAACACAATCTCTCCCACCCTGAAACCCACATCTTCTACGACCGGGACGAGGGCTACGCCTACCTCGAAAAGTGCGACTACCCGATCATCGTCAAACGCAGCTACGGACCCTCCAACTACGGCGGCTACTATGTTCACAAGGTCAAAAGCAAAGAGGAGGCCAAAAAGCTCTTCGACGAGAAGAAGTATATGCCGATGTACATCCAGGAGTGCATTCCCCTGCGGGCGGACATCCGCGTGATGCTCATCGGCCATAAACCCGCCTGCGCCTTCTGGCGGGTGGCCGGTGACG
>WFQO01000052.1 GCA_015486995.1 Nitratifractor sp. | reverse complement strand
GGATCCCCCGAAGAACCTGCTGCAGTTCTTTTCCCTTGTAGCCGCTAAGGCGGAGGCGTTCGCGTTCGAGTTCCAGGTCTTTGGTACTGCGTTGAAGCGCCAGGAGGCGTTCGTCGTTACGGGCGATCTCTTTTTCGAGGCTTTTGGGGTCGAAGCGCAGGTATTTGAGTGATTTCAGGATGCGGCCTGAGAGGCCGTCAAGTACCGTTTCGAGAGCATGAAGTTCCCGCTTCTTCTGCTGGAGAAGACGATAAGTGTAGAGATACTGGAGACGGAGTGTCTTTGGATCACGTTTGTATTTTTCCGGTTTTTTCAGCTCCTCGGCAAGTTCAGCGAGTTCTCCCTTGCGCCGTCGGATCTCTTTTTGGAGAGCCAGGAGCCGCTCTTGCCCTGCCAGTATCGCTTCGAAGAGCTGGCGAAATTCATCGAGGCGACGGGGGTGCATCCTCAACAGACGAAGAAGCGGATCGTTCCGGGAAAGAGTGTCTGTTTGGCTCAGAGCGATCAGGCGATTGAGCAGCGCCTTTTGGAGGGAAGCCTGAAGAGGATCGGGGTCGGGAGCTTTTTCGAGGGTGGCCAGCATTCTCTTGTATCGGCTGGCGTTGGCGTCGAGGAGGGATTTGTCTATCGGAATTTCAGCGGCGAGAAGTCTGCCGATCAGAGCGAAACAGAGGATGACCCACACCATTTTTTTTCGCACTTTTCTCTCCTTGAACCCAAAATTTGCATTAGCCAGCACGCCATCTGCGCCGATCATCGGCGGCATGGGTGATCGAAGCGAATGCTCAACGCACCTTCCAGGTGCGCCTGCGCTTCTCTCCGACATCCTTGCACACCGAGCATCGACACATCTGACGCACTGTCTACTGCAAAATTTTGGTTGAACCCATATCTTTGAAAATGATAGCGAAAAGCTTCGTATCCGGAATGAAAGAGTTTACCGTTGGGAAACCTTTTCACTCTACAATACTTCATCGGGCTTTTTGAAGAACGAGCGATTTCATTCGATTTGTTTTTCGAAGGCTCATCCCAAACCGTAAGGAGCTTCGATGCCCGTCATCAACGCCGATCCATCCGTCAACCCTGTTCTACCCCAACTCCCCAAAGAGATCGAGGGAGTGGGGGAGATCGCCCTGAACCTCTGGTGGACCTGGAATCCCCGGGGGAAAAACCTCTTCCGTCTCATCAACCCCTATCTTTGGAAAGAGAGCGGCCACAATCCGATCCGTTTTCTCAAGAGCCTGGGAGACGAGGCGCTGGCCGCGTTGCCGCAGAACGAAACTTTTATGCGGGAGTACCGCTACGTCTACGCCGTTTTCAAAGCTTACATCGACGACAAGACAGTCGCCGGCGACGAGGAGCCCCTTCCCATCGCTTACTTCTGCGCGGAGTTCGGCCTGCACCACTCGGTGCCGATCTATTCGGGGGGGCTGGGTTTCCTCGCCGGGGATATCCTCAAGGAGTCCAGCGATATGGGGCTGCCGATGGTCGGCGTAGGGTTTATGTATCCCCAGGGCTATGTGCGCCAGGTCATCGGCAGCGACGGTTGGCAAAACGGCGCCAACGAAACGATCGACAAAGACACCGCCCCCATCGAGCGGGTGCTCGACGAGAACGGCAATCACCTGGTAATTCAGGTCCCCTTCATCGATCCGGCGGTTTACACGGCGGTCTGGAAGATCAACGTCGGGCGAGTGACGCTCTATCTGCTCGATACCGACATCGAGCAGAACGACCCTTGGGACCGGCAGATCAGCTCCCACCTCTACACCCCGGATATGAACCAGCGCCTGCGCCAGCAGATCGTGCTGGGTATCGGAGGCTACCGGGTCCTGGAGGTCCTGGGGATCCGCTACTCGATCCTGCACCTGAACGAAGGGCATCCGGCCTTTGCCCTCTTCGAGCGGATCCGCTTCTTTATGGAAGAGAAGAAGCTCTCCCTCGATGAGGCGATCGCACGGGTCCAGGCGAGCTCGGTCTTCACGACCCACACGCCTCTGCAGGCGGCCACCGACGTCTACAGCTTCGATATGATGAGTCATTATTTCGGGGAGTATTGGCAGCGGCTCGGGATGGACCGGGAGCGCTTCATGAGCTTCGGCCTCAACCCCGACGCACCCCAGGCGGGCTTCAATATGACGGTCCTGGGGCTGCGGCTCTGCGATCAGCGCAACGCCGTGAGCAAAAAACACTGCGAAGTGACCCGGCAGATCTGGAAGAGTGTCTTCGCTCAGGAACCCGAGGGGAAGCGGAAGATCGTCGGCATCACCAACGGCGTGCATCTGCCCACCTGGATGGGGGACGAGTTGAGCGAAGAGCTCGATCGGCTGCTGGGAGAGAATTGGCTCACTCTCCAGGACGATCCCGACCTCTGGTCCCGCATCGAAGAGTTGGAGGACGAGAAGCTCTGGAATCTGCACTACGCCTACAAGGTGCGGATGGTCAACTTCATCCGTGAGCGGGTCCGGCGCAAATGGGCCGACGAGGGGATCGACCCGATGGTGGCGATGGCCGAAGGGGTGATGCTCGATCCCGATGTCCTCACCATCGGTTTCGCCCGCCGGATGACCTCCTACAAGCGCCCCGAGCTGATCCTCCACGATCTGGATCGCCTGGAGAAGATCGTCAACAACTACGCGCGTCCCGTGCAGATCGTCTTCGCCGGCAAAGCCCACCCCGCGGACAATCCCGGCAAGCAGATCATCCAGCGGATCTTCAAGACTTGTCAGGATCGCCGCTTCCGGGGGCGGATCGCTTTCGTCGAGGATTACGGCGAGGAGACGGCCAAATATCTGGTACGCGGTTGTGACGTCTGGCTCAACAATCCCCAGATCCCGATGGAGGCCTGCGGGACCAGTGGGATGAAAGCGTCGGTCAACGGCACGCTGCACTGCTCGACTCTGGACGGCTGGTGGCCCGAAGGCTACAACGGCAAAAACGGCTGGGCGATCGGGGGAGAGAGCTCGGACGACGCGGCCGATGCCGAATCGCTCTACAAACTCCTCGAAGAGGAGATTGTCCCCCTCTACTACACGCTCGATGAGCACAAACGCCCGGCGGGATGGCTAGCCAGGATGCGCGAATCGATCCGAAGCGTCGCGCCGCAATTCGGCGGGCGCCGGATGATGAATGACTATATGAAAGAGTTCTATCTACCGATTTCAAAAAAGGTGCAGACATGGGAAAACTGATTCTTTTACGACACGGGCAGAGCGTCTATAACAAACAAAATATCTTCACCGGATGGACCGATGTGGAGTTGAGCGAAAAAGGGATCGCCGAAGCGAAAGGGGCGGGGCAGCTACTCAAAGCTGAGGGGATCTATCCCGAGCTTTGCTTCACCTCCTGGCTCAAGCGGGCGATCCACACCGCCCAGTTGGCGTTGAGGGAGATGGATTGGGAGCAGATCGACTGCATCAAATCCTGGAAACTCAACGAACGCCACTACGGCGCCTGGCAGCAGCGCAACAAGGATGAGGTCAAAGCCGAAGTGGGCGAGGAGGCTTTCGTCGCCGTGCGCCGGGGCTACGACACTCCACCGCCGCCGCTGCCCGACGGGGACCCCAGACTGCCCGAAAACGACCCGAAGTTTCGCCTCATCGATCCCAAAGCGCTCCCTCGCAGCGAATCACTCAAGGATACCCGCAAAAGGGCGCTGAACTATTTCTACGAAGCGATCGCACCGGAGCTGGCGCGCGGCAAAACGGTTCTGGTCAGCGCGCACGGCAATTCGCTGCGGGCCTTGACGATGGCGATCGAAAACCTCAGCCCTGAGGAGATCGTCAAGGTCGAGATCCCGACAGGACGTCCGATTCTTTATACCTTTGATGAAACATTGACATTGAAGGAAAAGAAGATGTTATCATAGACACATCAATGCTTATGGAGGAAAAAAATGGGAACCTATACGAAAAAATTGGAAGAGATCAAGAAACTGATCGGCGATCTAAAAAAAGAGGCCCCCGAGCAGATCGATGCTTTCGATGCTTTTATGGCGACGGTGGAAAAACCGAGTGCCCTGGATCGCAAAAGCAAAGAGCTAATCAATTTGGGACTTGCCGTGGCGGCACAGTGCGAATGGTGCATCGCTTTGCACACCAAAGGGGCGATGGATAGCGGCGCGAGTCGAGCCGAGATCATCGATGCGGCGATGCAGGCGGTGCTGATGCACGGCGGCCCGGCGCTGATGTATATGACGCCGGTGATCGAGGCGCTGGATGAGTTCGGGGCGAAATAAATTTTGTAAAAGGAACGGTTATGGACAAACTGAAAGCCGAAGAGCTATATGAGTTGATGACGCTGGGGCGGCAGTTCGAATATGCCGCCAAAGAGCACTATATGACGGGGGAAATTTCGGG
>WFQO01000051.1 GCA_015486995.1 Nitratifractor sp. | reverse complement strand
GATGGATCGTCTCTTTGGCCTGGAGGATGACGAAGGGCATGGCGAGGAGGAAGGAGTAGCCCATCAGAGAGGCGCCGATCTGGATACGCAGGCGCTCGTCGCTGCGCAGGATACCCCAGGCGTTGTGCAGGAAATGTACAAAGCTCTCCTCCCGGCGGCTGACCCGCTCTTTGGGCGGCTCGTCGATGCCGGCGAAGGCGGCCAACCCCAGAGCCATCAGGAAAGCGCTGAGCATAAAAAGCATCGCGTAGCTTTCGGGAGCCTCGAAACGCTCCAGGACCCAGCCGGCGATTCCGCCGCTGAGGATCGCCCCCACCGAGGACCAGAGCTGACGGTTGGCCATGGTGCGGCCCCGTTGGCTGCGGTCGAAGACTTTGGCGATGATCTCTTTGAAATAGATCCCTCCGAAGCCGGCGACGAAACTGAAACCGAAGAGCCCGATTCCGATGAGCCAGAGGGTGAGGGTGGGGTTGCGGTCGCCGACGAAGTGGATCGCCGCACCGATGAGAAACCAAAAGAGAAAACGGAAGAGGAAAACCAGCCGCATCAGGGGCATCACCCGGGTGTAGCTCTGGGCATAAAAGGCGGCGACGAGCTGGACGGCGATGGCGCCGCCGCGCAGCAGGGAAGCGAAGAGTCCCACCAGGGCCAGGTTGGAGCTGAAGTGGTGCACGATCAGCGGCAAAATGGTGCTGGGTTCGGCGACGGTGGTGGCGACGGAGAGGAAGAAGCCGTGCAGGGCGTTTTTGAGATTGTTTATGCGGTATCTGTCCATCTACCGGCTCCTTAGAATATCGAGGGGCTTTTGAAGAGCTTTATGTTGCCTTGTCCGCCGGGGATGGGGCCGGCGGGTATGTCTGTGATGTCGATGAAAAGTCCGCCCGGCACTCTTCGAGGGAGCTTCCACCTGCGCGCCGGCGGCCAGAGCGAAAGTTCCGGGGGTGACGTAGCCAAAGCGGCTGGAGGGGTGCCAGAGCAGCCACCCCGAGCTTCCCAGGGATTCGGCGGCGCGGATCTGTGCGGCGATCTCCCGCTCCCGGTAGAGGAGTCGGTTGTAGGCGTAATCGCGGAATGCCTGGAGCCAGGGGCGGAATTTTTCGGCGGGAATGCCCCGGGCGATCCCTTTTTGGAGACTGATGCGCACGATCTCGTAGGGGTGGGCCGCCGGATCGGCGAAGGCGACGCTGCCGCGGCTGAAGCCCGAAGGGTAGAGCATCGGACAGAGGTAGTCGACATAGGGGGCCATCTTTTCCAGGATTTGGCCGATACGGGTATCGGTGCGGTTCCAGAGGACATAGCCGAAAATATCCACAGAGACTTTGACGCCGAGGGGATGAAGGCGGGTCTGGGCCTCACGCAAAAAGGTATCGATGGCATCAACGCGATTGTTTCGGGTATCGGGCCGATCGTAACGCAGTCCGCGATGGGCGGGAAAACGGATGTAGTCGAAGTTGATCTCGTCGAAGCCGAGACGGGCCACCTCTTCGGCGATGTCGAGGGTGTATTGCCGTGCCTCGGGGTCAAAAGGATCGACCCAGCTCTCGCCGTGCCGATCCCGCCAGAGACTTCCTCCGGGAGTGTGTACCGCCCGGGAGGGAAAGGCCCGTGCCTGACGCCGGTCTTTGAAGACGGCGAGACGGGCGATGAGGTAGATTCCTTGGGATTTGAGGGCCTGGATGTAGGAGCGGATATCGTCGATCGTAGCGAATTTCGAGGCGTGGATGCGTCGGGGCTCTTCGAGTTTGCTGCGGTATGTCAGGTCTCCTTTGACGTTTTTCATATCGATGATCAGGGCGTTCATCGGCGTTGCTTCGAGGATGCGCAGTGCATTTTTGAACTGGGGGGTGCTCGGTTTGGCGGTGTGGCGGTTGAGGTAGAGTGCCCGAACCTCCGATTTCGGTCCGAATCGATTGTGGGTGACGTTACGATCGTCGGATTCGATCTCTTTGAGTTGGGAGGGGTGGAAAGTTTCCCGGGCGTTCAGGAGAACGGTGAAGAGTATTGCAAAAAGAAAAAGGGTTGCTTGGGGCTTCACGAGAGATATTCCTGACATCTTTTGATTTGTAATTGAAACTTTATAGGCTTTTTGGGCTTTCTCTTCATTTCTTTTTCTTTGTTTCGCGACAAAGAAAAGAGAAACGAAGCAAAGAAAAAGAAAACGCGAGGCACTGTCGTCTTTCCGAGTGTGCCATGCGAGGCGTAGTTCTATCCGTCCTTGTCATTTTCCTCTTAGGATCGTCCCCAATGACTGCGCCAGACGGGCGAAAAATGACCAATGACCAATGACCAATGACGAAAGAGGTCCGAAAAATTACTTTTTTCGGGCCTCTTTCTCTTCAATCCCGCTCATCCCGAAACGCCGGGCCAACTCCTGCTTGACCCGATCCGGGGAGATCTCCCGATAGCCCAGGCCGACAAGAGAGTGGTAGAGCAGATCGGCGGCTTCGTAGATCACCTGCTCGTCGCTTTCGCGGTCGATGGCGACGGCCAATTCGTCGGCCTCTTCGCGGATTTTACTGAGCAGCAGCTCTTTGTCGCCTAGGAGCTTGCGGGTCCAGGATTTCTCTGTGCCGGAGTTTTTGCGCTCCAGAATCGTGTGGTAGAGGGTGTCGACGACGCCGTAGAGCGCTTCGGTGTCGACGGCTTTGTCGGCGATGATTTTGTCCCGGGTGACGGAGGTGAAAAAGCAGCTGGGGCGGCCAGTGTGGCAGGCGACCCCTTTTTGCTCGACTTTGAGCAGGATCGTGTCGGCATCGCAGTCGATCAGCATATCCAGGACCTTTTGGATATGCCCGGAGCTTTCGCCTTTTTTCCAGATCCGTTGCTTGGAGCGGCTGAAGTAATGGGCATAGCCCGTCTCCAGGGTCAAGCGGTAAGCCTCTTCGTTCATATAGGCCAGCATCAGTACGTCGCCCGTTTCCGCCGATTGGGCGATGGCGGGGACGAGGGGGGTTTTGTTCCAGTCGATGTTCATGATGAATTCTCCGAAATCATCAGTGGGTAGTGGGTAGTGAGTAGTGGGTAGAAAAGGGATTCATTGAAAACATGAGAATTCTACGCACTACACACTACAAACTACGCACTGATTTATTGTTGTGTCGATACCGTCTTCTGCTCCCGCCCCTTGGTGTCGACCCAGATGTTGGGGACGGCGCCGCCGGGGGTGAGGAAGATTTTGGCATCTTTGTTGACTCTGAGAGCCTCGTTGAAAGCTTTTTGGGTTTTGATCTGCTCCAGGCGGAGGAGGGCGGGGGTCAGGGATTGGGAGATCAATTTGTTGGCTTTGGCCTGGGCCCCGGCTTCGATGCTGATCTTGTCGGCTTCTCCCTGGGCTTCGATCCGTTTCTTCTGGGCTTCACCCCGGGCGATCTCGGCTTTGCGCAGGGCGTCCTGCTTGGCTTTCTCTTTCATCTGCTCGGCGATCGTGACCTCCTGTTTGGCGATCTGCACCCGCTCGATCTGCTCTTTGATCTTCTTGGGCAGGTCGATGGTGCGCAGTTCGACGGAGGTGAGGATGACGGGTTTGCCGGGGAGGCTGTCGATCGCCTCTTTGATCTTGGTCTGGATCGCTTTGGCGATTTCGTTACGCATCTCGGGGAGCTGCTCGGCGGGGTAGCGGCCGATTACGTCGCGGACCACTTCGCGGACTTTGGAGTTGATGATCTTCTCCTCCCAGCTGGTGCCCCATTTTTCGATCGTCTGGGGGGCGGATTCGGGACGGAGGCGGTACTGTACCGCCAGGTCAATGTAGACGGTGAGCCCCCGCTTGTCCAGGACCTGGATCGCCGGATTGTGGCGCAGACCCCCTTCGAAGCCTCGGTAGCCCGTATCGCCGATTTCGTTCTTTTCGGTATTGCTGTAGGTGATCATCCGCACTCGCGTATTGACCGGGATGATCTTTTCGAAGAAGGGAAGGTAGAAGTGCAGACCGGGTTTCAGAGGCTTTTCCGAAAATTTACCGGTGACGACCTTGATCCCCACCTCTCCGGAGTTGATGATGGTGTAGGGCTTGAGGACGAAAAAGCCGAGGACCAGAGCGACGAGCACGACGACGATGGCGAGGGCTTTGTTGTTGTTTCCACCGAAGGGACTTTCGTAGTCGATACCTCCGTTATCGTTGCCGGAACCGTTGGAATCGGGTTCCGGCGTGGAGGGTTTGCGTTTTTTGAAGTAGTCGTTCATATCGGCGGGCATGGAAATCCTTCGGATTTAGTTAATTATCCACTCTTCATTCTTCACGACACCATCTGACTTTCATTTAAATGAAAGTCAGATGGTGTCTGTATTTTTCGTTGCGTCCGTAGACTACGTCGAAATAGGCACTCTGGAGCTTTTGCGTCACCGGGCCGCGGCGGCCGTTGCCGATGACACGGTGATCCAGGGAGTTGATGGGGGTCAGTTCGGCGGCGGTCCCGGTGAAGAAGGCTTCGTCGGCGATATAGATCTCGTCGCGGGTGATGTTGCGCCGTTCGATCGTGATCCCCATATCCCGGGCCAGCTCCAGAACCGTCGCCTGGGTGATGGATTCCAGAGAGTTGTCGTTGGGTGGGGTGATCAGATTGCCGCCCCGGACGATGAAGAGGCATTCACCGGTTCCTTCGGCGGCAAAACCGTTTTCATCGAGCATCAGCGCCTCTTCGAAACCGTTTTCGATCGCTTCGTACTTGGCCATCTGGCTGTTGAGGTAGTTGGCGGCCGCTTTGGCTTTGCCGAAGGTGGAGCGGTTGGGGTTGCGGGTGATGGAGGAGGTACAGACTTTGATGCCGTTCTCCAGCCCCTCTTCCCCCAGATAGGCACCCCATTCCCAGGCGGCGATCATCGTTTGGACGGGGGCATGCTTGTGGTAGAGTCCCATGACACCGTAGCCCAGGTAGATCAGGGGGCGGATGTAGACGTTGCCGCTAAATTCATTGGCCCGCAGCAGGTCGACATGGGCCTGCTTGACCGTTTCGTAGTCGAGGTTGGGCTCGATGGCGACGATCTTGGCACTGTTGTAGAGACGGCGGCAGTGATCCTCCAGCCGGAAGATCGCCAGCCCGTCAGCCGTCTGATAGGCACGTGTCCCTTCAAAAACGGCATTGCCGTAGTGCAGGGTATGGGTCAGAACGTGGACTTTGGCATCTTGCCAAGGAACCAGTTCACCGTCCATCCAGATATATTTCGCTTCAGTCATACTTACACTCCAAATATAAAGGTCCCGGGACTCTCCCGGAAAAATCGATAGATAGTGTATCGAAAGGGGGCTGAGAGGGGGGTTTGAGAATTGAGGATGGAGAATTGAGAATTGAAGATGGAAAATGGAAGAACGAATGAGGAATGAGGAGTGAGGAATGAGGAACCGAGGGGATGCGTTGAGAAGTTGTAGCCGTAACACATAGCACGACATTTTTGAATCTCTCTACCCTAATAACCAATGACCAGTGACTCGGGGATATCAGTCCCCGCTTTTTTCTTCATAATGCAGTTGCAGTCCTTCGCTGGTCATGACAAAACCGCTAATGACGATTTCGCCTCGGTGGACCATTTCGTGGTGTTTTTTGCACAGGGGAATTAGGTTGTAGCGGTGGTTTTTGTGAAAATGACCGATGTTGCCGGCATCGTCGGCCAGATGTTGGGGAGTGATGTGATGAATTTCTTCGACAGGGGCATCGCAGAGGGCACAGCGGGTAACGAAGAGCTCTTTGTGGTAGCGGCTGCGTTTTTTCTTTTTGAGGGTTTTGAGTTCACTGCCTCCGTACACGAGAGATTCACGGATCTCTTCGGCCCGGCGTAGAAAAGTCTCGTCCATATGGAGGCTGCGGGCGAACTCCAGGCCGTAAAGGGAGTCACCCAGGCCGATCTTGAGATTGCGGTCGTAGATGAGGCGATCCGTCGTAGCATCGTAGCGCACCCCCAGATGGAGGAAGATTAGATGTTTGAGCGTGCGGACCGCTTCCACCTCTGCCAGCTGGTGCAGATGGCTGGCAAAAATGAAACGGGCCCCCAACTCCTCCAGACGCAAAATGGCGCTGCTGACGATGGCCAGGGCCGAGAGGGTTTCCGTGCCCTGGCTGATCTCGTCGCCCAGGACGATGGAGCGCTCGTCGGCCCGGTTGAAGATGTTTTTGAGCTCCAGCATCTCCACACTAAAGGTGCTTAAGCCTTTGTAGAGGTTGTCTCGGCTGACGATCCGGGTGAAGAGTTTGCGGAAGACTCCCATCCGCAGTTCCACCGCCGGAACGAAAAAGCCCGCCTGGGCCAGGATGACCGCCAGGCCCACACTCTTCATCAGGGAGGATTTGCCGCTGGAGTTGATCCCGTAGAGCAGGACCCCCCGGACCTCTTCGCCCCCGCTTGCATCCAGCATGATGTGATCGTGAGCCGTGTCGTTAGGTTCTCCCAGGTAAACGTCGTTGGGGATGTAGATGCCGTGCTTTTCGTTGGCTTCGATGATGGGGTGACGGAGGGCGACGGCTTCGAAAAAGTTTCCCTCTTCCAGGATCGGGCGGCTTAAATGCATCCAGCGGGTGCAGCGAGCGTTGCTGACGGCCACGTCGATATCGGCGATGAAGGCGACCAGACGCTCCAGAAGCAACGAATGTCGCCGTTCGATCTCTTCGAGACTGAGCTGATAGCGCTCTTTGACCAGGGCCACCAGCTTGACCCGGGCCGATTCGACTCGCTTGGTGATCTCCTCGAAGGCGGGGGCATGGATCTTGACCACGCTTTTGAGGATCTTGAAACGGAAATCCCGCAGGAAGATATGCTCCCCCTCTAAAGTGACATAACTCTCTTTGAGAGCTTTCTCGATCTGGTTGAAACGGCTTTTGGTCAGCACCAGGTGGTAGCCTTCGCTCTCGAGATAACCGATCTGGACCACCCCGCCAGTGGCGGAGAGGAGCCTGTCACGGTCGAAAAGTCCCTCGATGTGCCGGGCGACGGTGCGGAGTTTCTCCATCTCCCGCTCCTGCTCCTGAGCCAGCGTATCGATGGCGGGGTGGACCCCTTGACGGAAGATATTGTCGTCGATCTGATCCAGGCGGAAGCGGGCGCAGCGTTCCAGATCGAAGCTCTGCTCTAGATAGCGAGAGAACTCTCGGCTCTCGCTCTCTAATGCCGCGTCCACTTCGATCCCCGACTCCCGGCAGAGGGCAAAAAGCCCCGCTATCCCCTCCATGGACATGGCCACATAGGTAAGCTCCACCGGATGGAGGCGACGCAGTTTGATCCGTCGTGTCAGGCGCTCCAGGTCGTAGATCTGCTTGAGGCGGGTGGCGAACTGTTCGCTGCGTGGCGTGACCCGTTCGCTCAGGTCGTAACGGGCGTTGAGGATCTCCGGATCACAGACGGGATTGAGGAGTCGCTCTTTGAGGAGTCGTTTGCCGAAAGCCGTGGAGCTGCGATCGATGAGCTCCAGCAGTGTCACCTCGGAGGAATCCCGACTGATGACCCCCAGTTGTTCCAGGGCGTTGTTGCCCAGGTAAAGGTAGCGGTTGTTCCCCAGAAACTGGGGGCGGTTCATCTTTTCGATGAGGTGTTCGTCGTGTTCGATAATGAAATCGATGAGGATCGCCAGGGCTTCGGTGGTCAGGGGATAGCGCTCCAGATCCAGATACTCGATGGGGCTGAGTAAAGAGCGGATCTCGAAGACTCGGGCGAAGAGTTCGTTCTGATAGGCGATGCGAGGATGGGACTCGTTGAAGCTATGGGGAAGATTTTTGATCTCCAGATAGTTTAGCAGCCATTCGGGATCGATCTCTTTGTTGGCCAGGGTTACGATTACCTCAGAGCTGTGGTAGCTTTGCAGCAGATTGAAAAGCTCGTCCAGGGCGAAGGTTCGGTCGTCCCGGGTGGAGTGAATCTCGTTGACCAGGGTTTTGCCGGTGGTGACGTCGATGGCGGCATAGCCTACCGAATAGATTCCTCGGTTCTCGTCCACGAGGATCGAGACGATGTTGTTCTCTTTGGCGTCGTTCTGGTAGTCAAAGTTGGTGCCGGGGGAGATGATGTTGCCGATGTAGCGTTTGACCTTGGGGGGTGTACCCTTTTGACGCACCAGAATAACGGTGTATTTGCGGCTCTGGACCAGTCGGGAGAGGTAGCGCTCCAGGCTGATAGTGGGGACCCCGGCCATCAGGGGGTTGGTGACGGAGTTTTCCAGTATGGTTTTGTTTTTGCGCGTCAGCTGGATATTGAGGAACTCGGCGATCTCTTTGGCTTTGCCGATCTTGAGCTCTTCGTTGTTGACCTCGTAAACTTCGAAGAAGTTACCCACTTCGATGAAGACCAGGGCGTCGGGGCCGTAGCGCTCTTCGTAATGGCGCTGGAGCTCGAAATAGATTTCGGTGAGTAGTTTGCCCTTTTGATTGAGAATCTCCGTCGCCCGATCCAAAGTTTGTCAACCCCTTTTACTTTGGGCGGATTCTAACATAATATACCGACACGGCTTGGATATAATGCGTTCAAATTTTTCGATAGGAATAGGCGATGGCGCAACGGGCGAGAGTATTGATCGACAGTAAGGACGAACGGGGCTTGGTCTATCGGGTCTCCAAAGTGCTTTACGATTATGGACTCAACATCGACAGCAACCGGGAGTTTGTCGATAAAGAGGCCGGGAAATTCTTTATGCGGACCGTGGTGACGGGGGACTTCGACGAGCAGGCTCTGGAGCGGGATCTGCACGAAGTGATGCCTACAGGAGCCAACGTGCGGGTCATCACTCCCCGGCGTAAGAAGATCGTACTGATGGCGACCAAAGAGTCGCATGCGCTGGGGGACATCCTGATCCGACATGCCGACGGGGAACTGGAGGCGGAGATCGAAGCGGTGATCGCCAACCGTGATGTCCTGCGGGATCTGGTGGAACGCTTCGAGATTCCCTTCGTCCATATCCCCGCCGAGGGGCTCAGCCGGGAGGAGCACGAAGCCCGTATCCTGGCGGAACTGGAAAAGTACGAGCTCGACTACATCGTCCTGGCCAAATATATGCGGATCCTCACCGCCGGTTTCGTCGCGAACTATCCGGGCCGGATCCTCAACATCCACCACTCCTTTCTCCCCGCTTTCGTCGGGGCCAACCCTTACAAGCAGGCTTACGAGCGGGGGGTCAAGATCATCGGAGCCACCGCCCATTTCGTCACCGACGATCTGGACGAGGGGCCCATCATCGCCCAGGATGTCATCCCCGTCAACCACCGCTTCGACTGGAAGGATATGCAGCGTGCCGGCCGGGATGTGGAAAAGGTCGTCCTCTCCCGGGCGCTCAATCTGGTCCTCGACGACCGGGTTTTCATTCACGGGAACAAAACGATCGTCTTTTGATGTTCAATATTGTCCTCGTCTCCCCCCAGATCCCTCCCAACACCGGCAATATCGGACGGCTTTGTGTCAACCTGGGGGCACGGCTGCATCTGATCAAGCCCCTGGGCTTTGATATCGGCGAAAAAGCGGTCCGTCGCGCGGGACTGGATTACTGGAAAGAATTGGATTTGACCGTTTGGGATTCTCTGGAGGCGTTTTTGCAGATCCATCCGGTCACCGAACGCTCTCACCTGGCGACGACCAAAACGACCCGTCCCTACTGGGAGGCAAGCTATCGACCCGGAGACTGGTTACTCTTCGGTTCGGAAACGTCGGGACTCCCCGAAACACTTTTGCGGAAACATCCCGAAAATTGTGTGACAATTCCGATGGGACCGCAGGGCAGAAGTCTCAACCTTTCTGTAGCCGTGGGGGTTATCGCCTACGAAGGGGTAAGGCAGAACGGGGGAGTGAGGATTTTGGATTTTGAATGATGGATTTTGGATGAGTGACGGGGGAGGAGCATGAAGATCGGGGATATTCTTTACATAGTGGCGATGATCGTGTTTGCGTGGATTACTTTCGCCATCGTTCGGGGAAATTTTCAGCGGAAGTTTGATGAGGAGGGACGTCGGAAAGATTTGAATGAGGGAGAGAAGCCGCCACGAGAGGGATGAAAATCCCGTTGCAGAACGAGGAAAGAGAGATCAGACGTTACATTCACTACCACTGTGGCGCTTCTTGAGCATCCCTTCCATGCTGATGTAGCTGTTGAGGGCTCCGAGATAAGCTTTGGCGCTGGCGAACATCGTGTCGATGCTGAGTCCATGGCCGATGACGGCGGGTTCGTCGTCGTTGAACTGGACTTGGACGGTGACGCTAGCCAGGGCGTCTTTGCCCTGGGAGACCGATTTGACCTTGTAGTCTTTGAGGAGGCCGTGATAGCCGGTGATCCGGTCGATGGTTTTGAAGACGGCATCGATGGTTCCGTCCCCGATCCCGGCGTCGGTCACTTCGGTGCCGTCGTTTTTTCGGATCGTTACCGCTGCGCTGGGGACGCCGCCGGTGGAGTCCATCAGCTGCAGAGCTACCAGCTCCCAGGTCTTTTCTACATTGGCCATCTGACTGGTCACGAGGGCCCGCAGATCGTCGTCGTAGATCTCCTTTTTCTTGTCGGCCAGCTCTTTGAAACGGGCGAAGGCTTCGTTGAGCTCCTCTTCGCCGAGGCTGAAGCCGAGCTTCTCCAGCTTGTCCTTGAAGGCCGCCCGTCCGGAATGCTTGCCCATCACCAACGTGTCGTTGACATCCAGGCCGATCTCTTCGGGTGAAAAGATTTCGTAGGTGCGCTTGTTCTTGAGCACGCCGTCTTGGTGAATGCCGCTCTCGTGGGCGAAAGCGTTTTTGCCCACGATGGCTTTGTTGGGTTGGGGCTCGATGCCGGTGATGGAGGCAATGAGCCGGCTGGTGGGGTAGATCTCGCGGGTATTGATCCCGGTTTCGACGTTGTCAAAGACATCGCTGCGGACTTTGAGTGCCATGACGATCTCCTCCAAGGCCGCGTTGCCGGCCCGCTCTCCCAGGCCGTTGACGGTGCACTCGACCTGCCGGGCACCGTTTTGGATGGAGGCGAGGGAGTTGGCGACGGCGAGGCCCAAGTCGTTGTGGTTGTGGACCGAGATGATGGCTCGATCACCGATAAATGCCTTGAGTTCGGCGATGCGGGCTCCGACTTCGTCGGGGAGGAGGATCCCGACGGTATCGGGGATATTGATCGTCCCGGCTCCCGCATCGATCGTCGCGTCGATGATCTCTTTCATAAAACCCATTTCGCTGCGTCCGGCATCTTCGAGGCTGAATTCCACGTCCTCGACGAAAGTGCGGGCGTATTGGACCGCTTCCACAGCCCGCTTAATCACTTCGTCGGGGCTCATCCGAAGCTTGTACTCCATATGGATGGGACTAGTGGCGATGAAGGTGTGGATCCGCTTTTTCGGAGCGGGAGCGATCGCTTCACCGGCGGCTTTGATGTCCTTTTCCAGGGCCCGTGCCAGGGAACAGACGGTGGAGGTCTCGATCCGCTGGGCGATGCGGTGGATGGCGTCGAAATCCCCGGGGCTTGCCGCGGCGAAGCCCGCTTCGATGACGTCGACTCCGAGCTTCTCAAGCTGGCTGGCGATCTGGATCTTCTCTTCGGTGTTCATAGAGGCGCCGGGGCTCTGCTCCCCGTCGCGGAGGGTGGTATCGAAAATGACGATATGCTCTTTACTCATTTTTTGGCCTTTATAGATGTCGTAAGCTTGGAAAGTTGGCCGATTTTATCCAAAACAGGCTAAATCAGCACACACGGATGATGGACGATACGGGGAATATGAAAAGTCAGAAGCGCAGCAGGAGAATAGAACTCTTTTTGTTGAAGTGGCGATCGTATCGATTGATACTGTAAACCATAATCTATTCTCCTCTCACACTTTAAGGTATTTACTTAGTGCGGTAATAATTGAGTGCTCTGAAAAACCTCCGGTTTCACTCGACAGCTCTGGCAGTCGCAAACGCAAGCGCCCGTTCCACGGGTTGAGTGCTCCTTTGTCGCCATCGAGTGAAACCTCTCTTGCACCTTATTCAGAGGACTCAATTATCGAAAGTATAACGGGATTGGTAAGGAGAGTCAAGATAAAGGATAAAAATTTTCCATAAAATCAAAAGATATGCACGGCCAGCCAGAGTG
>WFQO01000050.1 GCA_015486995.1 Nitratifractor sp. | reverse complement strand
CGGCGGGAGAGGATCCCGCTTTACCGGGTCGAGGATGGGTTTATCCGTTCGGTCTCTCTGGGATCGGACCTGACGCCCGCCTATTCGCTGGTGGCCGATTCGAGGGGAATCTATTTCGATCCTACCGCCCCCAGCGATTTGGAGGAGATCCTTAATCGTGAAACGATGGATCCTCAACTGCTGGAGCGGGCGAAGCGTCTGCGCAGATACATCGTGGAGCGGAAACTCTCCAAATACAACCCCTTTGCCGAAGTGACGCTGGAGTTGCCGGGATATCGCCCGGGGCAGCGGGTCGTGATGGTCCCGGGGCAGGTGGAGGATGATGCGTCGATCCGCTACGGGGCGCCGGAGATGGACAATCTGACGCTTTTGCGTCGGGCTCGGGAGCGTGCGCCGGAAGCCTACATCGTTTACAAACCGCACCCGGATGTACTCGCGGGTAACCGTCGGGGGGCGGTCGACGAGAGAGAAGCCAGACGCTACTGTGATGCGATCGTGACGGAAGCGAGCATCGACAGTGTGTTGGAGCAGGCCGACGAAGTGCATACGATGACGTCGCTTGTCGGTTTCGAAGCACTGTTGAGAGGCAAACGGGTCTATACCTACGGGATGCCGTTTTACGCCGGGTGGGGGCTGACGGAGGATGCACGACGATGCGAGCGCCGAAGGCGTCGGCGTTCCCTGGACGAGTTGGTCGCGGCGGCCTATATCCTCTATCCCCGTTATCTGGATCCGCAAAGCGGGGTTCTGTGTGAAGTGGAGACGTTGCTGAAGAGTCTGGAGGAATCAAAAGCGCGATACGATTCGGATCGATTCTACCATCTGGCCATCGATCTGAGAAACGGGTTTTCACGCAAACTTCAGCGAGGCTGGCGAAAGCTGATTGGGAAAAACTGAGAATAATATAATATAATATTAAAAAGAAACAGAGAGCAAATCTTTCAGGCAAATGCCGGAAAACGGAAGTTTTCAAAATCGTGCAAGGGACAGGTGAGGTCCAGAGGAGTCAGGTATGTGTGGAATAGTAGGGTATATCGGTGCCCAAGAAAAAAAGAAGATTCTGCTCGACGGTTTGCAGGAGCTTGAATACCGGGGGTACGATTCGGCAGGGATCGCTGTCATTTCCGATGGAAAACTGCAACACTTCAAAGCCGTCGGCAAATTGAAAAACCTGCGGGAAAAAGCCGCCGATTTTCGCAGTGAAGGCCCCGGTGCCGCCATCGGCCATACCCGCTGGGCCACCCACGGCAAACCGACGGAGCTCAACGCTCATCCCCATGTGGGGGCCTTCAGTTATGTCGTGCATAACGGCATCATCGAAAACTATCGGGAGCTGAAAGAGGAGCTGGAGGCCGAGGGGGTCCGTTTCCTGAGCCAGACCGACACCGAAACCGTCGTCCACCTTTTCGAGCAGAAGATCAAAGAGGGGCTGGAGCCCTTCGACGCCTTCAAAGCCACGATCGATCGTCTGGAGGGAGCCTATGCCATTCTTCTCATCAGCGAAGCGGCACCCGAGACGATCTTTTTCGCCAAGAACGGTTCGCCGCTTCTGATCGCCTTCGGCGCAGAGGAGATCTACTTCGCCTCTTCCGATACGGCGGTGATCGGTCACGCCAAAGAGGCCTACTACCTCGAGGATGGAGAATACGGATATGCGTGTCCGGGTGAAGTGAAGCTTTTCGGCCCCGAAGGAGAGAAAACGATCTCTACCAAGCCTCTGCCCGCCGACAAAGCTATGGCTCAAAAAGACGGCTACCGCTTCTTCATGGAGAAGGAGATTTATGAGCAGAGCACCGTCATCAGCGACACGATGCTGGGGCGCGTCCTGGAAGATCGGGTAGAGTTCGAAGAGCTCGATCCGTCTCTATTCGAGGGGATCGATGCGATCAAGATTTGCGCCTGCGGGACCAGCTATCACGCGGGGCTCGCCGGAGCCTATCTGCTGGAACGCATGGCCAAAATCCCCTGTCAGGTGGAGATCGCTTCGGAATTTCGCTACAAAGATCCTCTGCTTTCTCCGCGAACGCTCTTTGTGACCATCAGCCAGAGCGGGGAGACCGCCGATACCCTCGAAGCGCTCAAAATGGCCAAGCGCGCCGGTCTGAAGAGTCTGAGTATCTGTAACGTCGACAACTCCTCCATCGTCCGGGAGAGCGACGCGGCGATTCTGACCCGGGCCGGGATCGAAAAAGGGGTCGCCAGTACCAAAGCTTTCGCCACCCAGGTCATGGTGCTCTGGATGCTGACGCTTTATCTGGGGCGGCGCAACGGCGCGATGACTCCCGAAGCGATCGCGCATGAGTTGGAGGCGATGCGCCATGCGCCGCGGGCACTGCTCGTCGGGGAGAGACTCCACGAGCGGATCCATCGACTCAGCAAACGTTATCTGCACGGGCACGGTTTTTTCTTCATCGGGCGGGATCTTTTTTTCCCCCTGGCCCTGGAGGGGGCGCTCAAGCTCAAAGAGATCAGTTACCTCCATGCCGAGGGCTACCCCGCCGGCGAGATGAAACACGGCCCCATCGCTCTGGCCGATGCGGAGCTCTTCACCATCGCGTTGATGCCCAAAACCCTGCTCTACGACAAGATCAAATCCAACGTCGAAGAGCTCAGTGCCCGCGATGCCACCATCCTGGCGATCAGCCCGGAAGCTTTCGAGTTGGCCGACGATTTCATTCGCACCGAAGAGGCGGATCATCCGATGCTGGAGTTTTTCGAAATGATGGTGGTCACGCAGCTTTTGGCGCTGGAGATTTCCATCCGTCTGGGCAACGATGTGGATATGCCGAGAAATCTGGCCAAATCGGTCACAGTCGAATAAAGGGATCGGAAAGATATGAATCGGATCGGAGAGGTGCGCGACCGTAAAATTCTGCTATTACAGGGGCCGATGGGGACCTTTTTCAAGCGGCTCGATCGTCGACTGAGACGCGCAGGGGCGCAAACCTATCGGATCGGATTCAATACCGGGGATCGCTTTTTCTCCTACGGCGACAACTATACGCCCTATCGGGGAACCAAAGAGGAGTGGGAGAGTTTCGTCGGTGATTTTCTGCAGAAGCACCGAATCGAGATGATCTTTCTTTTCGGCGATTGTCGATTTTACCAGGCGACGGCGATCCGCGTGGCACAGCGTATGGGGAGCGAAGTCTTCGTTTTCGAGGAGGGGTATGTGCGTCCTCACTACATCACGATGGAGCGTTGGGGGGTCAACGACTACAGCCATCTGAGCCGCGACCCCGATTTCTATCGGCGACTCGAATCCACAGAGCCGATCGAGCCGCAGCATGCCCGGCAGAGCAAAACCAAAATGGTCCTGAGTGCGACCGCGTACTATGCCGTGGCGAATCTCTTCGCCTTTCGCTACCCCCACTATCAGCATCACCGGGACTTTTCGGCGGTCAAGGAGGCTTTTTACGGGATTCGGGGGGCGATCCGAAAACTCTACTATCCTCTAATGGACAACCGTTACGGGGAGAAAATCAAGCGGGATCTGCACCATCGCTACTATTTCGTTCCTCTGCAGACTCACAACGATTTTCAGATCCTGCAGCACTCCCCTTTCCAGTCGATCGAAAAGTTTATCATCACCGTCTTGGAGTCCTTCGCCGCCCATGCACCGAAGGATCACTGGATCGTCTTCAAACATCATCCGGTGGATCGGGGGCGTAGAAATTACGAACGCTTCATCCGGGAGCAGGCGGGGATCGTCGGGGTGCAGGATCGGGTGATCGTGGTCCATGATCTCTATCTGCCCGACTGCCTCCGGCACGCCTGCGCGACGGTGACGGTCAACAGTACCGTGGGGCTGACCTCCATCGGATACGGGATTCCGACGATCACACTGGGCAACGCGATTTACAACATCGACGGCTTGACCAACAAAGGGATGAGCCTCGATCGTTTCTGGACGGAATTTAAAAAGCCGGATCTCGATCTCTATCGGAAGTTTCGCAACTACATCATCGACAAGACCCAACTCAACGGAAGCTTTTACGGACGTTTTCCGGTGGAGTTCGAGAGCGGGGATATTTTTGTCGTGGAGAGGGACGAAGCTTCCCGCAGATGAGATTTTTTTATAGGAGGAAAAGCATACTGTTTTTTCTCCTGAAATTTTCGGACTAAAAGTATCCGTAACGTTCAAGGTAATCCATGCCGAACTCGGTTGAGAGCCTCCGATTGGATGCCCGATAATATTCCATAATTTTTTTTCTAATGTCTGAATCGAGAAACGGAGGATCGAAGGGGATGCGGTTGATCAATCGACCTATTCGGTTAATAAACAGGATATCGTTGATTCTGTTTTGGACCCGTTTCGAGATGAAAGTATTGAGGATACGCAACAGTGAAAGCAGCAGATAATTGTCCCGAATATTCGTCTGCTCTTTACTGATGGGATCTCGATATTCTGTCTCCATGAATTCACAAATTCTTTCGAGAAAGAGTTTCCGGTTCTCTTTGAGCATTTCGTAGGGCAGAAAAAGAACGTTGTCTTTGCCGAAAAGGTCCGTGTAGAATCGTAGGATTTTCAGATAGTTGAAACTCTCAAGATCGATAGAGCCGGCAGTATTGTAAGCGTCGGTTCGGAATACTCCCTTTTTGTAGTTTAAAAACCTTTTGACCGAGAGAGAATATCCAAGGCGTAGTGATTGGCGGTAGAGTGATTCGAGAAATTGATCCTGCCGACGGAATATGTAGATGATTTTCGCATCGGGAAAGCCTTTTTTTATATGGTGTGCGACCTGGTAGCCGTTGCAGAATGAAACTTTATAGGATCCGACCATCTCTTCGTTACTGTAGAGAATTGTCGTCGACTCTTTGGGTATCAGACTCCTAATGTTTTCGTATTCTTCATCAGAGACTTGATAGGGCTGTCTAAAAAAGATTTTTTTGAAAGCCTCAGCGATCTCTTTGTCTCTCTTTTTGCTATCAATGGGTGAATCGTAGTGCTTTCCGAGATAAGCTAGATCGAGTTGAGGATAGAAATTTTTTTGTAGAAACGAAGTAGCGGTTTTTGGCATACCGATATGGAAAATAAATTGTTGTGAATTCATGGTTTTCCTTTTGAAACCTTTTTGAATGTTTTTCTATTGTCTCTGTTTACGTGTCTGTTGGACCAGCATTTACCGTTGCGAATCAATTCGTCGGTTTTCTCTTTGTCTCTTTTTTTGAGGATCTTTGCCGGATTGCCCCCTACGATACTATAGGGAGGAACATCTTTCGTTACCACACTCCCGGCCGCGACGACAGCGGCGTCACCGATTGTGACACCGGGAAGGATCAAGACTTCTCTTCCGATCCAGCAGTAGTTGCCGACTTTGACGGGTTTCAGGAGGTTGAGATTGTCAAAGGGGAGATATTCGGCATGGTGTTCATCGTAATGGTGGTTGACACTCAGGATCGTGCAGCGGGGGGCGATGATGGTGCATTCTCCGATGCTGATGGATCCCCTTGCATCAAAATAGGCGTAATCCAAAATCTTTGCATAATTGCCGATCGATATATTTTCCGGAAATATAAATTTCGAATGCGGTTGTCTGAAATCGGCTTCCGTCCCTATTGTGTGAAATTTTTTTCTTTTGTATTTCAGATGGAGATAGAGTCTCTTAAATATATTCATTGAGTGCCTTCGTCACTTCCTCTACGGATATGTCCTGCATTCCGCTGGATTTTTTGGAACCGTTTTCATAAAGAATCTCTGAAGATTTTCTGGAAATTACTGTATGTTTTCCTATGCGTTGGATACCGTCTCGTATTTGATAGGGGGTTTTGACGTTCTCCTCGGACCATGGTCCCCAGGCAACAGGATTGCTCGCTCCCATGAGAGCGATGACGGGAGTTTCGACGGCTGCGGCTATATGCATCGCCGCCGTATCGACTCCGATGAAGAGTGAGGCATTCCGGACGATGTGTGCCAACTCTCTGAGTGAGGTTTTCCCCTCCGTTGCCGTCGCATTCATCGTAGTATCGATGATCTCATAAACGCGTCCTATCTCATCTGCCGCCGGTCCTGAACTGAGCAGTACTCTCCATCCCTTTTGATTCAGTGTAGAAATTATTTTTTTCCATTTTTTCGGGTCCCACTCCTTGAATGTCCATCTGCTTACGGGGTGAACGACAACGTATTTCTGTTTTTCCAATCGGTATCGGGAGAGTATTTTCGGATCGATATTTTTTGTGTTGATGCTCATGAGTCCGGGATTTCCCGGAAATTCTAAAATATCTTTTACCGTTTGAAAATCTTTGTAGACCTGGTGGTTTTTCGCCCAGTCATATTCCGAAATGCTGTTGAAAAGCCTCCGTTTCCATCCAAGTTTCGAATACTTTATGTTGATCCCCCTTTTTTTTGATGCGGTCAACAAAATAATCATCTTTGCACGGTCGGAATCTGACAAGTCGAAAGCATAATCGTAGCGTCGAAGTGTAAAGGTTTTCAGAGTTTTCCAAAACCCTCTGATCTCTTCCCACCCGCTTCGTTTCTCTTTTTCCGGTGCCGCGACTGTGTAGATCTCGTTGATCTCTTCATTCCCTTCGAGGACACTTTCACACCCTTTGCGTACTACGACATCGATGATTGCATCGGGATAATTTTGACGCAGAGCATGAATGGTAGGTGTCAGGATGAGCGTGTCACCGATATGTTTCAATTTGAGAAGTAAAATTTTCATTATGAATTTGGTTCTTTCTGTTCAGCTGATGAAAAAGTCTTATCCCCTTTTTAGGAGAGATCGGTAAATCTTTACGATTTGATCGGCCATATGTGATTGGGTGAAACGAAGCATATTTTCTGAATCGTTTCGGATATATTCTGCTCTTTCGGAAGGATCGCTCAGAAAGCGTAAGATTCCCTGACGGATGGCTTCCGCCGATCCGGGCTCTACCAGAAGGAAATTTTTTCCGGTGTAGAGATCCCTCACGCTGCCCACGTCGGTGGCGATGCAGGGCAGATCCATCATCAGAGCTTGAATCAGAGACTGGGGCACCCCCTCTTTGGAATCGGAAGAGAGGACAAAAAGATCAAGAGCTCTGAGAAAAGTTTCCGGAGCCTCCTGATGTCCGATCAGACGTACAGACTTTTGCAGTTTTTTTTCTTGGATCAAATTTTCAAGATGGGGGCGTTGAGGTCCTTCTCCGGCAATCAAAAGCAATGTTTCGGGATGAAGGGCATGAATGCTTTCGAAAGCTTCAATCAGAAGATCATGCCGTTTGAAGCTTCGCAGTACGGCGAGATTTCCAATGGCAAAAGCATCTTTCGGGATGTCGAAACGACGCCGCATCTCTTCCCGATCACAACAACGAGGATCGAAGCGTTTCTCATCGACTCCGGTCGGTACGGAGAGGATCTTTTCCGGATCGATCCGGTTGTTTTTGATCATATCTTCTCGGACCGATTCACCGGTGGTGATGATGAAGTCGGCGAGGGAGTTGATGAAGTTCAGGCGTGAGGGATTGATGGGATTGGAAAGGTGGCGGGTGCGGATGAATTTCGCGCCGGCAAGCTTGGCCGCGAGACCGCCGACCCAGGTGTCTTTGCCGCTGTGGGTATTGACGATATCGATGCGCTTCCGGCGGATCAGACGGACAAGTCCGCTCAGCGTCCGCAGGTCCGTGTTGCCTCGGAAGGGAAAGGTGTGGACGGGTATGCCCTCTTGCAGGGCTTTTTTGCGGATCGTCGCGTGCTCTCGGCAGGCGAGGGAGACGTCGATACCCCGTTCCCGCACGGCGAGCATTTCGTTGAGGATGCGGATCTCCTGTCCTCCCCATCCGTCGGACCATTCGGTATGCAGGACGTGCACAGGCGTTTGTCTCGTCACGCTTGACTCCTTCGGGTTTCAAAAACGGTGGAGAGCATTTGCTCCATGCGATGACGATAGGTATGCTCCCGCAGGACCCGTTCGTATCCGGCCGCCGCTACGTGCTCCCTCTCCTTTTCATGGGAGAGATAGTAGCGGAGTTTCTCTTTCAGCTCTCCGATCGTTTCGTAGGTGTCGAGTTCTTTACCGATTTCGAAGAGCAGAGGGATGTCCTCTTTGTTGTCGGTCAGCTGGAACGAGCCGCTGCCGCACGCTTCGAAAAGCCGGGGATTGATCCCGTGGGTGCTTTTGTTCATCCAGGTGTGGATGTTGAGGACGATGCGTGCTTCGTTGAAAAACCGGTTCATCTCTTCCGGCGTGAAAAAACTCCGTCGCACGATGGCACCGTTGACGGGGGAGGAGGGGGAGAGTTTTTTCCAGGGACCGACGACGGCGACGTCGAACTCTTCGAGAAGTTCGGTGATGATCTGTTCTCGAAGTTCGCTGTAGTCGCCGGCGAAAAGAATGTCGTACTTTTTGGAGATGCCGGGGAGTTTCCTATGGACGGAAGAGAAGATGCCCACAGGGAGATAGTGGACCTTTTCGATTTCGTCGCGTCGGTACTCCTCCACCGTCGCATGGGCATTGGTGAAGTAGTGGTCGTAGTAGGGGGCCTGTCGGATCGATTTGCGGTACTGAAAGGGGTCGTTGAGCCACCAGCAGGCCGTGAGGGTTCCGCCCTTGCTGATCTTTTGCAGTGTTTCGGGAAAGAGATCGAATCCGAAAACCGAAAAGAGCAGATCGGGGCGGAAGGTTTCGACTCGGGAGAGAAGCCGACGGTTGAGGGTCGTGTAGAAATGCTTTCTGGCGATGCCTTTGTGGATTTTCTGGGGGAGGGAACCGGCTGAGAGATCGAAAAGTTCGACACGGTGGCCCATCGCGACGAGTGTTTCGTAGACAAAGCGATTCATCGGAACGGTTTTGAGATGACCCGGGACGGTGAGGAGGATTTTTCTGGGATGGTCGGTCATGATTTTTTCGAGCCTTTGACGTACTTCCAAAAGGTGTATTGCGCATAGAGCCGGGCGATGAGGTAGCCGTGCCAGCCGTCGCGAAATCCTTGCTTTATAACATACATCCTCCAAAATGTCCACCAAGGATTGACAATGGATTTGAAGCGGTCGGGTCTGGCGCCGAGGGTGGAGTAGCGGTTCTGTTTGGCGATGAACTCTTCGACCGTGTCGTAGGCGTAGTGGATCATCGGATGGTGTAGGGTACCGATGCTTTGATCCGTCACGACCTTTTCGTGGACCGCATCGTCGGTGAAGCGGGCCTTTCGCCGGTCAAAAAGGCGCACTGTGGCGTCGGGGTAGAGGCCGCCGTGACGGATAGCTTTGCCGAAAAAGTGATTGAGACGGGGGACAGTATAAGCGAAGTGGATCGGTTTTTCGAGAGTGTTCAGGATCTCCTTGCGAAGTTCGGGTGTGATGACCTCGTCGCTGTCGAGGACATAGACCCAGTCGTTGCGGGCCAGATCGACGGCCCGCTGTTTTTGCCGACCGAAACCCAACCACTCCTGCCGCTCGATTCGACACTTCGCCTTTCGGGCGATCTGAAGTGTCCGGTCGGTCGATCCGCTGTCGAGGATCAACACTTCATCGGCGAAAGCGGCCGAAGCCAGCACCTCTTCCAGGTGCTTTTCGCTGTTGAACGTAAGGATCACGACGGAGAGGGGCTCACGGGACACGGTAGAGCTCCTCGTACTGATTTTTCCAGCGCTGATGGAGCCAGAGCCACTCGTCGGGTTTTTGGCGGATCACCTCTTCGGTGATGGCGGCCTGGCGGCGGATCTGATCGAGAATGTCGGCTTCGGGATCGTCGCTCTTTTGTACCGGCATCGGTTCGTGGAAAGTCACCGTCCAGCGGCGATCATCCTCAGTCCGGCTGAAGACCGGGATGACGACGGCGTCGAATTTGCGGGCCAGGATTGCCGCCGCGGGGGTGTGGCGGGCTTTGTAGCCGAAGAAGTCGATCAGCTCTCCCTGTTTGCTGGCGGTGTTCTGATCGACGACCAGGCCCAGGGCTTCTCCCGCCTTCATGGCGCGGATCATCGCTTTCATGGCGTTTTGTTTGGGGATCATCCGCACGCCGAACTGCTCTCGGGTGGCTCGAAGGATTCCGTCGGCCCAGCTCCAGTCCAGCGGGCGACCGACGACGGAGAGAGGGATGTGGAATTTCGCGGCGATGGCCAGGGTCCCCAGCTCCCAGTTGCCGTAGTGGGCGGTGACAAAGAGAATCGGCCTTCCGCTTTGCAGCGCCTGTCGGAGGATCTCTTCGTTTTCGAAGGTTACTTTGGAAAGGATCGTTTCGGGACTTGCTCCCTGATTGAGGAGCGTATCGAGGGCGACGATCATGAGGTTTTCGTAACTGCGTAGGATGATACGCTCCTTCTCCTCGCGACTCATTGTATCGCCGAAGGCCAAATCGAGATTGACCCGGGCGACGTGGGTATGGCGCCGATCGAGAGTTTTGGCGACACGGGCGGTGAGTCGGATCATCGTCCGATGCACGGACAAGGGGACGGCACGTAGGATTCCCTGTACGAGGCGAAATCCGAGAGGGAGATTGCGTCGGGTTTTGTCGTTCATCGCTGCGTTACCTGATCCGAGAGTGTTGTTTGTTGTCATTCACTTTTCGTCGTTCGTTATTTGTCGTTCGCTCTTCGTCTTTTTGATCCGCAGAGTGTTTTTTCTCGCTCCTGACGTTCCGTCGGGAGTGTAGTACATGGTACTCCAACCCTGGAGTGCGGAATAGAAAAACAAGTTATTCGAGAGTACTCGGTAGATATCTCGAGATTGTCTCAAATTTTGAGATTATAGCATTCGGCGGGATCATCATCCCTCCTCCGGTAGGTGTTCTCTGAGGCGTCGGACGAAGTAGAGGCCCGTTCCCAGCATCAGCAGAGTGATGGTATAGAGGACGGTGTAGCCGAACCACTGCAGGATAAATCCTCCGGGGATGGAGAAGAAGAGGCCCAAAGAGACGATCGTCGATTGGATCGCGACGTAGACGGGGCGCTTCTCTTCGCTGGCGATCTCGAGGACGAGATTCATGTCGGCGTTGCGAAAGCCGTCGATGCCGATACCGAAAAGCAGGAAAATCGTCGCGTAGATCCAGGCGTTGTCGGCGAAAAAAGCGAGAAAAAAGGCACCACCCATCAGGGCGTAGGCGGTCTGAAGCATCCGGGCGTAGTGCACGCCGAAGCGCCTCCAGAGAAAGAAATTTCCCAGGACGCTGCCGATCATCTGGACGGTGATGAAACTTCCGACGAGCCAGCCGCTGAGATGGATCGTCTCTTTGGCCTGGAGGATGACGAAGGGCATGGCGAGGAGGAAGGAGTAGCCCATCAGAGAGGCGCCGATCTGGATACGCAGGCGTTCGTCGCTGCGCAGGATACCCCAGGCGTTGCGCAGGAAATGCACAAAGCTCTCCTCCCGGCGGCTCACCCGCTCTTTGGGCGGCTCGTCGATGCTGGCGAAGGCGGCCAGCCCCAGGGCCATCAGGAAAGCGCTGAGCATAAAGAGCATCGCGTAGCTTTCGGGAGCCTCGAAACGCTCCAGGACCCAGCCGGCGATTCCGCCGCTGAGGAT
>WFQO01000049.1 GCA_015486995.1 Nitratifractor sp. | reverse complement strand
CAAAAAGCTTCCCAAAACCGCCACGCAAAAGCAACTCTTCTTCGCGCCCGCCCCCTCCGAAGCGAAAGAGACCTTCGGCACCCCTCCCTCTCTCTGATCGCCTCATCGAACGACGAATCCTTCTTTCGTTGTTCGTCTTTCGTCTTTGGTTGTTCGTTGTTTGTTTCATTGTTTGAAATCTGCTAAATTACTTCTTTCAAGTTCAATAATTGCGATATAATGATCCTTTTGACCCACTTCTTCGGGCTTGACTTGCAATCGAGAGATGGGATCTCCATCAAACGGTAGATTCTGAAGCGTGTGCAGTAGGGTACATGTCGATCGTTCAATTTTTCGAAAAGCTGATCTGGAAAATTTTGCAAGTAAGCAAGTAAAAATTTTAAAGAGGATAGCGTATGAACGAAAATAAAACCGATAACAACTCCAAAGCATTCGGCCTCTGGAGTGCCGTCTTCCTCGGGATCGGTTCCATGGTCGGGGCCGGAATCTTCATTGTCATCGGCCAGGCGGGGGCCATCGCCGGAAACATTGTCTGGCTCTCTTTCGTCATTGGAGGAATCGTCGCGTTGCTGAGCGGTTACTCCCTGGCCAAACTCGCCCTGCGCTACCCTTCACGCGGCGGTATCATCGAATATCTGGTCCAGTGCTACGGAGAGGGAGTGTTTTCCGGATCGGCGGGAGTGCTCTTTTATTTAGCCGGACTGATCGCAATCGCCGCTGTGGCTAAATCTTTCGGGGAGTACCTTGCCGTTCTGGTAGGACACCACACCCCCTATTGGGTCAATCTTTTCGCCCTTGGAATTCTGGGCTTCTTCACCCTGATCAATCTCTTGGGTGCCAGCCTGGTAGCCAAATCCGAAAACGCCATCGTTTTGATCAAGTTGACGGTATTGGTACTTTTCACCGGAGCGGCTTTGCTGTACATTCATCCCCAACTCTTGGCCACATCCAAAATGCCTCCGATCATCGATATGCTCTATGCCGTGGGATTGACCTTTTTCGCTTATCAGGGCTTCAGCGTTATTACCAACACTGTCGAAGATATGCAAGACCCGGCCCGCAATATGTTGCGCTCGATGCTGCTGGCTATCGGGCTCGTCGCCCTACTCTACATCGCTACAAGCATCGCGGTCTTGGGCAATCTCCCCCTTCCCGAGATCATCAAAGCCAAAGATTACGCTTTGGCTGAAGCGGCCCGTCCGGCTTTCGGAGAGTGGGGCTTTCGTATCATGGCGGTAACCGCTCTCATCGCCACCGCCTCTGCCATCAACGCTTCACTTTACGCTACCACACAGATCAGCTATACCCTTGCCAAAGAGGGAAATCTTCCTAAAGTGTATGAATACAACGTCTTCCGCTCGAATGAAGGGTTGATCGTCAGTGCGTTGTTGATCATTCCGATGATCCTCTTTATGAATCTCAGTCAGATCACCACCGTCGCCGCGCTGGTCGTTCTCATCGTCCAGGGGCTTACCCATCTGGGACATTTGCTCAAGATCCGCGAAACCGGAGCCAATACTTGGCTGGTTGCTTTCGCCGCTTTCAGCATGTTCGCTGTCACGGTCCTGACTCTGATCTACACCCGTCATCGAATGCCAGATATCCCTTACTACATTCTCGGCTCTTTTGCGTTCGCTTTCTTTATCGAAATCGCTCTGCGGGCTTTCTCGGGTCGATCCATTCAAAAGCAGTTTGATGAGGAGGAGTCAAAACTCTTGCATAGTGTGACACTGATCGAAAAAATTTTGAAGGGGAAAAGAGATTGACGCACGGGGAATAAACATTCCGCGTTTTCCGGATTCCGAGAAAAGGGGCTTTCTCGAGTCCTGAAAAACGGAAGCAACATCGATCGATGCGATGTACAGAAGTTGGGAGAATCAAAAAACTAATCTCTTCATTTCCGCAGAAAAGGGAGGAGAAAGATTCACTTGTGCTCTTCAAGCTCCACTTCGATGGCGATCGCATCGGTCTCTTGATGGGAGACTTTGCGGATTTCGATGTTGGAGACCTCTTTGTACTTTTTGATCACCTCGATGATGTCCCGCTTAAGATCCTCCATAAAAGGAAGATCGTGACCGGTCCGATCCGACATGATGGCGATTTTGAGACGATCTTTGGCCACTGCGGCACTTTTTTTCTTTTTTTTATTCAACCAGGAAAACATCAGCGAAACAATCCTTTCAGCTTGCCGACCAGGCCCTCTTTTTTGGCCTGGGGTTCGACCAGCGGAATGCGTTCTCCGCAGAGACGCTTGGCGATACGCCGGTAAGCGGCACCGGCTTCGGATTCGTCATCGAGGACCACGGGATGGCCCTGGTTGGAGGCGTCAATCACCCCTTTATCCTCGGGGACGATTCCCAGCAGATCGACACTGAGGATTTCCAGGATATCGTCGGTGGCCAGCATCTCTCCGCGTTCCACCATTCCCGGATCGACTCGGTTGATGATCAGGTGCTTTTTGACTTCTCCTCCCTCTTTCCCCTTGCGGGATTTGGAGTCGAGAATCCCGATGGCTCGATCCGAATCGCGGATGGAACTCACTTCGGGATTGACGACGATAATCGCCTCGTCGGCGAATTCTATGGTGTGCTCGAAACCGCTCTCGATGCCTGCGGGAGCGTCGAGGATTACGTACTCGAAGCGCTTGCGAAGATCCTTCAGCAGCTTTTCGATCTTTTCGGATTCGAGGACACTTTTGTCTTTGGTCTGGGACGCGGGGAGGAAGTAAAGGTTGCTGTTGGCCTTGGAGCGAATGAGCGCCTGATCGAGTCGAGCCTCTTCATCCATTACCTGGACCATGTCGTAGACGACCCGATTTTCCAGCCCGAGGATCATATCCAAGTTGCGCTGGCCGATGTCGAAGTCGACCACGACGCACTGCCGCCCGTTGCGGGCGATTCCCAGACCGACATTGGCGGTGGTAGTGGTCTTCCCGACTCCGCCCTTCCCGCTGATGACTGCGATGACTTTGCTCAATGAAACTCCTTTTTGTTGATGGGTTGAATGACGACCTGATCGTCGACAAAAGTGATTTTGTTGAGAGGATGGATCAATGCATCGTTTTCAATCGTACGTCCGTGAAAAAGCAGCGTCCCCCGACGGATCGGCGGTACGATGACACACTCCCCTGTCGAGCTGATGTTGCCTTCGACCGGCCCGAGGGCTATGACGCTTCCCAGTGCCGCCACCTGTGCACCGCTGTTGATTCGTTCGGTCAGCAGCAGACTCCCGTCGTAGCGGACGCTTTGGCCGCTGCGCAGTGCCTGTCTGACGATCTTCAAAGGCGGTGCCTCCGGAAATTCTTCATCTTTCTCCACTTGTCCGGATAGGCTCTCATCGCTCGCAGACACCCCCTCTTCAAGCGTTTTCGTTTCCTCTTTTTGCAGCTCTTTTTCGGTACTCTCTCCACGTTTTTTTCGCAGCCAATCCCGTACCTCGGCCAATTCTTTGGGAAGAGAATCCGTCTCTTCCGCTTTCGATTTTTCACCTTCCGACGCCGCGGACTCTTGCGCTGTTTGCGCCTCGTCTTCGGGCCGAAGCATCCGAAAGCGCTGCACGCCGCGCTTCGCCTGGGGGAGCGTCATGTTCAGCACATAGTGCAACCCGTTGCTTTCGAGAAAAGCATAGATCTCCTCCGTCATCTCTCCGTGAATCGAGAGGAGATGCTGCCCAAGCAGTGCCCGGTTCGCCTCGAGAAATTTCAAAAAGGTCCCGGGATCCTCGATCCCGATTTCGAAGACCTTTACATTATATTGGCTGCATTTCAAGGCATTTCTCCCGGATCCGGTCCGTTCTGTATGGAACGACCAAGTTTTTTCTGTCCGAATTCTACCAAAAAAATCGTCGGCTTTCCCTCTCTGCCTCCCTTCGGAAAGTTCGACCAAAAATTGCCGTAAGAAGTTTCCACAACTTTCGTTTTGCAATCCGGCACCGAAACCAAAGCCCCCATTCGATATAATCTACCCATTTCAATTTGCCCGTACTTAGGGCATTGCAACGAGTCAAGGAGAGTCATGAACGATCTGTTTGAAAACAGTGAAGAGATAGAACAGGTTCGGATCGAACAAAGCATTCAGGGGAGTTATCTGGACTATTCGATGAGCGTCATCATCGGCCGGGCCCTGCCCGACGCCCGTGACGGGCTCAAGCCGGTCCACCGCCGGATCCTCTACGCGATGAACGAACTGGGGCTGACCCACCGCGCCGCCTACAAAAAGTCGGCCCGTATCGTCGGGGACGTCATCGGTAAGTATCACCCTCACGGCGACACCGCCGTCTATGACGCGCTGGTGCGGATGGCGCAGGATTTCAGTATGCGGATCCCCCTCGTCGACGGTCAGGGGAACTTCGGCTCCATCGACGGCGACAACGCCGCGGCGATGCGGTACACCGAAGCGCGCATGACCAAGTTGGCCGAAGAGCTCCTGCGGGACATCGACAAGGATACCGTCGACTTTGTCCCCAACTACGACGACAGCCTCAAAGAGCCCGATGTGCTCCCCAGCCGCGTCCCCAACCTCCTACTCAACGGTTCCGCGGGAATCGCCGTCGGGATGGCGACCAACATCCCGCCCCACCATCTGGGAGAGTTGATCGACGCCCATCTGCTGCGCCTCGACAATCCCCAGGCCGGGGTGGATCAGCTGATTCGGATCCTCAAAGGGCCCGATTTCCCCACCGGCGGAGTGATCTTCGGCAAAAAGGGGATCCTCGACGCCTACAGCACCGGCCGGGGGCGGATCAAAGTCCGCGCCAAAACCCACATCGAACAGCACAAGAACCGCGAAGCGATCGTCATCGACGAGCTCCCCTTCCAGGTCAACAAAGCCAAGCTGATCGAGACCATCGCCCAGCTGGTCCGCGACAAGCAGATCGACGGCATCAGCGAAATCCGGGACGAATCGGACCGCGAAGGGATCCGGGTCGTCATCGAGCTCAAGCGTGACGCCATGAGCGAAATCGTGCTCAACAACCTCTTCAAATCGACCCAGATGCAGACGACCTTCGGGATCATCATGCTGGCCATCGTCAACAAGGAACCCAAGGTCTTCAGCCTACCCGAACTGCTGGATCTCTTCATCAACCACCGCAAGACGGTCATCATTCGCCGCACCATCTTCGATCTGGAGAAAGCCCGGGCCCGCGCCCATATCCTGGAAGGCCTCAAGATCGCCGTCGACAACATCGACGAAGTGATCCGCATCATCCGCTCCAGCGCCGACGACAGCGAAGCCCGTAGCCGGCTGATGGAGCGCTTTAGCCTCAGCGAGATCCAGGCCCGGGCGATCCTGGAGATGCGTCTGCGCCGCCTGACCGGCCTGGAGATTGAAAAGATCGAAAACGAGCTGGCCGAGCTGCGCAAAACCATCGAATATCTGGAGAGTATCCTCAAGAGCGAAGAGATGATCGAGGGAATCATCCGCGACGAACTCCTGGAGATCAAGGAAGCCTTCGCCGACGAGCGCCGCACCGAGATCGTCGACGACTACGACGACATCGACATTGAGGATCTGATCCCCAACGAGCCGATGGTCGTCACCATCACCCACCGGGGTTACATCAAGCGGGTCCCCCTCAAGCAGTACGAGAAGCAGCGCCGCGGCGGCAAAGGAAAAACCGCCGTCACCACCTACGAGGACGATTTCATCGAGCGCTTCTTCATCTCCAACACCCACGATACGCTGATGTTCGTCACCGACAAAGGGCAGCTCTACTGGCTCAAGGTCTACCGCATCCCCGAGGGCTCCCGGGCCGCCAAGGGCAAAGCGGTGGTCAACCTGATCAACCTGGACAAAGACGAAAAGATCAAAGCGATCATCCCGACCCAGGATTTCAACGCCGACAAGAGCCTGGTCTTCTTCACCCGTAACGGCATCGTCAAGCGAACCAATCTGAGTGAATACTCCAACATTCGCAACGTGGGCATCCGCGCCATCAACCTGGACGAAGAGGACGAACTTATCGACGCCAAGATCATCCGCCCCGATACCCGCTGGCTCTTCGTCGTCACCAAAAAGGGAATGTGCATCCGCTTCCCGGTCGACGATGTGCGCGAGATCGGCCGGGTCGCCCGCGGAGTTACGGCGATCAAATTCAAGATCGAGGGCGACTACGTCTGCGGAGCGACTACCATCGAGCACGAAGAAGACGAGATCCTCATCGTCAGTGAAAAGGGCTTGGGCAAGCGTACCCCCGCCAGCGAATACCGCGAGCAGAGCCGCGCCGGCAAAGGGGTCATCGCGATGAAGCTCACCCCCCGCACCGGCGACGTCGTCGGCGTCGTCTTTGTCGAAGAGGACAAAGACCTGATGTGCCTCACCAGCGCGGGCAAGATGATCCGGGTCGATATGCAGAGCATCCGCCGGGCGGGCCGCGCCACCTCCGGCGTCAAGATCGTCAATGTCGAGGGCAAAGACCGCGTCGTCAGCATCGCCAAATGCCCCAAAGAGGAATCCGAAGAGGAGCTTCTCGAGAGTCAAACCGAAGACAACGAAGAAAACCATAACGAAAAAGGAACCCTGATATGAGTCGAGCCTATAACATCGCCGTCGTCGGAGCCACCGGCGCCGTCGGCGAAGAGATCTTTCGTATCCTTGAGGAACACAACTTCCCCGTGGGAGAAATCCTACCTCTTTCCAGTGCCCGGAGCGCCGGCAGCGAAGTCGAATGTTGCGGACGGAAATTCAAAGTCCAAGAGTTGACCGAAACGGTCTTCGACGGGCGCGATATCGATATCGCCTTTTTCAGTGCGGGTGGAAGTATTTCTGCGAAATTCGCCAAATACGCCGTCGAAGCGGGTGCCGTCGTCATCGACAACACCTCCCATTTCCGGATGGATCCCGATGTCCCCCTCGTCGTTCCCGAGATCAACCCCGAAGACATAGGCCTCTGGCGGGAGACCGGCATCATCGCCAACCCCAACTGCTCCACGATCCAGATGGTCCTGGCGCTCAAACCGCTTTACGACCTCTACGGAGACATCGAGCGTGTGGACGTCTCCACCTACCAGGCCACGAGCGGCGCGGGCAAATCCGGAATGGAAGAGCTGGTCAAGCAGATGCAGGATTTTTTCGCTTTCAAACTGGACGAGAGCAAACATGAAGCTTTCTTGCACCAGATCGCGCTCAACGTCATCCCCCAGATCGATTCGCCCCAGCCCAACGGCTATACCAAAGAAGAGATGAAAATGGTCAACGAGACCAATAAAATCCTCCACTCCGATATCGCCGTCAGCGCCACCTGCGTGCGCGTCCCCGTCCTGCGCAGCCATAGCGAAGCGGTCACTGTCACCTTCCCCGAGGGGGTGGAAGTGGATGTCGACAAGTGTCGCCTGGCGCTGAGCGAATTTCCCGATGTGGAGGTGCAGGACGACCTGGAACACGGCATCTATCCCATGCCCATCACCGCCACCGACAGCGACATCACCTTTGTGGGACGTATCCGCCGGGATCTCTTCGCTCCCAATATTTTACATATGTGGGTCGTCGCCGATCAGCTGCGCGTCGGTGCGGCCACCAATGCCGTGCGCATCGCCGAAAAGTGGATCGAACTGGAGGAGGTATAAATGAAAGAGACACATACCGAAGCGGAACATCTCGCGATGGATAAAGCCCACCAATCCTGGATCGAAGCGAGCTTCGAGAGCGCCCTCTGGGGGACCCGCTTTTTCGTACTGCTGGCGGTGATCTTCAGCATGATCGGCGGGATCGCCCTCTTTATCGTCGCCAGCGTCGACGTCTGGCACGTGGCGGTCTCGGTCTTTCAGAACTATTTCGGCGGCGTACACCCCGCCAATTTCCACGAAAAGATCGTGGCCGAACTCATCGGGGCCGTGGACCTCTACCTGATCGCCATCGTCCTCTTCATCTTCGGCTTCGGACTCTACGAGCTCTTCATCTCCAAGATCGACGTCGCCGAGCGCAGCGCCGCGAGCAAGATCCTCGAGATCCACTCTCTCGACGAGCTCAAGGACAAACTGGCCAAGGTCATCATCATGGTCCTGATCGTCGGCTTCTTCAAGCGCGCGATGCATACCACCTACGGCGGGCCGCTGGATATGCTCTACCTCGCCGGCGCCATCCTCGCCCTGGCCCTGGCCTTCTATTTTATGCACAAGGGAGACTCTCACTGATGAGCGACAAAATCTTCGTGGACGCCTGTTTCGGGCGCCCGACCCCCTACACTCCTGTCTGGATGATGCGCCAGGCGGGCCGCTATCTGCCCGAATACCAGGCTGTCCGCAAAAAAGCCGGCAACTTCCTCAACCTCTGCCACAATCCCGAACTCGCCGCCGAAGTGACTCTGCAGCCGGTCGACATCGTCGGCGTGGACGCGGCGATCCTCTTCAGCGACATCCTCGTCGTCCCCAACGAGATGGGGATGGCGCTCGATTTCGTCAAAGGAGAAGGCCCGGTCTTTGCCGATCCGATCCGTAGCCGAGAGGATCTGGATGCCCTCATCGGCGGAGAAGAAGCTGCCGACAAGCTCACCTACGTCTACGACACGATCCGCCTCGTCCGGGAGCGCCTCGCCGACGACAAAGCTCTCATCGGCTTCGCCGGAGCCCCCTGGACCCTGGCGACCTATATGATCGAGGGTCAGGGAACCAAGACCTATACGCTGTGCAAAAAGATGATGTACACCGATCCCGAGCTGCTTCACGCGATCCTGCGCAAGGTCACCGACGTGGTCAAGCTCTATCTGGAAAAACAGATCCTCTCCGGGGTCGATGCGGTGCAGATCTTCGACAGTTGGGCCGCCGCCATCGAGCCCAGCAAATACGACGAGTTCTCCTGGAAATATATGGTAGAGATCGCCGAATACCTCAAGGAGAAGTACCCTCATATTCCCGTCATCCTCTTCCCCAAAGGGATTGCAGCCTTCGTCGAGCGGGGCTGGGTCTACGGCAACTTCGACGTCTTCGGTGTGGACTGGGGGACCCCGATGGCCCTCGCCAAAGAGAAGCTGGGTGAGCGCTATGTCCTGCAGGGCAATATGGAACCCTGCCGCCTCTACTCCAAAGAGGCGACCAAAGAGTGCGTCTCCTCTCTCGCCGAACTGATGAAAGACGGCCGCCATATCTTCAACCTCGGCCACGGCATCCTCCCCGATGTCCCCGTCGAAAACGCCAAATACTTCGTCAGCCTCTGCAAAGAACTCAGCCGGCGGGATTGAATCGGCCAGAGCTTCAGGACAGAAATACTCCCATGAAGATTGCCAGGCTTTCAGAGATCCTCCAACAACTCGACAAAGAAAGTTACTACTGGCAGATCGGTTTTTACGGTCTAGTGACCGCAATGACCTCTCACGCTCTTTTTATGATACTTTTTATGTTTTTGGATGTTCCCATCTTGGTAGCTATCAATCTTGTCAGTGTGGGCATCTATCTGTATTGCATCTTTGTATTGGGGCTTCCCACACTCAAAAACAAAGATGACTCCATCATCGGATGGCTCGTCTACGGAGAGCTCATCGGGAGCAATTTCCTCGCCACCTGGTTACTCGGTAAAGAGGCTGGATTTCAGTTCTATTTCTATATTCCCGCTATGCTTCCGTTCTTTATTAACAGCTATTCACGGATCGTCTATTTTCTACGTCTTTCTTTCATCATTCTTCTCGCTTTATGGGTGGAGACGAGCCCTCTTTTCAACTATACCCGTATTGCTATTGATCCCATATGGTTGCAGCGTTTTCACTGGTTGAATCTGTTAATCTTTCTTCTTATAATCAGTGCACTCTCCTACCTCTATGCACTGAAAGAACAAGCCTACAGTCGCCGATTAATTCATGATTTGAGCAGAGATCCACTCACCGGTCTATACAATCGACGAATCCTGGACGAGATTCTTCAAGAATCCCAACAAAACTCCTCCTCCACCGGGTTACTACTATTGGATGTTGATCACTTCAAACAAATCAATGACAGATATGGCCATGAATGTGGGGATCAGGTTTTGAAAAAACTCGCAGAAGAACTTACAACACTTTACTTCGACGAAAAGATATTGCGATGGGGAGGTGAGGAGTTTCTGATTGTCGTGCCCGGAAGTGATTCGGAACGTATCTATGCTTCAGCGGAACGGGTACGTACCCGTATCGAATCTCTAACCGTACCGTGTGGAGAGAGTTTACTGGCTTTCTCGGTTACCGTGGGTGCCACTCTTTTCAGAGGCGAAAGTGAAAGCTTTCGCGATGCTTTAGTCCGAACGGATGAAGCACTCTATCACGGGAAAAAAAAGGGAAGAAACTGCTGTATTGTTTTATTGTGAGGAGTGACATCACTTCACACTTGCGGCACGATCAGCCCTGATATTATTCACAATGATTATTTACCCATTCTATGTTCTGTATCTTAATCTTTGCCGTAGGCATCGCAAACGTCCGAAAAAGGCTTCGAGACGGATCGGCCATGTCACCTAAGCTCGCAGCAAATGTTATGAAGTCTGATGCATGATTTTGGGTTTATAGACTCTCCACGATTTTCCCAATCTCTTCGAAACTCTCCTCTTCGGCGAAGCAGCTGCGGTTGTTACAGAGCTGATAGTTGTCGTTGAGCGCGGTACGGAAATAGAGCCAGGGGTAGCCCAGGTCGAGGCGCTCGGCGAGGTGGGGCCGGAGCCGTTCTTCCCGGGCTTTGAGGAGGAGATCGTCGCGCAGGTAGCGCAGTGCGGCCTCGGCCAGCATCGGGCGGGAGATAGGCTGGCGCATCAGGTCGTAGGAGTGCACCTCCAGCGTACGGTAGAGAAACTTTTCGTAGACCGGCTCGACGAGAGAGCGCAGGCTTTGGAGGTTGTGGGCCATCACCCCGACCGAGGAGGGGTAGCTGCTGTCGGTATCGTCGGCGAATTGGCGAAACTCCCCGTCGTCGATCCGCCAGCGTCCGTCGGCGTAAAAGCGGCGCACCGCTTCGTTGACCAGCTCCGTCGCCCGGATCAGATAGCGCTCATCCAGCGTCGCCTGATACCCCTCCGCCAAGGCCGAAATCCACCAGGCGTAATCTTCGAGAAATCCCTGGACCTTGGGCGAATGACCTATCAGAGCCGAATGGTAGAGCGTCACCCCGGCGGCCATCTTCGCCTCCAGCGCCTCCAGGGAGCGGATCGCCTGCGTGCGGTAGCGCTCTTCGTAGACGCCTGCGAGGAAAAGCACACGGATCATCATCGCGTTCCAGGAGCTCTGTACCTTTCGGTCGATGAAAGGATAGGTTCTCCTCTTTCTGATATTCTTTAATATCTCAAGGGCTTTCCGAAGGGTGGGGTCCCTCCGATCCCCGGGGCTTTGGAAACGGACGATGGAGTGCCCCTCGAAGTTCCCTTCCGGGGTGATGGAGAGCCGCCGGGCCACCGCTTCGGGCTCCGGGATGCCTCCCTCCCGAAAGGCCGAAACCGCTTCTTCATATTCGTAAATAAAATATTTCCCTTCTTCTCCTTCGGTATCGGCATCGCTCGCGGAAAAGAAGAGATCCTCCCGCATCATCCTCTCCAGCATAAAGTCGAGCGTTTCGTAGGCGATTTCACGGTAGCGCTCTTCGCCTGTCAGCCGCCAGGCCCGCAGCAGGACTTCGGCCATCAGAGCATTGTCGTAGGTCATCTTCTCGAAATGGGGAACGAGCCACTCCTCGTCGGTACTGTAGCGGCAGAAACCGCCGTCGACGGGATCGTAGAGCCCTCCCAGCGTCATCGTATCGAGGGTATGGGTGAGGATCCCGTGCAGCTCTTCTCTGCCCGTCAACTCCCAAAGATCCATCACCAGCAACAGCGTCGAAGCGTGGGGAAACTTGGGCGCTCCCCCGAAACCGCCGTAGCGCGGCTCGTAAACGGTCTCGATCTGTTTCAGCAGCGTCGCCTCCAGCCGCTCCTGCTCGATCTTCGTCGCCTGGATCTTGCGCTTCGGGCGGATGAACTCCAGCACCTCTTTTCCCTTCTCGACCAGAGTTTCACGCTCTTTGGCGTATTTCTCCGCGATGACGTCGAGGAGTTCGGCGAAACCCATCATCCCGTAACGGGGCTCGGGCGGAATGTAGGTGGCGGAGTAGAAAGGGATCTTCTCCGGCGTCATAAAGACGCTCAGCGGCCATCCCCCCGCCCGGCCGTTCATCGTCACGAAGATCTCCTGGAAGTGCTTGTCGATGTCGGGGCGCTCTTCACGGTCGACTTTGATGGAGACGAAACGCTCGTTGAGTTTGGCGGCGATCGCTTCGTTTTCGAAGGATTCTCTCTCCATCACATGGCACCAGTGGCAGCTGCTGTACCCGATGGAGAGGAAGATCGGTTTCTCTTCTCTTCGGGCCTTTTCGAAGGCCTCCTCTCCCCAGGGATACCACTCCACGGGATTGTGGGCATGCTGCTGAAGGTAAGGGGATTGTTCGTCGATGAGTCGGTTGGGCATAGTTTTCCTTTTTTATATTGGGGTTTCTTCCAAATCGCCGCTTTCACTTGATGACTCCGGCACTCGCAAACACTTGCGGTGCCCCTACGGGGTTGAGTGCTCCTTTGTCGCCATCAAGTGAAAGCTCTCCGTGAGATTGTTCCAAAGGGTCCGTTAGCGAACAGTTAGCCTATCTGAGCTATAGTTATAACAAATTTTTATCCTGACAAATAGTTCAGAATTGCGAGTGTGCAATTCTCTGCACCCGGAGGATATACAATAGCGACCTTGAACGGTAGCTGAAACGAAGGAGAACGACCGAATGAAACGAACGATCCGAACGATACTGGGCCTCCTGCTGGTCTGGGGCGCCCTCCACGCCGGCTTCGGCGGCATCCAACGCAAATTTCTCTCGCCCGAGGAGGCTTTCAAGGTCCAGGCCAAAATGGCGGGTGACCGCATCGAGACGACCATCAAGCTGGGAGAGAAGATCCACATCTACGCCAAAGACCTGCATTTCAAAGTCGTCAAGCCCGAAAAGTTCGAGCTCCAGGTCAAAAAACCGAAGCCGACACTCTACGAAGGGGACAAGGTTTACTACGGCACTTTGAAAATCCCCATCCCTCTCTCACAGATTCGTCAGAAAGTGAAAGGCCCCTTCACCCTCGAAGTGGATCTCGCCGGCTGCTCCGACGCCGGCATCTGCTACCAACCGCAGAAGTACACGTTCGACTTCAGTGCAGCCGCACTGAAGTCGAGTGAGGAGAGAGAAGTGAAGAGTGAAGAATCGAAAGAGAAAGCTTCGGTTCCCGTTGGGAAAGTAGAAAAGAATCCGACATCCTCGTCGGCAAATGCCGACAAGAAGGGATTTTTCGAAAAAATCTCCCAACTCTCCGGCGAAGGAAACAGCGGCAAGATCGCCAAGGCGCTGGCGGACGAAGGCGTGCTCTTTATCCTATTGCTCTTCTTCGTGGCCGGGCTGCTGCTGGCGTTGACCCCCTGCATTCTGCCGATGATTCCGATCCTCTCCTCGATCATCGTCAAACAGGCGGGCAAAGAGGGGAAGGTGAGCCGCTCCACCTCTTTCCTGATCTCCCTCGTCTACGTCGTTTCGATGGCGGCGACCTACGCACTGATCGGGATCGTGGCCGGACTGCTGGGCTTCGATCTGCAGGCGCATCTGAACAATCCCTGGGTCATTATCCCGATGGCGGGGCTCTTCGTCGCCTTGGCCTTCTCCCTCTTCGGCTACTTCGAGCTGGCCCTGCCCGCCTCCTGGCAGAGCCGTCTGAGCCGTGTCAGTGACGATGCCCAGGGCAAGGGGCTCATCGGTACGGCCGTGATGGGGTCGCTCTCGGCTCTCATCGTCGGCACCTGCACCGCCCCCGTCATCAGCGGAGCGATCATCTTCATCTCCCAGACCGGCGACGCCCTGCTCGGCGGGATCAGCCTCTTCGTGATGGGGATCGGCGCAGGAATGCCGCTACTACTCGTCGGCGCCGGAGCCGACAAACTGGTCCCAAAACCGGGCGGATGGATGACGCGGGTCAGCCAGATCTTCGGCGTCATCATGCTGGCGATGGCACTCTACGTGATGCGCGGGATCCTCAGCCCCTTCTGGTTCCTCACCCTCTCGGCTCTCCTGCTGATGGGGTCGGCGATCTATATGGGGGTCTTCGACGACAGCGACAAACGCAAAGGCGCCGCCAAACTTTTCCAACTCTTCGCTTTTGTCCTACTGCTCTACGGAGCGCTGATCTTCACCGGAGCGCTGGCGGGAGCCCGGTCGCTTCTCGATCCCCTCAGCCCCTTCAAAGGCGGCGCATCCGTCGCCGTCGTCGAGGGGACCGGTCGCGGTAGCATCCTCGTCCCGATGGAGAAACGGCAGGGCTATTCGCTCGAAAAACTCCAGGCGGAAATCGCCGCAGCGGCCAAAGAGGGCAAGCCGGTCGTCGTCGACATCGGCAAGGAGAACTGCGCCGCATGCAGCGAGCTCGAGCACATCACCTTCCCCGATCCCGAGGTGCGCGAGGCGATGAAACGCTTCAAATTCATCCAGATCGACATCACCAAAGACACCCCGCAGGAGAGGGCGATCCTCAAACACTACGGCCTCTTCGGCGCTCCCAACATCCTCTTTTTCGATAGCAAGGGCCGTCCCCTTTCCGACAAATTCCTCGTCGGCTTCGTCAAGCCTGAAGCCTTTGTCAAGCAGCTCAAAAATATCCGCTGAACGACTGTGCCGGAAACAGGCCTAGGAAGAGTTTCCTGAAAGACTGACACAGTCGCTACTCTCCCAGATGTCGCTTTTCGCCGTAATGACGAATATCGTACCTCCCATTCCATGGGAGAGAAACCCCACGCTACGAAACTCTATATACTACCCTCTCAACAGGAATGTGAAGAACAGGGAAGACTCAATCCCCAAAACCCAAAACCCAAAACCTTAAACCCAAAACCTTAAACCCAAAACCTTAAACCCTCACAACCAAATTCACTATCCAATCAGCGCGCTGTTGTGATTTTTGGAGATAATACGCAAAAAGAACGGGAGCGGAGCAGATGCAAATCGATTGGAAGGAGGTTTCAAATTATTTTAGGATTCTCCCTAAAAAGGTCGATTATCTTCTCATCATCCAGATTCTGCCGCTGCTTTTTATCTCTTCCCTACTGGTCAAGGAGATCAATCCCGCCCTTTTTCACAAACAGTTGATCTATTACACCGTCGGAGCTATAGGATTTTTCCTGGCACTCCTGCTACCCTGGAAAAAGATCCTCTGGTGGTTCGCTCCTCTGAGCTACCTCATCAACCTCCTGCTCCTTCTGGCCGTCGATATCGCGGGAAAATCGATCCTCGGCGCACGCCGATGGCTCGTGATCCCGGGGACAGGGATGACCATCCAGCCTTCGGAATTCATCAAAATCAGCGTGATTCTCATGCTCGCCTACCTGATCCACCGTAAACCGCCTCCGGAAGAGGGATACGGTTTTGTCGATTTTTTCAAACTCTCTCTCGTCATTCTTATTCCCTTTCTTCTGATCGCCAAAGAGCCGGATCTCGGGACAGCGATGGTACTGCTTCTCACCGGTTTCGGGGTTCTTTTTTTCATAGGAGTGCGATGGCGGGTCTGGCTGACGGTGTTGCTTCTGCTCACCGTTTCGGCTCCGATCCTCTACAATCATCTGCACGACTATCAGAAAAAGCGTATCATGGATTTCCTCGGAAAACCGAGTTACCATGTTCAGCAATCTCTTATCGCCATCGGATCGGGAGGCCTCGAAGGCAAGAGCAAAGACGAAGCCACACAGACCCAGCTGAAATTTCTCCCCATCGCCTCCAGCGATTTCATCTTCGCCTACCTGGGTGAACGTTTCGGCTACAAAGGCATGGTGACGGTGATCCTACTCTATATCCTCCTGATCATCCATCTTCTCATTCTCTCCAGGATCTATAGCCGGGACTATCTGATCAAGACAGTAGCCGCGGGTCTGGCATTTTTGATCTTTATCTATATGGATGTCAATATGTATATGATCATCGGTATGGCCCCTGTGGTGGGGGTCCCTCTGCCGATGTTCAGCCACGGCGGTACCTCTTTTATCATCTTCGCGGTTTTCTTCGGTATTCTCCTCAACCTCATTGCCTTCAAGAACTATTTTCAGTATAATGCCGACGCGAAAATCACTATGCTCGAGAAAGATGCTCTGAAGAGAAATGAAGAGTTGGAGCGACGAAAACGCAGTCTTGAAGCACTGAAAAAACGCAAAAAAAACTTCTAAAAACGGGTCTTTAGCTCAGTTGGTTAGAGCTCCCGGCTCATAACCGGGCGGTCCCGAGTTCGAGTCTCGGAGGACCCACCACTATCATTCTTTTTTCCTGGATTTTCTTTACTTTCCAAACGAGAAGGAATCGATCTGCTTGTGCGGATATGTTACAATTCCGCCCAAAATCTTCCAAAGAAGATCTCTACACTCATCAACCATTGTTTCAAAAGTGATTAAAATGTTTAAAAATTTTCATACGATAGATTTCGATAATTTTCCCAAAGAGCTTGACGCACTTCTAAGCAGGCAAAAAAGAGCCATCGACGAGCTGGCACACAGCGAGAGCGACGACTACGACGCGATCGTCAAGCCGCTCGAAGAGATGGACGAGGAGCGTAGCCTCTTCTTTACCCCGCTTTCGCATCTCAACAGTGTCATGAACTCCGAGGCGACACAGAAAGCCTACGAGGAGAGCCTGCCGCTGTTGAGCCGCTTCCACAGTGAAATTTCCCAGAATACGGCGCTCTTCGAGAAGCTTAAGCGTATCGAGACCGACAGCGCCCAGCGGCGCAAGGTGCTGGAGAACGAAATCCGTGATTTCCGTCTCAGCGGGGCGGAGCTGCCTGAGGTGCAGAAGAAGGAGCTCGAAGCGATCGACCTGGAGCTGAGCGAACTCTCCAACCGCTTCAGCCAGAATCTGCTGGATGCCACCAACGCCTACGAGTTGATCGTCGACAACGAAGAAGATGTGGCCGGCCTACCCGAGAGTGACCTGGCCGCCGCCCGTTTCGAAGAAGATGGGAAAGTCAAATTCCGTTTCACCCTCCAGATCCCCAGCTATCTGGCCTACATGACCTACGGCCCCAACCGCGAATTGCGCGAGAAGTTTTATCATGCCTACACTACCCGCGCCCCCGAAAACGCCGCCGTCATCGACCGGATCCTGGAACTGCGACAAAAGAAAGCCAGACTTCTGGGCTTTGCCAACTACGCCGAATACGCCCTGCAGACCCGGGATGCCGCTTACGAAGAAGAGGTATTGGAGTTTCTCGAGACGCTTACAAAAATGAGCCGCCGACAGGGCGAAGTGGAGTTGGAGGAGCTGCGGGATTTCGCTCGACGCACCGACGGCCTGGAAGAGTTGGCGAGCTACGACGTCGCCTACTACGCCGAAAAGCTCAAAAAGCACCTCTATGATTTCGACGAGAACGATACCAAGCCCTATTTCGAACGCCAGAAAGTTCTCGACGGATTGCTGGCGATCGTCAGTGAACTCTTCGGCATGCGCTTTGCACCCGTCGACGTTCCCGTCTGGCATCCGACGGTCCGCCCCTACGACATTTACCGGAGCGAAAAACTCGCGGGTCGGATCTACTTCGACCTCGAAGCCCGCAAAGAGAAGCGCGGCGGTGCCTGGATGCACGACTGGGAGACCCGCTTTGTCGACACACGGGGGACGACCCATCTGCCCAGTGCCTTCGTCGTCGGCAACTTCGCCCCCGCGACCGAAAGCACTCCCAGCCTACTTCGCCACGACGACGTCGTCACTCTCTTCCACGAAATGGGCCATGCGATCCATCACCTCTTCAGCACCGTGGATGAGCGTTCCGTCAGCGGGATCAACGGCGTCGCCTGGGATGTCGTCGAGTTCCCCAGCCAGTTTCTGGAAAACTTCGCCTACGAAGCGGCGATCCTGCGGCGCTTCGCTTTCCATTACAAAAACGGTGAACCGATCCCCGACGATCTGCTCCGCCGCATCAAAGCGGCCAAAAACTTCCAGGCCGCCCTGGGAATGCTGCGGCAGCTTGAGTTCGCCACTTTCGATTTCCGCCTGCACCGAAAGCTCTACCAGGGCGACGAGGTCCAGCAACTCCTCGACGAAGTGCGCGAGCAGACCTCTCCCCTCAAACCACCGGCTTACAACCGCTTCCAGCACGGCTTCGCCCACATCTTCGCCGGCGGCTACGCGGCGGGCTACTACAGCTACAAATGGGCCGAAGTCCTCAGTGCCGACGCCTTCTTCGCCTGCGTCGACGAGGAGGGAAATTTCGTCAAAGAGAAGGCCGAGGGATACCACCGCCATATCCTCTCCCGGGGCGGCAGTGAAGACATGAGCCGCCTCTATCAGGAGT
>WFQO01000048.1 GCA_015486995.1 Nitratifractor sp. | reverse complement strand
GTCTTCTCGTCATGAAAAGGGCAGGTGCATTTGTAGTTGGCGCCGGCTTTTTTGAGCTCGAGGTAGTTGCCGACGACGTCAACGATGTCGATGGATTGTTTGAGCGATTCGATGGAGGCGGGATCAATCATGGGGCAATTATAGTGTAACCGGTGACGCTTATTACCGCACCCAGTAAATACCTTAATCTTTGATGCTCCGATTTCGTTCACAGGCAAGGAGGATTTTTGCAGGACTCGCCAAAGCGAAGTCAAAAAAATCCAACGCGGCATGTGGGCGAAATCGGAGCACTCTTCGGGGAGGACGATACGCAGCAATCTGCGCGCAAAAAAACCTTCGAATTACCTTCGGGTAGTCCTTCAGCTTTTTTCACGTGCATCTTACGGCGTCTCGTCTTTTCAAAGGTTGAGGTATTTACTTGGTGCGGCAATAACCTAAATCGACTATACTTCCTCCATGCAAAGACCCAAATTCAAACGATTCTTTCTTGCCCCGATCCGAGGCTATCAGTACATCTCCAGGATGCTACCGGGGAGTTGTCGCTACTACCCTACCTGCAGCGAATATGCCGCGCAGCAGTTCGAATTCGAGCGACCCGATCGGGCGTTTGCCGCGAGTGCTCTACGGATCCTGCGTTGCAATCAGCTTTTTCCCGGAGGTATCGACTACCCGAGAGTCCGCTGGAAGCCTCCCCGCCGTCCGGAGATGGACAATCCTCTCCGAATCGCACATACGCTTCATCCGCTACCTAATCCTCCCTACAGCGATTTCGCCATAAAATATTGGATCGTTCCCTTTAAGGAAAAGACGTATCTCATTGTGAAGGCTTTTCGATGACCGAAGTTATTCTGCATGAACCTCTCGATATGCACCTGCATCTGCGCGACGGCGATATGCTACGCACCGTTGCCCCCCTGAGCGCCCGCAGCTTCAGCGGCGCCCTGATCATGCCCAACCTCGTCCCTCCGATCACCGACGGCGAAATGCTGCGTGCCTATCGTCACCGCATCCTTGAAGCGGCGGGAGAGAATTGCTTCAAGCCCTACATGACGCTCTTTTTCAAGCCGGAGTATGATTTCGACTTTCTCGCTCCCCTGGCCGAGGAGATCACCGCGATTAAGCTCTATCCCGCCGGCATTACGACCAACAGTGAAGGAGGTGTCAGCGGTTTTGACGTCGAAACGCTCCGTCCGGCTTTGGAGGCGATGAGTGAACTCGGTATTCCTCTGTGCATCCACGGAGAGACCGGCGGATTCGTTCTGGATCGAGAGAGAGAATTCGTCCCCATCTACGAAGAGTTGGCCGTCGCCTTCCCCGAGCTGAGCATCGTCATGGAACACATTACCGACGCGGTGAGTCTGGAGGCCCTGGAGCGGCACCCCAACCTCTACGCCACAATCACGCTGCACCATCTACTGATCACCCTCGACGACGTGGTGGGAGGGATGCTGCAGCCCCACCTCTTTTGCAAACCCATTGCCAAACGCCCCGAAGATCGGCAGGCCCTGCTCCATGCGGCTCTGAATGCCCATCCCAAGGTAATGTTCGGTTCCGACAGTGCACCGCATCCCCGCCATGCCAAAGAAGCTCCGGGATGTGCCGCCGGAGTCTTCACCGCACCGGTGGCTCTGCCGGTGTTGGCGGAGCTCTTTGCCCGCCACGGCAAACTGGAGAAGCTCCAGCACTTCGTCTCTACCAATGCCCGGGAGATCTATCAGATCGACCCTCCGGTCAAAAAGGTGCGCCTGGTGGACACCCCTATGCAGGTTCCGGAAAAATACGGCGAAGTCGTCCCTCTCTTCGCCGGTCGAGAGATCGGCTGGAGCATCGCTGATGTCGAATGTTGACTATCGGATGGCAAATTGAGTGGCATTTTGGAAGCTGAAAGGAGAAAGAACCATGAACAAAATCAGCGAATTTGAAAAGGGGCATCAGTATTTTCGCAGCGTCAAATTTAAAAAAAATGAAGAGCGCTTCAAAAAACTGGTGGAAGAGGGGCAAAACCCCAAAGCGCTTTTCATCGGATGCAGCGACAGCCGGGTTATGCCCAATATGATTACGGGTAGCGGTCCGGGGGATCTCTTTATTCTGCGCAATGTCGGGAACTTCGTCCCCCCTTTTTCTCCGGACAACGACTTTCATGCCACCGCCGCCGCTATTGAATACGCGGTGACTCATCTCGAGGTCAGTGATGTCATTGTTTGCGGTCACTCCGATTGCGGGGCGATCAAAGCCTGTTTCGAAGTTTTGGAGACTCCTGAAACAGTCGATGAAGAGAATATTCACACCTACAAATGGCTTCAACTGGGGGCCGACGCCTGTTCAATGGCGCGTCGAGGCCTGTCCGAGGAGAGCCGGGAAGCCCAGCGGGATTTTGCCGAGAAAGCCTCGGTGGTCTTCCAGCTGGAGAATCTCCTGAGCTATCCTGCGGTGCGGCGTCGGGTCGATGCTGACAGACTCTTCCTTCACGGATGGCACTACAATCTGGCGACGGGAGAGATCCTCTATTTCGACGAAAGCGAGCTGGAATTCAAAGTTCTCGGAGGGGAACAATGATTCTCAACGACATCAGCGAAGCGATCGGCAACACGCCGCTCGTGCGTCTCGACTATCTCGACACCCGCGCAACACTTCTTGCCAAGGCGGAGTATTTCAATCCCGGCTCCTCGATCAAGGATCGCATCGCCGAAGCGATGATCGATCGGGCTTTGGAACGGGGTCAAATCGATCATGAGACGGTGATCATCGAGCCCACCAGCGGCAACACCGGCATCGGCCTGGCTTTGATCTGCGCCGTACGGGGGCTGCGGCTGATCCTGACCATGCCCGAGTCCATGAGTCTGGAGCGGCGAAAACTCCTGAAACACCTGGGGGCGGAGCTGGTCCTCACCCCGGCGAAGGAGGGGATGCAGGGAGCCATCGACGAAGCGAAGCGCTTGGCCGAAAACTTTGACAAAGCCTGGATCCCGAATCAGTTTGCCAATCCCGACAACCCTGCTGCCCATGAGATGACAACCGCCCGGGAGATCCTGGAGGCTACCGGCGGCAAGGTTGACATCTTCGTCGCAGGGGTGGGCACCGGCGGGACTCTCAGCGGCAACGGTCGAGTCCTCAAAGCTCACAATCCCGAGCTTAGGCTCGTCGCCATTGAACCGGCCGCCTCTCCGGCCATCAGCCAAGGCACCGCCGGCCCCCACAAAATCCAGGGAATCGGTGCGGGATTCATCCCCGACAACCTCGATGTCAACCTCATTGACGAAGTCTTGACAATCTCCGACGAGGAGGCCTTCGCCTTCGCCAGAGAAGCCGCCCGCAAAGCGGGGCTGTTGGTGGGGATCTCCTCCGGCGCCAACCTCGCCGCGGCTTACCGCCTGGCTCAGCGCCCCGAAAACGCCGGTAAAACCATCGTCACGATATTGCCCGATACGGCGGAGCGCTATCTATCGACGGAGCTGTTCGAGTGAGAATGGGTAGTGGGTAGTTTAAATCATCTGACAATCTTTTGACAATCTTTGTCAAGCTTTCTAATCCAAAATCCAAAATTCTCCATTCTCAATTCTTCTTCCTCTCTTTTTTGGACGACTTGGAAAACCGGATCAACTCATCCGTCGTCTTCACATAGTCCGGAATATTCTCGAAAGATTTCAGCAGCACCTTGGAGGTAGCCAGGGCATCGTTATAGGCACGGTGGTGGGCTTGCATTCCAAGATCGAGCTTTTCGTTGAGGTAGGCCAGACCGTAGCGTTCGCTTTCGAAAGTACGACGGGCGAGGTCGATGGTGCAGAGTACCGGATTGCCGATGGGGCCGAGGCCGAACCGTTGAAAGGAGGCGTTGAGGAAACTGTGGTCAAACCCGGCATTGTGGGCGACGAAAACGGCGTCTCCAAGGAAACGGCGCAGGCGGGTCAGGGCTTCTTTGCGGCTGGGAGCGTCGGCGAGGTCCACCGGTTCGATCCCGGTAAGACGGACGATGTGGTCGGGGAGGTAGGCGCAGGCGACGAAGGTCTCGAAGCGGTCGACG
>WFQO01000047.1 GCA_015486995.1 Nitratifractor sp. | reverse complement strand
TCCATCAGGCGGGTCATCAGGGTCTCTTCGTCCTCGACCCCTTCCAGGTCGATGTTGTCTTTGTAGTAGCGGTGGCCGATGCAGGACTCTTCGTTGATGATGATCCCGCCGGTCTCTTCCACGGCGATGTGCAGTTTCCAGTTGGGCGGGGCGAAGGGAGTGCCCAGGACCATCAGCCGGGGGGTATCGTGGGGGACGACGCTGACGCCCTTTTCGATCCGTTCCTCCAGTTCATCACAGAGCTCGTGGACTTTTTCGGTGAAGCGCACGGGATCGTCCAGAAAACTCATCTGGGAAACCAGCAGCCCGTCACGGCCGCTGATCGGCACCGTCTCGGGGTGCATCCCCCGCAGCCGGTCGAGGCGCTGCATCGCTTTGCGTTTTTCGTTGATGATCCGGACTCCCTCTTTCATCTCTTCCAGAGTCAGTTTGCGCTCGATCACCGCTTCGATATGCTCCCGGAACTCTTCGATCTCGCTCTTCCAGATCTTGAGATCCTTTTCCCGTTTCATATGGGGGATATTCATCACATGCACGGGATGGTGCTTGTCGAGGATCTCCCAGGTCTTTTTCTTCGCTTCGCAGGTGGTTTCTCCGTAGATGAAATCCGATGACTGGGTGTAGGCGCAGGTGCGCTGGAGTTTGAAGCCGTGGGCCGATTTGATGAGGGGGCAGATGTTGCGGGGCAGTTCCCGTTCCGCATCGGGGATGGTCGCCGGACTCCCCCCGCATAGACCGTAGCAGGCGCCGCCCGCTCCCACGATGATCTCTTCAGGGACAAAGATACAGAAGGTTCCGACCGCCGGTTTCTTTTCGGCTTTGAGACGGTTGATCTCGGCGATCCGCTCTCCCTGGATCTCGCTCATAAACCAGTCGAAATATCGCATCCCCTCCGGTCGCTTCTCCTGGGACATAAACTGCTTTTTGTAAGCGTCGAAACCGCCTTTCATCATCTTGGCGTGTTTCTCCACATCGACACCGATCTCCGACAGCAGATCGCTGTATTGATCGACGGTACTGACCACAATATTCTCCTTGTTTCCGGGAACTGCCGTTATCGGCCTCCCGGCTTTGATTGATTGAGTGCTCTGAAAAACCTCCGGTTTCACTCGATAGCTCTGGCAGTCGCAAACATGAGAAGCGTTCAACAAACGATACCTGCGTATCGTTTGTAGCTTCGGAACCGAAACGGTCGGAGCGAAGCGAAGCCGTGGAGGAGCGCCCGTTCCACGGGTTGAGTGCTCCTTTGTCGCCATCGAGTGAAACCTCTCTTGCATGTTATTCAGAGGGTTCGATTAAATGTATTGATAGGGGGATAAGATATGGAAAGTCGTTCTCAATGCCATATCGTTATGTTCGCTCAAACCTTGAGCCGTAGCATCACGTTGCTATTATACTCGATCCGGGCTAAAATTGAAGTGATATGAAGGGGCAGGCTCCTCTTCAACGAGGGGGGACTTTTCTCCGAAAAATTCGGGCTCTTACAGCGGCCATACCGTCACGACTTCCCCCGCTTCGGCGCTGCCGTGCTCGGCATCGATCATCGCCAGGGCGTCGCTTTGGGCCAGGGTTAGGAAATTGGAGGTTTGTTGTGATCCCGCGCTTTTTGCGTAGAGCCGCCCCGCTTCGTTGCGCAGGCGGACGCGCACGAAATCGATCCGTCCCGTCTTGGAGCGCAGCGGTTCTTCGGCAATAGCGGTCAGGGTGCGGTTTTCGTAGTTGTCAAGTCCCGCCATCTTCCGAATCGAAGGCAGTAAAAAGGCCAGAGCGTTGGCCATCAGCGCCGCGGGGTAGCCGGGCAGTCCCAAAAAGCGCTGATCGTCCCGTGTGCCGAAAATCAGGGGCCGGCCGGGGCGGATGTCGGTGTGGGTGAAATGAATCGTCAGCCCCAGTGCTTCGGCGATGGTTTTGGTGAAGTCGTATTTGCCTTTCGAGGCGCCGCCGCTGCTAAGGAGCAGATCGTTTTCTTTGAGTGCCGTGTCAAAAAGGGGAATCATCCGCTCAGGCTCATCCTGCACGATGCCGTAGTAGCGAATCTGAGCAAAAGGTTCCAGCAGCCCTTTGAGGATGTAGTAATTGCTGTTTCTTACCCCCGCGCTATCGGGCCCCTCCCAAGGCTCGCGCACCTCGTCACCCGTGACGACGATGCCGAGGCGCACTTTGGGGTAGACCCGGATTTGGTAGTAGCCCAGGTTGGCCAGCAAGGCGACGGTTTTGGCATCCAGCAGTATGCCGGGGGCCAGGATCTGTTCGCCTTGTGTGACCTCATCCCCTTTGGGGTTGATCAGGTCGCCCTTTTTTGGGGCCTTGGAGATCGTCACCTGATCGCCGTTCACCTCCACGTCTTCGATCCGCACGGCGGTGTCGGCCCCTTCGGGCACCAGGGCTCCCGTCATCGTAAAGACCGCTTCTTTCGGTCCCACCGCCGGCGGCGTCGCCCCTCCTGCGCGGCTTTCACCGATGATTGTCAGTGTCGCGGGATACGCTTTGATCGAATCGTAGGCGAAGGTGTAGCCGTCGATGGCACATTTGGCCGCTTCGGGGAGATCGAAGCGGGCCGTGATCGGCTCGGCCAGCACACGACCAAGCGCCTCGTCCAGTGTTACCGTTTCCGGGGTGCCGGGAGTCACGGACTCCAAAATCGCCGCTTTGGCCTCTTCATAGGTGCGGGTCATCGGATCTCCTTGATCGATTGCAAAAGCCCGCCGTGGGCCCGGGCGATGACCTCCTCTTTGCTCACTTTTTCACCGATCAAAAAGCGCGGCAACCAGAGATCAAAGGCCGTCCATTTGAAAAAGATCGCCGCCGCCGGCACCGCGGCGACGGGGGTATCACCGATCCACCCCATGGTCAGCATATTGCCCGGCTGAATCGGGTTGCCGCGGATGAAGTTTTCCACATCGGCATCCCGCAGCGCTTTGTAGGTCACATCATCCGGATCGACGGAGGTGCCGCCTGTGAGGATCACCAGATCGTACTTTTGGGCAAAGTCGACGATCTGATCGCGAATACGCGCCTGATCGTCGGGCAAGATCACCTTCTCGGCGATCTCACACTGCAGTTCGGCCAGTTTGGGACGGAGCTTGTCGTAGAATTTGTCCTTGATACGCCCGTGATAAACTTCGTTGCCTGTGATGATGAGGCCCGCTTTTTTGGGGGTGAAAGGGATCACCTTCACGATGCCCCCTTCGGCGATCTTCACCGCCTCTTCCACCTCTGTGCGCGGGGCGGTGAGCGAAATGATCCGTACCGCCGCCACCTTGTCGCCGGGTTCGACGACGGTGTTGTTGTAGATCGTCGGGCAGGAGGGTTCGCCGACGGCGTTGAAGGCAAAGAGCCGCTCCACGTCGATCTTGCAGACCCCGTGAGCCGCGGCTTTGATGTCGATCTTGCCCTCTTTGGGCTCGGTGCCCGCTTCGGTGTTTTCACCTGCCAGCGCTTCGGCCAGCATCCTCGCGGCGTCGTCTTCGTGGATCTCGTCGGCTGAAAGTTCGAAGACGTAGATGTGATCTTTCCCCACATCTTTGAGCCTGGCCACATCCTCTTCGCGGATAATGTGCCCCTTCTTGAAAATGCGGCCCTTGATTCCTTTGTCGGGATCAACCGCCGTGATGTCGTGCAGCAGGATCTCCCCCACCGCCTCTTCGACCGGAACGATTTTGGCCATCCGTTTCTCCTTGTGTTGCTTCAGTGAGGAGATTTTACGACGTTTCCCCTTTAAGGTAGTTCGCTACAAGTTCTCCGGCCTCTTCCCCGTCTCTTTTTCGGACTTTGACCACCTTGATTCCACTCTGTTCGAGAGCCTCTTTCATATTGGGGCCGACGGCCCGGCAGAGGATGACGTCGATATCCTTCAGGTTGCCCAGGTCTTTGCGATGAAGCTCCACCTCTTCGGGGGAGTAGGCTTCGAAGGCTTCGCCGTGTCGGCCTCCGCGTCCCTCTTCATGGCCGCCTCCGCCGTGCCCCTCTCCGTGGCCGCGTCCGTGTCCTTGTCCGTGACCGGGGTGTTCCTCTTCGTGGTCGTGGCTGTGGGCGTGAAGATTGGGGCGGGTCTCCAGGAGAACACCGTCTTCGTAAATGGCGAAACGGGGCGCC
>WFQO01000046.1 GCA_015486995.1 Nitratifractor sp. | reverse complement strand
TCCTATCAGCCCAAGCAGGTCAAACTCTTCGCCGACGGGGCGATCTACTCCCAGCTGATGAAGCTGCGGGCAGGCTATACCGACGGCCACAAAGGCGAGTGGATGATGGAGCCCAACCTCTACGCCGCGGCCTTTCGCAAATACTGGGAAGCGGGCTATATGATCGTCACCCACGTCACGGGCGACGGCGGCCTGGATATGATGCTGGAGAACCTGGAGATCAATATGCGCCGCACCCCCCGCTACGACCACCGCACCACGGCGGTGCACTTCGGCGTCGCCCAGCCCGATCAGATCGAGCGGATCAAACGCCTGGGGGCCATCGTCAGCGCCAATCCCTATTATGTGACGGCTCTGGCGGACAACTACGCCCGGCACGGCATGAGCCCCGAGCGGGTCAAGCGGATGGTTCCCCTGGGGGATGTCAAGAAGGCGGGGATCCACTTCTCCCTGCACTCCGATATGCCGATGGCCCCGGCGCAGCCCCTATTCCTCATCGACTGTGCCGTCAACCGCATCTCCACTTCGGGCAAAGTCTCGGCCCCCGAGCAGCGTGTCGACCGGCTCTCTGCCCTGCGGGGGGTCACCTGGGAAGGGGCCTACTCCTGGCGGATGGAGGATCAGTTCGGCAGTATCGAGCCGGGCAAACTGGCCAACCTGACGATCCTGGAGGACGACCCCCTCACTGTCGAGAAGCGAAAGATCAAAGACATCAAAGTCTGGGGTACGATCGTCGAAGGGAACATCCTGCCGGTCAAGCACAAGCAGAAAGAGAGCACAAACGTCGCACGCAACACCGCCTTCCCCGGCAAGCCCCTGGAGGCTGCGGAGTTGGAAGAGGCCCTCAAGAACATTCCGGGCAATCATACAGCCCACAACGGTTGCGTCTGTTCTTTGAACCGAAAATTCGCCGCGGCGATGATGAAGGGGATGGAGGATTCTCCTTCCTCCATCTAAAAGTTTTGGCAGGCTCGAACAGCATTTTGACATTTGTCAAGCCCTTCGACGGCGACGCCGGGTAGAATAGGGCAATCGTACCCAAAGGAGAACCCATGGATACCAGCTTCGATATGTTCATCGAAACCGAAGTCCCCGAAAACGAACTGATCATCTCCCGCACGGACCTGAACGGCGTCATCACCTACGTCAACGAAACCTTCGCCCACATCTCCGGCTACGAACCCGAAGAGCTCATCGGCAAACCCCACAGCATCATCCGCCACCCCGATATGCCCAAATCTGCCTTCGCCGATCTTTGGCAGACGATCCGGGCGGGAAAAACCTGGGAAGGCTACGTCAAGAACCTCCGCAAAGACAAAGGCTACTACTGGGTCTACGCCCGGGTCTCCCAGGTGATCAAAGACGGCAAGGTAGTTGAGTACAAATCGCTCCGTGAACCGGTCCCCAGGGAGAAACGGATCGAGATGCAGAACCTCTACGACCGGATGCGCGCCGAAGAGGAGGGGACCAGCCGGGTGGTGCTCTATACCAAAAACGAAAATCTGGAAGCGCTGAAGAAATACGATCTTTTTCCCAAGTGAATTTCGATATCCTGAACGTGATTCAGGGTAGTCTTTCATTGGAGTGCTATTCCTCCATATCATGTAGTGGATGACGTCACCCCGCTTCGTTTGTGCAGATTCGAGCCATCGATCGAAATCGCATTGTCGGGGAGGGGTTGGCCCGTTTGAGTGAAGAGGAGCTGCTGCAAGTGGAAACGATGATGAAACTGATTCTCGATTTCGAGGATTGATGGGGCGGATCGAAGGATGAAAAAAACGACACTCCTCAAACAGGCTTTGAAACTACGTGACAATCCGACCTTTGGATCGGTCAAATCCCTGATGAGTCTGGCGAGAGAGTATCAGGCTGAGACGAATGACTATTTTGTGTGCGGCGGGCGTGGAGAGCGGGTGCAGTTGCTGGATGAAACAGCCTTTTTCCGCTTTTTGAGCGAAACGGTGCAGATGTCGCTGGAGAGTTTCGAGGCGATCGAGCGGGCGCTGGAGGCCCAAAGCCGGGCCGAGAATATCGCTGCTACGGGGGACAGCAAGAGCAGCGCCGTAGCCCCTTTTGCCAAGACGCTGCTCCTGCGACGCGTGGGGGAGCTGCCTGCGCTCTATCGGGAGCCTGATCTGAAACGGCTGGCCGATATCCGCCGCGTCGTGGCCGTGGAAAACGCCGAGAGTTTTTTGGACTTTGAAACCCTCGATCGCTATTTTAAGCCCCAGGCCTTCGTCTATCTGGGCGGGCAGCCCAACGGGTTGACCCGTGAGTTTCTCTCAAGCCGTGAGGTGCTCTTTTTTATCGATTGGGATATCGTTTCACTGAACTTCTACGACGATTTTGCATGTGAAGCCAAAAGCCTCTACGTTCCCGAAAATTTCGACAGACTCCTGGAGCGTTACGGCAACGGGTCGCTCTTTTTGAAGCAACGCTACGCCCTGCGCGAAAGCTATTCGCCCGAAACGGCGCCGATCGTCCGGAAGCTCGAAGCGCGGGCCAAAGTACTCGAACAGGAGATATGGCATGACCCATCCGCAGCTCATTGACCTGCTGGCCCGCCACAAAAAGACCCTGACGGAGGCCTACAGCCAAAAAGAGCTCTCCCACGCCCCCAAAGAGCTCATCGACGCCACGCTGCTCATCGAGATCGGCGAGCGCTACGTGCTCAACCAAAACTACGTCGCCTTCGTCAACGCCATCCTCGATCGGGTCGATTACGGGATGGTCTTCGAAGATTACGAAAAGGAGCACAAAAACCTCCGCCGCTACATGCGCCGCTACCG
>WFQO01000045.1 GCA_015486995.1 Nitratifractor sp. | reverse complement strand
CGATCCAACTTCGGCTTAAGCTCCGTCGCGCGCAGCGTGGCGCCGGGCTGGTCGTGCTGGAAATGGATCAGCGGGGTGTGTTGCTTGAGGGTGAATTCAATGCGGTGTCGGCTTTTAACCATGGGAATCCTTTTGTGGGTTTTTGTCAGTGTAAAGATTTGACAGCATGGTTTTGAGTGTCTGGATACTTCCCGGGACCATTTTTAGGGTCAGGTATGTAAGAAGAACAATAAAAACCAAAACCAGGGTCAATTTGACTCCGAGATCACATTCGGTCAGCCATTTGGGCAAGACGTTCATGCCCATCAGGCCCGAAACGACTGTCGCGGGGAGGAAGAGCGCCGCGAGGGTATTGAGTTTATGTCCCTGATCGTTGATCTCTCCATCCAGTTCCATCTGTTCCCTGTCCAGTTCCATCTGCTTGAAACTGTTGAGCTCGTTGATGTCGTGGTCGAGTTCCCGCAGGTGATGATCCAGGCGCATCTGTTTGCGGGCCAGATCGAAAAGTTCGATGCCTTGTTCCTGGGCGGTGAGTTCTTTGAAATAGATGCGGTTAGTGAACTCCAGATAATCTTTTTGAAGCTCTTGAGCTCCGTCGGCACTTTTCAGTGTCGCGGTGACACGATCGGAAAAATGCAAAATCATCGCCCGATAGGCCAGCAGCAGGGTAGCCATCTGGTAATACATCGTACGGATATGCAGATTGAGGATGTTTTGAGCGAACCAATCGTTTTTTGTCAGGAGCATGAAACTGTAGCGGGTCACGCCGTAGAGGGTGCCGTAGTCGCTCCAGCGGGGGTAGGTGGACTGCTCGATCAAACGCGAGAGCATTGTGCGGTTTTGGCAGGTGGTGCTTCCCCCGTCGACGAAGACGAAGCGATGCCAGTCGGCGTCGCACTCATACACGTATCGACTTTCTTTTTCATCGTAACGGGTCAGTCGTTCACTTTTCGCATCGTTCATATAGTGACAGAGGGTATACATACGGTCGTCGATGATCGGCTCGATTTCCGCGCTGGAACCGTAGGCTTCCGCCAGCAACGTTTCGATGAAGATCGGAAGATGAATACCTTGTTCGGGTATTTGCTTGATCCTATCGAAAGAGCGGTAGAAATCGAAACGTTCGATCATCGGCGCGTCTCCTTCGAATACCAGTTCGAGCGAACAGGCCAGGAGATTGCCTTTGGTGTCGTCGACCATCTTTTCCCCCAGGTATTGGGGAAAGATGCGGCGTCCGAAATCGTTGATCTTCAAAATATCGTTGAAATGGGGATATCGGGTGTTTTTGAGATGAAAGGAGAGGATGCCGACGCCGTTTTTGAAATGGCGCAGGGCGATACCGTCGAGATCCAGGATGTATCGGGTTCCGTGGACGGAGACGATGTACTCTCCCCGTTCTTTTTTGTATTCGTAATATTTCGAAATCTGCGTATCGGGGTCGCCTCCCTCCGGTTCATAGAGCACGTCGCGAACGAAATCATGGAAGTAGATGTATTCGTTGTAGTTCTCCTTGGAATCGAGGCTGAATTTGACATGACTCCAGTGTGTTTCATCGATGGCAGATTCTTCATCGATCCTCTTGTGGACAAAGGGAAACATGAGAATGTGATAGCTGTGGAGCTCTTCTTTCCTTTCCTCCACCTCGAGGATTTTTGAAATCCGTTCGAGTGTTTCTTCTAAATCGTGGGATTCGAGATATTCGGGAGCGATACCGAAATATCCGGGGGGATTTCCGCCGTGCCAGGCCTCTTTGGCTTCGATGGCGTCGGAGAAGGACTCGGCAAGTTTACGGATCTGATCACTTCTACCCGAAAAGGAGAGGGTTTTCTTTTCGGGGTTGTAGACCAGGATGGGCCATTTCCCCACGAAGAACAGGCGGTCGACGAGGGGGGAGAAATGTTCGAGATCGGTTTGGACCCGGTAGAAGCCGTTTAGCTTTTGGCAAGGGGATTCGGTTTCGTCGCAAGTGGAACAGCATCTGGCCAATTCTTCGGCCGCTTTCTCTTCTTCCGGTGTCACACCCTGGGCTTTCCGATCCGCCCATCGGATCCTCTCGATCTCCTGATCGGTGGCACACAGTGCTTGCATGGCGGGGATATAGCCTTTGTCGTTGGCGGCGACGAGCTCTTGCCAACGGTCGAGTTTTGCATCGAATATTTCGGCTACCTGCTCCAGGCTGCTTGGGCGATCGGCCAGATCGTTGTGGTGATCGATCCGGTGGTAGTTATTCGGCAGTTCGATATCTTCGGTCAGCTCGATGCCGTAGATCGTGATCTCATTGGAAGAACCGAACGTTTCGATCAGATCCGCATAGTCGCTCGTTTTGGCGCCCCAGGAGAGATCTCTGTCCACGTATCGGCATCCGGTGAAGGTGCCGGATCGTGCTTCGTCGTCTCGCAACGCGGTACAGCCTTGCTTTTCGAGAAGTTTTCGGATCTCCTTCATCTCCAGGTCGTGGCCTCCGAGGAGGAAAAGGGAAGGGGGTGTGGCTTTAGTCATCGGTATCCTTTGGGCGATTGGAAGTCATGACGATATCTCCGCTCTCGCAGTCGGGGCAGCGGGGCTCTTCGGGGGTGTCGGAGAGCCAGGCGAAGCCGCAGGCTATGCAGCGGTATCGGTAGAGGGGTGGGGTGTTGGTCATGAAGTCTCCTTTCGATCTCTTTCGTAAGGGCGGATGAACCAGTCGTAGACCGTTTTGAGAAAGGCTTTGATGTCCAGTTCGGGCTCCTGATAGAGGGCGATCTGGCCGTAGCGGGCGCGGGCGCTATCCCCTCGGGTGAAGATGTGTCGGATCCGTCCCCGGCGGTCGCGTCGTTCGTTGGGGGCGCCGATGCTGAGGATCATCCCCCGGCCGTCTTCGTCGAGATAGTCCATTACCGTCTCCATCTTGTAGACGAAGCGCTCGCCGTCGAGGCGCCGGACCAGTTTGCACTCGATGGTATGCAGATGGTTGTCCCGGATCATCAGCACGTCGTATTCGTTTTCCAGCTCTTCGTCCACGGCCACTTTGACTCCGGTCCAGACCTCGTCGAACCATCCGGTCTGATCGAGGATCAGGGCGATGAACTCCTCGAAAAGGGTCCCCTGGACATATTTGAGATCCCGGTGGCGGCCGGTGCCTTGGAGGGCCTCCTTGATGTCGTCGAAGCCGTGGATGGCGTCGGGGTCCCGGAGGCGGGCGAGGGTGTCGGCGTACTCCTTGTAGCGGGCCAGATCGCCGCCCAGCTGGTAGAGAGCCGCTTTCCGGGGTTTCAGGTCCTCCATGGTGCTGTGTTCGAGGATCTCGTAATCCTGGAGGATCAGGTGCTCGGCTATCCCCATCCCCGGAAGCGTTTCGCGACGGGTGGTGCCGTCGGGGAGCAGGGAAGTGAGGGTATTGTCGTAGCGGTCGTAGGCCAGGACCGTCGCGCCGCGTGCCAGCAGGCGGCAGCTCAGGGGCAGGCTCAGGGAGGCGAGGCCGTCGGTGGCGTTGAAAAGAACGCGGGAGAAGTCTCCTTCGCAGAGTTTTTCGAGCCGTCGCTCGATGTGATCGATGCTTTGGGGGGCATCTTCATCGAGCTCTTCTTCTGCAACGTCGAGGGACTGGCCCTCCAGACGGGCCAGACGGCGCATCCCGTCGGTCAGGCGCCGGGCGAAGCGCCGGTCGGATCGGGCGTCGTCGTGGAGGAGGATATGTGTGCAGATGCGGTCTCGGCAGGCGTAGTGGACCGGCAGCAGAGAGGATCGGAAATCTCCCGTCAATGACAGCATGATCCAATCCCCTCGTTTCGAGTTGTACATAATTTCCCCTTTATCGGACAATTATACATGGCATATTCTGTTATCTATAACTTGTGATTGTTTAAATAATGGACAATCAAGCAAACTGAGTGGAAAAAGCGCACGATCGTTACGAAAATGCCGTATCGTCTGAAAATTTCCGTCGGGTCCGTAGTAGTAGGCCTTGCCGTGGCGCTTGCCGGAGCGGTAGGGGATGACGCTACGCAGGGTGCCGTGACGGTCATAGGTTCGGAGTGGGCCGTTGATCCTGCGATCGGCCACGGGGATCTCGCGCCGGAGCCGCTCTGAGGGCCAATATTCCCGGGTCAGATAGCCTACCCGAGGTGGCTGATGCAGTGCCTGCCTCTGTTTTTGGTAGCGATCCCAGGAGGCGCTTAGGATATTTATCAACCAACCGATCAGCAACCCAATGCCAAAGTAAATAAGAAATTTTCTGATCCGGTATATTTTTCGATCCACGGTTTCGTCTCCTTTTATTGGTTTGTTGGAATGGTAGAATACTTTTGCGAAAAAAATATTCGTAAAGGAGGAGAAGTGAGCGGATTGCCACAGGGAAAGATCGCGGAACGCAGACGCATGCTTTTGGATTTGATTCGGCAAAATCAGGGGGTCACCACCAAGGAGCTGTATCGACTCTATCGTGAGCATGGCGGAGAAGAGGTGTTGAAAACGATCCAGAACGATCTGAAATATCTTCGGGAGAAGTGGACCGGTGGGGAACTGGTCCGGCGGGGCCGGAGGAATTATCTGGAATGGATCGACGCCCCGTTGGGAGAGGCGCTGTCCCGTCAGGAAGAAGAGAAGCGGATCTACATCAAACTGGCCCTGGACTCTGTGCGCAAGATGGAGGACCTGGCGGAGATGCACGAAGAGATCATCGAGGAGCTGCGACTGGACCGAAATCCCATGCCCTTCTATATGAAGTCCGAGAGTTTTCAGGAACTGGATACCGACGACGAGACGGTGCTGGAGTTGGAGGAGGCCATCGTTCACGACAGCAACGTCGCTTTCACTTACCGGGGAGAGGATTTTCACATCGCGCCCCTGCGGATCGTCAATTTCGACGGGATCTGGTATCTCTATGGCTACGATCACGAGGAGAGGGAATCCAACAAATGGAAGACCTGGTTGCTGAGCGAGATCGGGAACCTGGAGGTCTATGTAAGCGAGAAGCACGACATCGACGACGAAGCGGTGGAAGAGGACCTGGAGGAGGCGTTCTCTCCCCGATTCGTTCCCGATCGACAGATCCGTGTGCTGCTGCGGGTATGGGGGGCGGCGAGGGAGTTGTTTCGCCTCAAAGAGCAGGTCCCCCGGCAGCGGATCCTATCGGAAGAGGAGGATTTCATGACTGTGGAATCGACCGTCAGTACCTTGGACGCTGTGGAGGCGGAGATCAAATCCTTCCTACCCCACATCGAGGTTCTCGAACCGGCAACCCTAAGAGAGAAGATCCTCACCGAACTCAGGAGCTATCTCGCCAAACGGTGAATCCGGCATTTGGATTGGAGGCCGAGGAGGTACGAATCCGCTACCACTCTCTACACATTCCGAATTTTCCCGTCAAAAATACTTCCCAACAAGCTGATCGAACTGAGCGAAATGTACTACCGCCGATACCGCAAACGTTCCCCCCACGAGTTCGTCGATCTCAAGTTCGACACTATCATGAAGACACTGGGTCTGCCCCGCCTGGGGAAGCACGATGCCCTCAACGATGCCGTCATGTCGGCACTGATCTATCTCAAACTCAAAAGTATGCCCGAATACAAAGGGGCTTTCTCCTGATCGAATGGATTGTTACTTCTGGAAACAGCTTTTGACCGACAGTGCCCGGGAGAGCCCCTATCTTCGCTCTTGCTACGTTTTCGCTATCAATCTATCCTATGATATAGTATAAAAATACGACAAAAACTCAAGGAGGAAGCACAATGCTGCAAGAGAAATACTACCCCAACAAAGAGTTTGCCAAGCAGGCCCGGATCAAGAACATGTGTGAGTACAACGAGCTCATGGAGTGGGCCAAAGAGGAT
>WFQO01000044.1 GCA_015486995.1 Nitratifractor sp. | reverse complement strand
CCTTCAGGAACGGCGTTGGAGTATCCGCAGATCGGTGTCCTGGCGGGGCTCAACCGTGCCCACGTCACCGTCTACTCCAAGCCGAGAGTGGCAATCCTCGCGACGGGCTCTGAGCTTCTGGAATTGGGAGAGCCTCAGGTTCATAACGGGCAGATCCGCAGCTCCAACAGTTACACCCTCGAAGCCCTCGTGGAGCGTTACGGTGCCGAGGCGATCCAGATGGGCTGTGTCGGAGATGATCGTCAAAGCATAGCCTCAGCGGTGGACAATGCCCTGCGTCAGGCTGACATCGTCGTCAGCACCGGCGGCGTAAGTGTCGGAGACTTCGATTTCGTCAAAGACGTGGTGGCAAATCTCGAAGGGGCCGAACTCCTCTTCAAAGGTGTCCGGATCAAGCCGGGGCAGCACATTATGGTCGCCCGACGGGGGGACCGATTCATCGTCGCTTTGCCGGGCTTCGCCTATTCCTCGACGGTGACGGCGTTGCTTTACGTCGTACCGTTGATCGCCAAACTTCAAAACAGGGAAACCCCCATAGAAAGGGTCAGAGCGGTTCTGGAGGAACCCTTCGTCAAGCGGGCGAAGAAGGCGGAATTCACCGCGTGCAATCTTCGCTTGGCGGATGGATTCTATCGGGTCGATTTCGAGGGGAAAAAGGTTGGAACCAGCGCGATCCTGACCAATATGCTGGGGCCTGTCGGACTGCTTTATACCTCCGAAGACGAAGCCTCAAAAGATGCGGGAGAAGAGGTGGAAGTTCTACGTATTCTCTAAGTACTTCTTCACACCTTTCGGGAAAGAGAAAGGGGTGATATTCCGAAAAGCCCACTTTCGATATAATATAAAGTAAAACATCAATAAAAAACCATCAATAATTTTATAGACAAAAAACGGGAGAGAAGTATGGCGGATTATGGAGCCGGAAATATCAAAGTCCTCAAGGGACTCGAGGCGGTGCGAAAGCGCCCGGGAATGTACATCGGTGACACGTCGGTCAAAGGACTGCATCATTTGATCTACGAGGTGGTGGACAATTCCATCGACGAGGCGATGGCCGGCTATTGCGACAAGATCAAAGTGACCCTCACCGGGGACGGTTCGGCGATCATCGAGGACAACGGGCGGGGGATTCCCGTCGCGGAGCATCCCACCGAAAAGATCCCCGCCGCGACGGTGGTCCTCACTGTTCTGCACGCCGGAGGAAAATTCGACAAAGATACCTACAAAGTTTCCGGCGGTCTCCACGGGGTCGGTGTTTCCGTCGTCAACGCGCTTTCCGAAAAGTTGCACATGACCATCTATCGAGACGGTCATGTGTATGAGCAATGGTTCGAAAAAGGGATTCCCGTTACTCCGCTGGAGGTGACCGGTACGACCCGAAAGACGGGAACGAAGATCGAATTTTGGCCCGATCATACGATCTTCACCGAAACCGTCGAGTTCAAAGATGAGATTCTGAGGAAACGTTTCAAAGAGCTCGCCTATCTCAACCCCCGGATCACGATCGACTTCAAAGACGAACGCAACGGTCTGAAAGAGAGTTATCACTTCGAAGGGGGCATCCGTCAATTCGTCGAAGATATGCACTCCAAAGAGCCTCTCAGTGTTCCCCAGCTTTTCGAAGGCAAAGCCGACGACATCGAGATGGATCTCTCCTTTATGTACCAAAATGCGGACAGCGACAAGGTGGTCAGTTTCGTCAACAACATCAAAACCGCCGACGGCGGTACCCATGAGGCGGGATTTCGGGCGGGATTGACCCGGGCGATCTCCAACTATATTTCCAAAAACGCCAACGCCAAAGAGCGCAATACGAAGATCAGCGGCGACGATACCAAAGAGGGGTTGGTGGCCGTCGTTTCGGTGCGGGTCCCCGAGCCTCAGTTCGAGGGGCAGACCAAGGGAAAACTCGGCAGCAGCTATGTCCGCCCCCTGGTGCAAAAGTTCACCTATGAGCAGGTGAGCAAATATCTCGAAGAGAACCCCATCGAAGCCAAAGCGATCATGAACCATGTGCTTCTTGCCGCCAAGGGGCGGGAAGCCGCCAAGCGCGCCAAAGACCTGGTCAAACGCAAGGATTCCATGAGTGTCGGCACCCTGCCGGGAAAACTGGCCGACTGTCAGAGCAAAGACCCCGGGATCAGCGAACTCTACCTGGTGGAGGGTGACTCGGCGGGCGGGTCCGCGAAGCAGGGGCGCGATCGGGTCTTCCAGGCGATCCTGCCTCTCAAGGGAAAGATCCTTAATGTCGAAAAAGCTCGCCTGGAGAAGATCCTCAAATCCGACGAGATCAAGAACATGATCACGGCCTTGGGGTGCGGAATCGGTGACGAGTTTGACGAAACAAAACTTCGCTACCACAAAATTATCATCATGACCGATGCCGACGTCGACGGTAGCCACATCCAGACCCTGTTGATGACTTTCTTCTTCCGCTTTCTGCGTCCGGTTATCGAAAAGGGCTACCTCTATCTGGCCCAGCCGCCTCTTTATCGCTACAAGAAAGGGAAAAACGAAACCTATCTCAAGGATGACAAGGCACTTAACGATTTCCTCATCGAAAACGGGATCGATGCCGTCGAGGCCCAAACGATGGGGAAACAGGATCTCGTCGAGCTCTTCAAACTGGTGGCCTATTACCAGATGACACTCAAAGAATTGGACAAGCGCTTTTCGTTGGCGGAAGTCTTGCGCTATATGATTGAAAATCCCGATATCGTCGGTCAGAGTAACGAAGAGTTGGCCAAATCTCTCGAAGAGTACATCGCCTCTCTCGGCTACAATATTCTCAATCGATCCGTCGGAGAAGAGCGGCTACATTACTATGTCCAGACCAAAGAGGGGCTCGAAGAGTTGATTATCGACGACAATCTCTTCACCAATCCCCACTACAATGAAGCGCTCTATATCTTCGGAAAGATTCGCGAACGTCTCACCGATGAATTCAAAGAGAGAGACCTTCTTGAGTTGCTGGAGAAGATCCTTGCCGGTGCCCGAAAAGGGGCTTACATCCAACGCTACAAGGGATTGGGAGAGATGAACCCCGAGCAGCTTTGGGAAACAACGATGGATCCGGAAAATCGGCGCCTGCTTCAGATCGCGATCGATGATGTGGAGGAGGCGGATCGGACCTTTACCCTCTTTATGGGGGATGAGGTTGAACCGCGGCGGAACTATATAGAGACGCACGCCAAAGATGTGAAGCACCTGGACGTCTGATGCTCCGTTCTCTCCGGGAGGAACGCTCTCGTCACTTTTCCTGGGCGTTGAGAATCGCTCTGCCCCTTCTCCTCTTTATCGGAGCGTTGGCTTACGGAGTCTTTTTTCGGGAAAGTCCCATCGATCTTTCGACCGAAAACATCATTCTCGGGCTCGGAATCGTTTTTGTCTTCGTCTACTTTGTCTTTTTTTCACTGGAGTTGAGTCGCAAGGAGACTCTGCTCGATCAAGTGACCGAAGGGTACACTTACGAGGCGTTTCTCGAGCGGATCCGTCGGGAGCGTCCGGCGACTCTGGCGGCCCTGCAGATTGGAAATTTGGCCGGGATCAATGAACATCATGGCGTCCAAAAGACCGACAGAATTCTGAAGCGTCTCGTGGAAAACCTTGATAAAGAAGTGTTGTCCGAACACGGAGGAGAGGGATACGTCGGGCGGAAAATGGGAGCCGAAATTCTCTTGGCCAGTTCCTTGCCTCCGGAACGTTTTCAAAAAGAGCTGGAAGCGTTCGTCGCACGGCATTTGCAGATCGACGGGGTGGACGTTTCTCTCAATTATGCTGTGATCGATAACGGCAATGACGATCCGGAAAAGGCATTGGATCAACTGAGGGATCTTCTTGTCAGCCAGGAGAGCGTGCATCCGGGCCCTTCCCGAAAAGTCGTCGATGCTCGAGAGTTGAGCCGGGAAGAGGAGTGGGTTCTATCTCTTCTGAAAAAAGAGGCGCTTTCTCTCTCCGTGCGACCGCAGCTTAATCTAAAAAACGGCAGAAAGGATCTGTACGAGATTGGAGTCTCGATGCGGAAACCCGACGGCCAATGGATTCCTCCGAAAAATTTTCTTCCGATCATCAACCGACATGATATGGGAGCACTTTACGATCGGATCATTTTCCGAAAAGTTCTCGAACTCGCTTCCTTGGTGGATGAAGATATCTCTTTCAGTTTCAATCTCTCTCCCTACTCACTGCGGAACGAAACGTTCATGCACGAGATTCTCGAAATGCTTGAACGGTCGGGAGTCGCACCGAAACGGCTTATCGTGGAACTCTACGAACGAAGACAGTATCATAGCCTGGAGAAATATTTCGAACGCTTGAGAATTCTCAAGCGATATGGAGTGCGTCTCTGCCTTGACAATTTCGGAGCGAGTAATGCCTCGATGGAGTATTTGAGGCATTTCCCTTTCGATATGATTCAGCTCGATCGTAGTTTCACCCGGGAGTTGAAAGAGGAGAAGGGACGCTCCATCGTGCGCTCTTTTGTCACGCTTGCACACGAAATGGAAATGCTTATCGCGGTGAAATGGATCGATAATCCCGCGGTTTTGAAGACGGCGAAGAGTCTGGGGGTCGATTATGCCCAGGGCTACGCCGTCGGTAAAGTGCGGGCCGGAGAGGATCTGGTCCGTCAATACAATCCGATCAGAAAAGGAGAATGATGCGTTACGGAGAAAAGGAGATCGAGGAGTTCGACATCGATGCACCGGAAAACTGGTGGCCCAACGAACATAAAAAGAACTATCGGATCGATATCGAGTTACCTGAGTTTATGTGTCGCTGTCCCCGTTCGGGGTATCCCGATTTTGCAACGATTCGTCTGAGTTACGTTCCCGACGAGCGGGTCATCGAACTCAAGGCGCTCAAGCTCTACATCAACAGCTTCATGAATCGTTATATCTCTCATGAAAATGCCGCCAACGAAATCTACGACACGCTCTATACACGGCTGCAACCCCGATGGATGAAATTGACGGCCGACTTCAATCCTCGAGGAAATGTCCACACCGTTATCGAGATCGATAGCGAAAAAGCGTGAATTGCCCAAAGGGGAAATCGATAAGACGACACTTTTAATCAGGATAGCGTTATAATGGGTCCATCTTCGGATTAAGGAGTTTTCATGAGTAAAGTCGACGAAAAAATCGCTCATTATCAGGAAGAAGCGCGAAAACTTGGGTTGGAGCTCGATCCCGACTTTATCGCGGCGGTGACCCGGGCGTTGGGGCCTTCCATTCACAATCGGGATGCCGAAACGGTCTCCTGTTCGGACGCTTCGGAGTTGGAGCGGGTCCGAAAAAATTTTTTGGAAAAGAAACTTGGGCTCAACGAAGCGGAAGAGAAACTTGACGCCGCGATTAAAGAGGTTTGCGAAGAGATGGGTTCGAGCAACCGGAACAAATACCGGGCTCTTTTTTATGCGCTTTTGGCGAAAAAATTCGGCAAAGAATCCCTTTACGTCTGAGTATCCCGGAACAAGGTCTTCTAGAGCCGGCGAGTCGGATGCATTTTCCAAAATGCGGCCAATTCCGCCGCTGTTCTCAATCCAAGTCTTAACGCCTCTTCCAAAATTTTCCGATCTTTTTTGATATTCATCGTTTTCCTCCTTTGTTTATCTTCAACAATTATGTACTATTTGTTGTAAGATACAATAATAAGTTTCAAAATGACATATTTTTAAGGAAATAGATGCTAAAATTTGAAATATGATTTTGATCCCGAAGTATGCGGTAGAGTTTGTGTCAGATAGCGTGCCGCTTAATGCATCGTTTGGGTTGATATGAAGCCTCGATAGAAATTATAAAAAAGGAGTTTTCAGATGGTGGAGTTTCGGGAAGTGATTGAGCGCTTGAAAGATATTCTCTCCAGCAAAAAAATCGGAAGAAAGGTCTATGATAAGGATGTGGCCGCGGAGCTGGGCATCGCTCAGGCCACTTTCGCGACAATGAAAAAAAGGGGATCCATTCCTTATCGGGAGATCATGGAGTTTTGCGCTCGAAAAAAGATCAGCATCAATTGGCTCTTTTTTGATCAGCCGGCGGAGATGCTCATCGAAGAGACGGATAAGTTTTTCCGGCTTCGCTATTTCGCCGATCTGCGGGCCAGTGCGGGGGGCGGTGCGGAAGTTTTCGACGAGAACTACGAGATTATCGATGTGGATCGGACATTGATGCAGAGCATATTGGGACAGAATCCTTCGGGAGAGATCGAAGCAATCCACGTCGAGGGGGAATCGATGGAGCCGACTCTGAGAGACGGCTCCATCGTCTTCATTGATCGGCGACAGACCGATGCCGCCAAAGAGGGGATCTACGTCGCTTCCACTCCCAGCGGCCTTTTTATCAAGCGGATCCGTCGTCGGGCGGACGGTGCGGTGGAATTGATCTCCGACAATCCGCTCTATCCTCCGGAAACCCTTTTGCCGGAAAATGTCACGATCGCAGGGCGAGTCGTAGGGAGTGTGGAGCGGCTGTAGGTTTCGTCTTCCGCGTTCCGACTTCCGCGTCCCGAGGGAAGCGACCTTTGAGCCCATGTGATAGTGAGGTATTTACTGGGTGCGATAATACTACAGAGAATTGCTTCTGTTACCGGAAATAGGTTTGAGCGCTTTCGCGTACAAAGCGATGGTGACGGCGTAACGCTTGGAGGCGTTGTAACGGGTGATGATCCGGTAGTTGACGTCGCCGAGGTAGAGGGCATAGCGGCTCCCCTCTTTCAGACGGATGTAATAAGCCTCTTTGGAGAGAAAGCTCCGGG
>WFQO01000043.1 GCA_015486995.1 Nitratifractor sp. | reverse complement strand
TAGCGAAAGAGTATCATTATCTTATTTTATGAGAGAGATTATATCGAATATTGAAAACTTTGAAGGAGAAGTGGTACGCCCATCAGGATTCGAACCTGAGACCTCCTGAACCGCAATCAGGTGCTCTATCCAGCTGAGCCATGGGCGCATAATTTGGAGAGCAGAATAGTAACCAATCCGTCCTTAATCATTTCTGAAGAGCAAGATTTTTTCGGACAAAAACTCCCGGAACCCGTCAAATCTCTCTAATCCCAAAAAGGATAAAATAGAGTATTCCAATGACAGAAAGGAGTTATCATGCTCTCTGAATATCGGCAGGAGATCAGCGAACTCAAACAGAAGAATGCACACTTTGCCAAAATTTTCGAGCGCCACAACGAACTCGATCAAAAAGCCAAAGATGCCGATGAGGGACGTTTGCACCTCAGCGATACAGAGCTCGAACGGATCAAAAAAGAGAAGCTCCTCCTCAAAGATGAGGCACTGCAGATGATTTTGCAGTACAAAAAAGAACAGACATCCTGATTGATGGCCTTTCGATGATCCGCATTGAATCTTTATGACCGCAGCAAGCTGCGTCTCATCCTCCCCGAAGGATGCTCAGCATTCCGAAAAAGTCGCTCCGCGGCTGAGAATGACAAAAAATCAAGACAAACGGTAGATCTTCCATCCCCACTCTTCAAGCGAGGCGGCGGCTTTGGAGCACAATGGCGCATCCATCAGCAGATATTTTCGTTTAATCGCCGCACCGATTTTTTCACAAAGACGGTTATGCAACTCCTCCAACTCTTTCGCCTCTTTACGCAAAACCCGGCTTTTCTTTTTCAAAACCATGATCGTACAGTAGTAGTCGTCCAACGCGACGCCGAGATAAATTCCCACCCGTTTGCGACTCCCCAGCTCTTTGGTCGCTATCGCTTTCAGACGGCGACAGACAATCTTTTTCGAAGCCAGAAACTCCACGATCTCTTTCATTTTTTTCCTTCTTTTTGTGCGACCGGATGATGCTTCAACACCGTCTCCTGAAGATGGCGCCGCTCGATGTGGGTGTAGATCTGGGTCGTCAGCAGCGAGCTGTGCCCCAGCAGCTCCTGGACCACCCGCAGGTCGGCTCCGCCGAGGATCAGCGCCGAAGCGAAAGAGTGACGCAGGACGTGGGGGGAGACCCCGAGGTATTTCTTGACGATCTTGTAGGCGCTGATCCGACTGAGAGGCTCCCCCCGGTAATTGAGCCAGAGCGCTTCGCTGCGCAGGTCGCTCTCGGCGAGATACTCTTCGAGTGCCTCCAGGGCGACAGGGGCGAGAGGGACCATCCGCTCCTTCTCCCCCTTGGCGTAGCGGATTTTGAGCCACCCCTCGGCGATGTCCCGCCGCTGGGCGGCCAGCGCTTCGCTGATCCGGCAGCCGCTGGCGTAGAGGAAAAGAATCAGCGCATAGTCCCGTTTGCCGATCCAGCTGCTGCGGTCGATGCGCTCGAGGCCGGCAAGGATCTCGTCGTAGCTCAGGTATTTGGGAAGTTCCCTGGGGAGGCGCGCCATCGGAATCGCGAGGCGTTTATCCGAGAGCTTGCGCTGATGGCAGAAGCGGTAAAAGGCGTTGATGGAAGCGAGTTTACGGTTGAGGGTCCGTTTATTTTCGAAGGTGGAGAGGTAGGCGAGGATCTGCTCGGTATCGAGTTTCAACGGATCGCCGTGGCGTTCCCGAAGCTGGCGCAAATCGCCGAGGTAGGCAGCGAGGGTTTTCTCCCCCACCCCCTTGACGATACGCAGATACTCCTCAAAGGCGTCGAGGAGATCCCCTTCGGCGTTTTGCATTCAGGGCCGGTTCAGTAGCTCAGTTTACTCAGGTCGATCACTTCGTCGTCTTTGTAGAGGCGGTCGCCGGCGACGAAAGCGTAATCGTCCACTTCACCCACATCGTAGATCCGGTCTTTTTTGAGGCTGCTGTCCATCACGATTAGCGCGCCGCTACGATCCAGGGCATAGACTTTGCCTCCGATGACGGCGATGGCGGTGAACTGGGCGTAGGGGAAGCTCCGCTGCGCCAGGACTTTGAGCGAGGGACTCAGCTTGACTACCCGTCCGTCGCCGGTGAGGGCGTAGATTGCACCGCCGCTAATCGCCACGTCGGCGATGGGGGCTTCGAACTTATGCATCGCTCCGGGGGCGGCACTGATCAGCTTTTTGGGGGTCGCGGCGATGATGCGACCGCCCATCTTCTTGAGGAAGATGACGTTGTTGAGATTGTAGTCGTTGCCGATGGCCAGCCCCCGAGCGGCACGGGGGTTGCGCGGATCGATCAGCAGCAGTTTGCCGTCGAGCGTCGGGACGACGACGATTCCCTGCATCACGATCGGATTGGCGATGCGGGTATCGACGGCAAAAGCCCGTCCCACCTTCGCCGAAATCGTCGATTTGTTGGCCGGAATGCTGTAGACACCGAAGACATTGTTCTGCGCGACATAATAGATCCGGTCGCCGAGGATGGTAGCGGAGACGAGAGGAAGGTCGAGTTTTCCCCTTTTGATTACTTTACCGCTGTGCCGGTCGAGGATAAGCAGCTGCCCCGTATCGTCGGCAGCCAGGACGTACTTGGAAGATTGATTGACGTAGTGGAAACCTTTAGGCAACTTGACACTTCCCATTCCGCTGCGGGTCAGGTAGCTGCCGTCGCTGAAAGTGACTCCGTCACGCAGGATGGAGACCGCTTCTTTGCCCGTCTTGCTGATGGCGGCAGAAGCGCTCACCGTCTCTTTGGGTTCGAAACTCTTGCGCCCGCTGCAGCCGCCAAGAAACAGCGCCGCTGTCAGAAGGGCCAGGGCGGATATCCATACACGTTTCATCGTCATCCTTTATCGGAGGGTATAGTGGCGCAGCAGGCGGGCGATTCCGGCGACGGGAGAGGATTCGGAGACCAGGGCCAGCTGCTGACGCGCCTCATCCTTCTTCCCGGCTTTCAGTGCCAGGTAGGCTTTTTCAACCAGGGAAAGATCGTGATAGTACTGCGAATCCCCGGCTCTGTCCTGAAGGACCGCTTCGTGGTAGCGCGCCAGGTCCGAGAGCAACGGATCCTTGGAAGCCGCCAACGTCTTGAGAGGGGAAACTTCCCGCTTCTTCACCGCCTGTGCATAACGGTAAAGAGCGTAGAGTTTTGGGTTGTCGCTTTTGAGCTCCTCCAGCGCTTTCGTATCGGCGGGGTTTTTCTCCAGGCGCAGCAGAGCTTCGTTGGCCTGAGCGAGCCGATGATCCTGCCAGGCACCGTAGAGCGCCTTTCCGCCGAAAGCAAGCACGAGCACGACCCCCAGTGCCCAAATCTTGACCTTGTGTTTTTTGTAGATTCGCTCCAGGCGAAAAGCACTCTCGAGGAGTTTCTCGTCGCTGCTGAGCTCCTCTTTGACATATCTCACTTCATCTTTCAAACTCACTGATACTCCTTGCGCCGTTTTTTCAGGTAATGTTTGGGTTATTATACTGGGTTGAGACTTCCAAGAGCTTTTTGTAGACACCTTTGGTGCAGTCATCGGTCACTGGTCATTGGTCATTGGTTATTGGGACGGAGCCAAAACTTCCGATTCCGTTTTTGGAGCCGACTATCCTTCGTCACCTCATCCTGAAAGGGAAACACTCTTTAAAGAATGTGTTGCAAAGCAACGCAAATCAAAATTCCTCTCTCCTCACTAAGTTTAGAGTTCCGCGATCGTCGCCCCCATATTCCCCGGCATTCTATAAAAGTTCTTCACCCGGGGATGACGTTTCAGATACTCACTGACCACCCGGGCCAGAACTCCGGTGCCGGTGCCGTGGATGATCTCCACTTCGCCGATGCCGTGCAGCAGGGCATTGGAGAGGAAAGCATCGAGAGCCTCCTCGGCCTCTTCGGCCCGCATTCCCAGCAGCTTGATATGCAGAGTTGCCCGGTCGCTCTTTTCGACCCGGACACTGCCGCCGGATTTCGCTTTGGGCTTTTTGATCTTCGGCGTCAAAGGGGCAGGGCGCAACTCTTTGAGGGGAACGCGCATCTTCATCCCATCCACCGAGATCATCGCCTCTTTCTCTTTCATCGAGAGAATCTCGGCGCTGTGGGAGCGGTATTTGACCCGGTCGCCGACTTTCAGCTGGGGCAGCGGCGTCTCCTTCTCTTTGACCCGGGCGCGGGATTTGTGGCGGTGGGCTTCGTTGAGCAGCTGCCTCGCCTCGGCGTTTTCCGCCTTTTTCAGCGCCGCCAGGGCCCGTTTAGTCGCCGCGTTGTAACGGTTCTCCAAAGTTGCCAGGACTTTGCGCTGCTCCTCACGCATCTTCTCTTCGGCTTCCGAGAGAGCACGCTCTTTGCGTCGAAGCTCTTCGGTGCTACGCTCCAGCTCTTCGATTTTCCGGCGCATTTCGGCTTCGAGTCGGGTCGACTGTTCGATCAGTTCGTTGAGCCGCTCCTTGTCCTCTCCGAAATACTCCCGGGCTCTCTCGACGATGTTTCGGGGAATCCCGTAACGTTCGGCGGTCTCGAAGGCGTAACTCTTACCGATACTCCCCTGCAAAAAGGTGTAGGTGGGGCGGCGGCGCTCTTCGTCGTAAAGCGCGGCGACCAACTCCACCTCCTCCTCTCCGGCCATCAGGGAGGCCAAACGTTTGTGGTGGGTCGTCACCACGAAGGTCATCTCCCGCTTGCGCAACTCCTCCAGCAGGACCCGAAAGAGACTCGCCGCTTCGTCGGCGTCGGTCCCCAGCTCGATCTCGTCGATGCCGACCAAAGCGTCACGTTCCCGAAAAAGCCGCGAAAACTCCAACATCCGTCCCGCGAAGGTGGATATATCGTTTTTCACCGATTGAGGATCGTCGATAATCGCTTCGATCCGCTTGTAGTGGCCGATGCGGGTCTCGGAGGCTTTGCAACGAAACGGCAGTAGATATTTGCTCATCCATACCGCCGAGAGGATCGATTTGAGCAGCATCGTCTTTCCTCCGGCGTTGACCCCGGTGACCAGCACGATGGGTTTGCCGACATCGATGCTGATGGGCACGGGGTTTTCCAGCGCAGGATGGGCGAACTCCCGCAGGATCACCTCCCGCCCCTTGTCCGGCAGGACAAACTCGTAGTCCCGGCTCCTGGCGAAGCGCACCCGAGCCTGATAATGGTCGAAACGGTCGAACTGCCGATCCAGATAGCGCAGGAATCGCTCCCAGCGATGCAACACCGCCGAAAACTCCCGGGCATAACGCCAATGGATCGCTTCCCGGCGGCTCAGCAGCTCCGACTCCCGCTCCTTGAGGCTGCGCACCTTCTCGGGCAGGACGTAGAAGAAGCCGCCGGCGCTGCGCCCCACTACCGTCGCTTTGAGCACCGAGGAGAAGCCGCCGCGCACCAGGAGGGTCTCCTCCCCGTTTTGGAGGTGAAGCTGCTGATCCACCAGGTAATCCCGCAGCCGCTCGGAGCGGGTCATACTGTAGAGAGTCTCCCGGATCGCTTCACGGTTGCGCCGCAGCGCTTCGGAAATATCCAGAAGCTCGGGTTCTCTCTCGGGGTTGAGTTCCCCCTCGTCGGTGAAGTAGCTTCCGATCTCGGCCACCTCATCGGGCACGTCGATCTCCGCGATCCAGCTCCCCGCCGGCTCCGGCAGCCCCAGAGCCCGCAGCCGGTTGATATAGCGAAGCATCCGCACGAAATCGAAGATCTCCTCCAAGCCCAGCACCGCCTGCTTCGATAGCCGCATCAGGCGATCCTCCAACTCGGGCATCTTCGGAGGCTCGGGAATCTCCACCGTGCCCAAGGCCCGCAAAAAACGGTAATGCTGATGGATATCCCCCTCCATCGCCACCGGCTTAGGCCGGGCAAGAAATGAGGAGAAGGATTGGAGGTAGTCGCCGAGATCGAGTTTTTCGGGGAGAGTTCGGCTCACGAATGCGCTCCAGAGAAAGTGGGGAGTGGGGAGTGGGGAGCGGGTAGATTTTTAATGGTGAATGGTGAATGGTGAATGGTGAGTGATTTCGGGGCGTCGCTTTGCAACGCAGTTTTTTGGAGGCGGGGCTTTAGTCCCGCATGCGGGGCTGAAGCCCTGCCCCCAATGACCAATGACCAATGACCGATGACTGCGCCAATGGCGCCACGACTGCCGACTGCCGACTGTCGACTACCGGCTTTCAATTTCTCATTCACTTCATTCCTCGGATCTGATACGTAATATCCCCCGCCCCGAAGGCGGTGATGAGACCTTCGCGAAATTCCCGGATCGGATGCCCCTTTTCATCGAGAATCTTGACGATGCCGTCTTCGCGGGTCACCCGCTCGGCCAGGATCGGCTGGTAGCGGCTGAAAGCCCCTTTGAGATCGATGGGGATTTCGATCTCTCCGGCGGACCAGATCGGCAGAATTACCAGCTCGTCCACGCCCTCGAAGCACTCGACGAACCCTTTGAGGTTGTCCAGGGTCCGGGTATATTTGTGGGGCTGCCAGATCACTTTGAGACGGGGCAGCCCCCGCATCTGCTGAAAGATCTTCAGCGCTTCGAGGGTCGCACGGATCTCCGTCGGATGGTGGCCGTAGTCGTCGATGACGACGCAGTGCTCGTCGTTTTGGATGATGTCGAAGCGCTTTTTGATCCCCCGATAGTTCCGCAGACGCTCCCGGAGC
>WFQO01000042.1 GCA_015486995.1 Nitratifractor sp. | reverse complement strand
CTGCAAGTAGGCGGCTCTGGGAGAGTGTCTGGTGCAGGAGCGTATCGAAGGGCGCGTTGAAATCCTGTGCCGGACGGCGGGAGGGGCCGAGGTAGACGGTGGGATGCCCGCGCGTCATATCGAAAAAGAGGCTCTCCTCTTTGGCTCCGAGGTTGAGTTCGAGGGTGTTGTTTTCCACCCTTCGGGCCTTTTTGATGTGGGGGTGTGTCGCCAGCCACTCGGCGACGGCTTTGAGTTCGTTGTGAGTCATGGGACGGATTATATCCCGATATTCTTCGGAAATCTATCGATCGATGAGCGATGATCAATCATGCGTGTGGAGCTTTTCCCATTCGTCGAAGGCGGGATCGAAATAGACGAGGCGGCGTTTTTTGAATTCGCGGGTGGAGTAGAGTTTGCCGTACTCGGTCAATCCGGTCTCTTTGGCGATCTCTTCGATCACTTCGTCGCAAGCCTCCTGGCTCGTGGCGTGGACCATTGCGAAGAGATTGTAGGGCCAATTGGGATAGCTCGGACGCAGATAGCAGTGGCTGACGGCCCGAAACTCCGCGATCTGCCGTCCCAGCTCTTCGGCCTTCTCTTCCGGGACGTTCCAGACGCTCATGGCGTTTGCGGTGAATCCGGCGCGTCGATGGTTGAGGATTGTCGCGAAACGTCGCATCACTCCCGCCTCTTTGAACTCTTCGGCAATGGCGAAAAACTCATCGTAACTCATGTTGAGCCGTTCTATCGCTTCGGCGAAGGGTTCAGTGACGACGGGGATGTCTTTTTGGAGTTCGCGAACCGCTGCGTAGTGGCGTGCCCGCATTTTGATGGGTTTGTAGTTGCGTCTGGCGACCTTCTCTTTCTTGCTCTGTTTGCCGGTGGTATCGAGTTTCACGGAGATTTTGAACATTTTGAGTGTGGGGAGCACGATGGAATCCTCGGCGCCGCTGAGTCGTTTGAGGGTCTCCACCGTCCCCAGGAGGCCGAGCCGTGAATCGGGAGGAACGGCGAGGGTGAACCAGATATTGAAGTCGTGGTTTCGCAGATAGTTGTGGCTGACTCCGGGATGGGCGTTGATCACATCCGCCGCGGTTTCGATTCGCTCGGGAGAGACTTTGAAAGCGACGAGCGACGAGTCGTAGCCCAGACGCTTCGTATCGAAGATGGCCGAAGTTTGGCGAATGATCCCCTCCTCTTTGAGGCGACGCACCTCATCGATCACCTCCGCTTCGTTGCTGCCGATCTTCTCGGCGATCGTTGCGAAAGGTCGTGGTGTGAGGGGGAACTCGTGCTGCATCATATACAATAATTCATCTCTCATATCGGACCTCTCTTTCTCTCATCTTTTTATGGATTGTACTTGAAGGGGGTGCGTCCACTCTTGACGGATATCAATCTAAAAACCGTGTGTAGAAAATGGTAGACTTCCAAAACTCCTATCCCGGACAAAATCAAAGGAGAGAATCGATGATCAAAGTCTACGGCATCAAAAACTGCGACAGCGTTCGCAAAGCTCTGAAATATCTCAAAGAGCGAGGGATTGATTTCGAATTGATCGATTTCAAAAAGACGCCGGTGGGGTGCGAGAAGATCGACGAGTGGCTCCAAAAAGTCCCCGTTGAGACCCTCTTCAACAAGCGGGGGACCAAATACCGGCTTTTGAAGCTCAAAGAGTTGAATCTCGACGAAGCGGGAATGCGGGAGTGGCTCTGCCGGGAAAACCTGCTGATCAAACGTCCGGTCGTCGAGCTGGAAAACGGAGAAATTCTCGTCGGATTTGACGAAGAGGAGTATCGACGGATCTTCGGGTGAAACCGGAAGTTTTTCAGAAACTCATAGCTGTTTTCTCACTTTAAGCAATCCGGAGTATAATCGTCCCGAATCAGGACTTACCCGACTCGGCACTTTGCCGGGCAAGCCCTCCTTGCGTGCTTTCGCGCGTTTTCCATTTTTTATCACTGTTTTTTTGTCCGTGGAAACGGACCATATTTTCCGTCGGAGTTTCTGGATGGCCTTTCTTTTCGACCCTTTGTCGGTGCTTTTTGTCTTTCTGATCCTGCTCGGCGCAGTGCCCAACCTCTTCTACTCCCGGGGCTATCTGCCCCATATCGAGCGCCGGTGGCACTACCGGATCCACTATTTCGCCTTCATCCTCTCGATGCTGGGGGTCGTGGTGGCGGCCAACGGCGTGACTTTTCTGCTCTTTTGGGAGTTGATGAGCCTGACCAGCTGGCAGCTGATCCTCACCGAACCGGAAGAGGAGGGGACGATCCCCGCGACGCGCTTCTACTTTTTTATGACCCATTTCGGCTTTGTTTTTCTGCTCCTTTTTTTCCTCATCGCCACCGACGGCGATCTGGAGATCGGCTTCGCGCAGATGCACGGGATCGTCGCGCATTTCGCCTACCCTTCATTGCTCTTTTTCTTTCTGCTGCTCGGCTTTCTCTCCAAGGCCGGCGCCGTGCCGTTGCATGTCTGGCTTCCTTACGCCCACCCGGCGGCTCCCAGCCCCGTCTCAGCGCTGATGAGCGGGGTGATGCTCAAGATCGCGATCTACGGGATGTTCCGCTTCTTTCTCGACGTTCTCTATCCCTGGCCGCTGGAGTGGGGGATCCTGGTCCTGGTCGTCGGGGCGCTCAGCTCCCTGGTAGGGGTCCTTTATGCGCTCAGCGAACACGACATCAAAGCGCTCCTGGCCAACCACTCCATCGAAAACATCGGTATCATCCTCATCGGCTTCGGGATGGGGATGATCTTCGATACGCTGGGGTTGGGGATTTTGAGCAGCTTCGCCTTCATCGCGGCGCTCTTTCACACCTTCAACCATATGAGTTTCAAATCGCTGCTCTTTATGGGGGCGGGCAGTGTGCTGCACGAAACCCACACCAAAAACATCGAAGCTTACGGCGGCTTGATCAAAGCGATGCCGATCACGGCTTGGACCTTCCTGCTGGCGGCGGTCTCCATTTCGGCGCTGCCGCCGACGAACGGTTTTTTGAGCGAGTGGATGATTTTCCAATCCCTGCTGAGCTCCAACACCATCACCGATATGTCCCTCAAGCTGGCCATTCCCTTCGCGATCTTCGCCCTGGCGCTGACGGGGGGCTTGGCTATCGCCTGTTTCGTCAAAGCCTACGGGATCACCTTTTTGGGGCTGCAGCGCAGTGCCAACGCCCGGCACGCCCACGAAGTCAACCCAGCGATGCGCCTGGGGATGCTCGCGATGGCGGGGGTGGTTCTTTCGCTGATGCTTTTCGCTCCGAGCTACATCCGGCTCTTCGATATCGCGTTGGTTTCTCTGGGGCGGGTCGGAGCGTACGACGCGATCTTCCCCGAAGGGATTTGGCATATGCATTCGGTGGCGATCAACGGCGGGGTGGTCTCTCCGCTGATACTGCTCGCTTCGCTCCTGGCGGTGACGGGGCTGCTGCTTTACGCCTATCGGGCCCTCGGCGTCAAAGAGCGGCTCCATCGCACCTGGGCCTGCGGCTATCGGACCGGCCCCCGGACGCAGTACTCCGCGACGGGTTTCGCCGGGCCGATCCGGAGATTTTTCTCCTGGCTCTACCGCCCGCAGGAGCATTTGCACCGGGAGTCGATCCCCGGGCATGAGAGCAAATTTACCGACTCCAGCTACGAAGTCCACGTCCGGCCGCTTTTTGAACGTTCTCTCTACGATTCGGTAGCCGCGGCGGCCAATTGGGTCAGTTACTGGGTCTACCGCCTGGCGCATTTCGAGCAGACCCGTTACGCGGCGATGATCTTCAACCTGACCCTGATGGTCCTTTTCAGCTATCGGATCTTTGCCCACGAATTCAGCTGGGCGACTTTCGCTCTGGAGTCGGTGGTGATGGTGATTTCGATCAAAGTTTTGATCATCGGAGAAAAAGAATGATTGGGTATGTCTCGACCATTGTCCTGCTTCTGCTACTGGCGCCGATTCTTCTGAGCTTTATCAAAGCGGTGAAGATGTGGTTGCTCTACAAGCGTCCCGTCTCTTTGCTGCAGGGGTTTCGGGATTTCGGCAAACTGCTGCGCAAGGAGACCGTCGTCAGCGAGGAGGCGAGCGCGATGACACGCATCGCTCCTTTTCTGGTGCTTTCGCCTCTGCTGGTGGCGCTTTTCTATCTGCCCCCCATCGCCAAGGGAGCGTATTATGTCAGTTTCGTCGATGCGTTTACCCTGACGGGTCTTTTGGCGCTTTCGACCTTTTTCCTGATGCTTCTCGGGCTCGACAGCGCCAGCAGTTTCGGCGGGATGGGTTCGAGCAGGGAGGCCTTCATTTCGGCGCTGGTGGAGCCGGCGATGATCCTGACGATTTTCAGTGTCTCGATGATGGCGGGGGATCTGGGGATCGGCCAGGCGGGCGTGAACCTGGCCGAGCATTTCCCCCGGGAGCATACGGCGAGCTTTCTTTTTGCCGCGATCAGCTTTTTTATCCTTCTGATCGCGGAGAACGGCCGCATTCCGGTGGACAATCCCGAAACCCACCTGGAGTTGACAATGGTCCACGAGGCAATGATCCTGGACATCACCGGGGTCTATCTGGCGCTCATCGAGACGGCGGCTTCGGTGAAATTCGTCATTTTCGCCTCGCTCTTCGCGAGCCTCTTTCTGCCCTTCGGGATGGAAGAGGCGTGGCTGCCGGCGGCGATGATCTTTGTGGGCAAACTCTTCGCCGTGGCGCTGGCCGTGGCCCTCATCGAAGTCAACACGGCGAAACTGCGGCTCTTCAAGGTCCCCAATCTTCTGGGAATCGCCATCGTCTTCGCCTTTTTGTCGCTGATCACCTACTACGTTCTGGGAGCCTGATATGGTCGATTTTCTCATTGGTCTTTTTCTTGCGACGCTGATCACGGCGCTCTTCACTTCGCGCCTCTACCGTCTGCTTTTCTGGTATTCGCTCAACTCCCTGACCCTCGGCCTGCTCGCGCTGGTCATCGGGGCGCGTCTCGACGATCGGGCGATGCTGATGACGGGAGGCGTCACGATCGCCCTCAAAGCGCTGGCGATCCCCTACGTCCTCAAAGTCCTGAGCCGGCGTTTCGGCCTCAGCCGGCAGACGCCTCCGGGGATCAAAACCCAGTACGCCATTATGCTCGTGCCGGCGATTCTGGTCTTCACCTTCTACCTCGCCGAGCCGATCAGCCATATGGTCCAGGGCAACGCCAACTACGTCGCCATCAGTATCTCCTCGCTCTTTCTCTCTCTGCTGCTGATGATCGAGCACCGCAACGTCGCTCCCAAGATCGTCGGTTTCCTCAGTATGGAAAACGCACTCTTCTTGCTGGGGACGACGGCGACGAGGGGAATGCCGATGCTGGTGGAGCTGGGGATCTTCTTCGATCTGCTGATGGCCATCGTCGTCATCAACCTACTGCTCTATCGTGAGGAGGCCGAATTATGATGCTCTTTTTTCTCCTGCTGCCGCCTCTGCTGATGTTTGTCGCCAGTTTTTCCCGCAGTCCCTGGGCCCGCAAACTTCTGCCCGTCAGCTCTTTCGCGGTTCTGATCCCGGTGGCGCTGCTCTTTCGCCTACCCAAACCCTACGAACTCTGGGGGCGCTATCTGGTGGCGGACGATCTCAACACGTACATTCTGCTGCTCTCCTCCATCGTCGGCATCGGCGTCACACTCGCCCTGCTGACTTTGGATCGGCACGTCAAGATTTCGACCAAAGCGCTCTACCGCTTCTATCGCTTCTTCGGACTCTTCTGGGTCGGGCTGAGCCTTTCGATCCTGGCCAACCATATGGGGATCTACTGGATCGGCCTGGAGATGGCGACCCTTTCGACGGTCTATATGATCAAAACCAACCGCAGCGCCGCCGCCCACAAAGAGGCGTGGAACTATATGATCGTCGGGGCCATCGCGATCTCGCTGATCCTGTTCGGCATCATTCTGATCTACGCCGCCTCCAAGCCGATCCTCGGAGAGCAGGCGATGCTTTTCGACGCACTGTTGATCAAAGCCCGGGAAATTCCCTCGCCGTTTCTCTTCGAGATGGGCTTCGCGATCGCGGCGCTGGGGATGTTCGTCAAAATGGGATTTTTCCCGATGAACCTTTGGCTGGCCCACATCGAGCGGGCCTCCTTTTACCCGGTGGCGGCGCTCTTCAGCGGGATTCTCGAGAGCGGGGTGATGGCGGGGTTTTTCCGTTTTTCCCGGATCGCCGAGCGGGTCAACTACGACCATCTCTTCTTTTTCGTCTTCGCCTACACGTTGCTGACGATTTTCATCGTCTCCTTTCTGATCTTTCGGGCCAAAGATTTTATGCGGCTCTTCAGCCTCTCGGGGATCGAGCATATGGCGTTGATCGCTCTTTTTTGGGTGAGCGGAGGGAGTTTCGCCGCGCTGCTGCATTTCGGCGCGCACGCCTTTCTCAAGCCGGCTCTCTTCCTCTCCACCGGCGTCCTCGAATCCACGGGGCGTTACCACTTTGCCGGAGCGCTGCGCGGCTACGCCGGCTTGCGGGGGAAACTTTTCTGGTTTCTGGTGGGGCTTTTTATGCTGGCCATCGTCTCCATCCCGCCCAGCCCGATGTTCTTCTCCGAGCTTTACGGCTTTGCGGCGATGATCGACGACGCCAAGAGCAGCCACCATCTGCTGGCGATGCTGGGGGCCATCGCGCTCCTGCTGGCGCTCCTTTCGGTGATTTTCTACCGCTTTGTGGCGATTTATCAGTCGATGAAATATGAGGGGGAAGCCGAGCCCAAAAAAGTCTACAGCTCCGAAGTCCTGGCTCTGACGATTTTCGCCGTGGGGCTTGTGGCGCTGCTTCTACCCTCGTCGACGGCGTTTTTGAAGGGAATAGGATGAAGGGGGGATTCAGGATTTTGGATTTTGGATTTTGGATGAGAGGTTGCCGATGAATGAAAGTAAAAAACGCCTCATCGCCCGCTATGCGGTGGATCGGGGAGAGGATTTCGAACTGATCACTCGCTTCGACGACGGGACGATTCGGGAGCGGGTGAGCAAAGAGGATCCCCGGGCGGCCAGTATTATGCCTCGCTATCCCGCGGCGATTTGGTTCGAACGGAAGATTCGGGACGATTTCGGGATCCGCTTCGAGGGGGCCTTCGATCAGCGGCCGCTACTGCATCACGAACGCTGGCCGCGGGACCTGCATCCGATGCGCCGGGATTTCGATGTGCACACGGTGCTGGAGCTCTCCGATTACCGTCCCTACCGTTACGAAGCGATCGGCGGGGACGGCGTCTTCGAAGTCGCCGTCGGGCCGATCCACGCCGGGATCATCGAGCCGGGGCATTTCCAGTTTTCCCAGGCGGGAGAAGATATGCTCCACCAGGAGGTTCGCCATTTCTACAAATACCGCGGCATCGAAAAGATGCTCGAGGGCAAAACCCTCGCCGAAGCGGCTCCCGTTGTCGCCCGCATCAGCGGAAACGAGAGTGTCGCCGCCCAGATCGCTTTGGCGCGCATCGCCGAAGCGGCGGCGGGAGAAGAAGCCGAGACCGGGATCGCGGCCCGTCGGGCACTGCTCCTGGAGTCGGAGCGTCTGGCGCACCACTGGACCGACTTGGGCTTCATCCCCAACGATGCGGGTTTCGCCGCGGCGCTGGCATACGCCTCAGCCCGGGCCGAAGAGGTTCGACGGTGGATGGCGGAGCTGACGGGGCACCGTTTCGCTTTCGATGCCATCGCTTCTAAACCCCGCCCGTGGAATCCGGATCAGATTTTGCGCCGGATTGCCGGGATGCGCGAAGCGATCGACTGGTTCGAAAACTGGATCGTGGGGATCCCCTCGCTTTGGGACCGGATGGATACGACGGGAATCCTGCCGCGTTCCGATGCCCTTCGCTACGGCTGTGTCGGTGTCGTCGCTCGCGCCAGCGGAGTCGCGCTCGACGTTCGGGCCTCTGAAGCGCTCTACACGCACAACGGTTTTGCGATCCAAAGCGAAGAGAGCGGTGACGTGGCCGCCCGCTTCAAAGTCCGCATCGCGGAACTCAGACATTCCCTCGAATTGATGGAACGCTTCGTGCCTCTGTGTTCCGAAGCGCCTTTCGTCTTCACCGAAAAAGGGGAGGGGGCTTTCGAGAGTTTCGTCGAGAGTTCCCTGGGCGAACTTTACCTCGCCGTCGAAATGGAGGAGGGCAGAATCCGGCGTTTTTTCTTCCGAGACCCCAGTTTCGTCAACTGGCAGGCGTTGCATCGGATGATGCCCGGCAACATCATCGCCGACTTCCCCCTGATCAACAAGAGCTGTGATTTGAGCTATGCGGGGAACGACCTTTAAGAGTGAGGAGTGAGGAGTGATGGGTTTTGGATGGTGTCGCTTCGCGGCGATCTCTTTGGAGCGAGAGAGTAAGACTTGAACGTATACCGACGACGAAGGATGAGAGGATTTTTATGCTGACCTATTGGCAAAAGCGTTTTCGCACGGGAGTTTTGACCGAGCGGCCGGAATTTGATGAACGGATGAAAGTGTTGCGCAAACGGCTGAAGAAAGGGATCGCGAAGCATTTCGCCGGCTCCTTGGCGATCCGGATGGTGGACAGCGGCAGCTGCAACGCCTGCGAAGCGGAGTGCAACGCCCTGAGCAATCCCTACTACGATCTGGAACGGCTGGGGATTCGCTTCGTCGCTTCACCCCGGCATGCGGACGTGATGCTGCTCAGCGGGGTGCTCACTTTCAATATGCTGCCCCACGTCTTGGACGCCTGGGAACAGATCCCCGAACCCAAATGGTGCATTACCCTGGGAGATTGCCCGGTGATGGAGGCCCCCTTTACCCGAACCTTCGCCATCGAGGCCCCCGCTGCCGAGCATCTGCCGATCACCCATCACATCCCCGGCTGCCCGCCGAGTCCGGACAGGATCATCGAAGGCTTGCTGGAGTTTCTGGAGAAGCTCGACACAGTCAAAAGCTGAACATTTCTACCAGAGTTTCGGATATTTCCCGCGCTTTTTCTTCAGGAACGTTTCCGAGCTTTTTGACGAGTCGGCTTTTGTCGACGGCTCGGATCTGATCGAGAAGGATCAGCCCCTCCTTCTCCTGAAATCGGATTTTCGGGCGAAAAATGAAATCGAACCCTTTGCTGCTCAAGGGGGCGATGATGACAGTTTTGAGGACATTCATCTCATCGGGGGAGATGACGATACAGGGACGGGTTTTGCGTATCTCCGATCCGACAGTGGGGTTTAGGGTAACCAGATAGATCTCGAAGCGTCGGATCCGCATTACCACTCCCATATTTCGAGATCGTCATCGTTGAGCAGCTCTTCCAGGATTCCTTCGTCCTTCCCTTCCCGTTTCGCCTGAAGTATCTCGTGAATGTTCTCTTTCCAATCTTCTCGGGGTCGCTTATGGATCGGTTTGAGGAGTAGCCCTTTCTCCGTTACTTCGAATTCGATCTCTGTACCTTCGAGCTTCGCTTGCTTGATGATCGGTTTTGGGATACGGATTCCTTGTGAATTTCCGATTTTGATGAGCATCGACATAGCATCCTCCTTTTTGTTATTATAATGTAATTACTTAAAAATGAGGAATTTCGGATTGTGTTTCCTCGCCTGCGACTTCTGACGATATAATTCCCTTTTCAGTCCCCCTTGGATATAGTCATTTCCCTTATAGAATCGAAAGAGGTATCTATGTCCGAAAAACCCCGCTTTACCCATTTGCATCTGCATACCGAATACTCCCTGCTCGACGGGGCCAACAAGATCAAAGCCCTGGCCAAAAAGGTCAAAGAGCTCGGGATGGATGCGGTGGCGATGACCGATCACGGCAATATGTTCGGAACCATCGACTTCTACAACACGATGCGCAAAGAGGGGATCAAACCGATCATCGGGATGGAAGCCTATCTGCACAACAGCGAAGATCTCGGAGACAAATCGACCCGTCAGCGTTTCCACCTCTGCCTCTTCGCCAAAAATGAGATCGGTTATAAAAACCTGATGTATCTCAGCTCCCAGGCTTATCTGCACGGTTTCTACTACTATCCCCGGATCAACAAAAAGCTCCTAAGAGAGCACAGCGAAGGGCTCATCTGCACCTCGGCCTGCCTCCAGGGAGAGGTCAACTGGCAGCTCAATCTCAGCGAACGTAACGTCAAATTCGGTGCCAAAGGGTACGAAGAGGCCAAGAAAATCGCCCTGGAGTACAAGGAGATCTTCGGGGAAGATTTCTATCTGGAGTTGATGCGCCACGGCATCGGAGATCAGCAGCGCATCGACGAGCAGATCATCCGCCTCTCTCTGGAGACCGGGATCAAGATCGTCGCCACCAACGACACCCACTACACCCATCCCGAAGACGCCGATGCCCACGAAGCCTTTATGTGCATCGCGATGAACAAAGAGTACAACGATCCCGACCGCCTCCGCCACTCGGTGCACGAATTCTACGTCAAATCCCCCGAAGAGATCGCCCGGCTCTTTGTCGACATTCCCGAAGCCCTGGAGAATACCCAGGAGATCGTCGACAAATGCAACCTCGAGATCAAACTGGGCAACCCCACGCCCCCCAACTTCAAATTTACCCGGGAGCGGGCGGCGCTGGCGGGCCTGGAGCTGCCTGAACCGGAGCAGGAGTACTCCCTGGCCAACGACATCGTCCTCTTCGAGTACGAGGCCCGTAAGGGCTTGACCCAACGTCTGGAGCACGTTCCCGAAGAAAAACACGCCGAGTACAAAGAGCGTCTCGAGACCGAGATCGGCATCATCAACTCGATGAAATTCCCCGGCTATATGCTGATCGTCTGGGACTTCGTCCGGGCGGCCAAGGAGATGGGGATCCCCGTCGGCCCGGGCCGGGGGTCGGCGGCGGGGAGCCTGGTGGCTTACTCTTTGCAGATCACCGACATCGATCCGATGCCCTACGGCCTGCTCTTCGAGCGGTTCCTCAACCCGGAGCGCGTGAGCATGCCCGATATCGATATGGACTTTTGCCAGAGCCGCCGCCAGGAGATCATCGACTACGTGGTGGACAAATACGGCCGGGTCAACGTCGCGCAGATCATCACCTTCGGCAAACTCCTCGCCAAGGGGGTCATTCGGGACGTCGCGCGGGTGATGGGGATGAGCTACGCCAAGGCCGACGCGTTCGCCAAACTGATCCCCGACGAACTGGGTATCACCCTCAAAAAAGCCTACGAAAAAGAGCCCAAGATCAAGGAGCTCGTCGAGAGCGATCCCGAGGCGGCCACGGTCTGGCGCTACGCCCTGGCCCTCGAGGGGCTCAACCGCAACGCCGGGACCCACGCCGCGGGGGTCGTCATCTCCAACGAACCCCTCTGGGAGAAGACTCCCCTCTTCAAACCCAGCGGTCAGGAGACCCTGGCGACGCAGTACAGCGGCAAATACGTCGAGGATGTGGATCTCATCAAATTCGACTTCCTCGGGCTCAAGACCCTGACCGTCATCGAAGAGGCGTTGCAGCTGATCGAGAAGCGCCACGGCAAGCGCATCGACTTCAAAAAGGTCGATATCAACGATCCCAAAGTTTACGATTACATCGCCACCGGCAACACGCTGGGGCTTTTTCAGATCGAATCGGCGGGGATGCAGGATCTGGCCAAAAAGCTCAAACCCAGCACCTTCGAAGATATCATCGCGATGCTGGCTCTCTACCGCCCGGGGCCGATGGAATCCGGGATGCTCGACGACTTCGTCGAGCGCAAGCACGGCCGGGCCGAGATCACCTATATGTTTCCCGAACTGGAGCCGATCCTCAAACCCACCTACGGGGTCATCGTCTATCAGGAGCAGGTGATGCAGATCGTCCAAACCATCGGAGGCTTCTCCCTGGGCGGCGCCGACCTAGTCCGCCGGGCGATGGGGAAAAAGATCAAAGAGGAGATGGACAAGCTCAAAGGGGAGTTCGCCGAAGGAGCGGCCAAAAAGGGCTTCGACCCGGCCAAGGCCGCCGAGCTCTTCGACCTGATCGTCAAATTTGCCGGCTACGGCTTCAACAAATCCCACTCCGCCGCCTACGCGATGGTCACCTTCTACACCTCCTACCTCAAGTGCTACTACCCTACCGAGTTTATGGCGGCGCAGCTCACTCTGGAGAAGGACAATACCACCAAAGTCGTCCGCTACGTCGATGCCGTCAAGCATATGGGGATCGATCTGCTGCCCCCCGACGTCAACCGCTCCGACCTGGCCTTCGTCGCCGACGAGATCGAGGGCAAACCGACGATTCTGTTCGGGCTGGGGGGAATCAAGGGGGCCGGAGATGTGGCGATCCGCTCGATTCTCGCCGCCCGGGAAGAGGGGCCGTTCAAAGATTTGAGCGATTTCGTCTCCCGGATCGACACCTCCAAAGTGAACAAGAAAGTGATCGAATCTTTCATCAAAGCCGGTGCCCTCGACGGCTTCGGCTACAGCCGGCGGGCGATGCTGAGTCAGGTGGAGGCGATCGTCGAAGCCGCGGGCAAGGCGGCCCAGGCCAAAAAAATGGCCGAAAACTCCCTCTTCGGCGGCGGGGAAGAGATGACGCACGTGGAGTTGACGCTGGAGCAGATGCCGGAGTTCGAGGGGATGCAAATCCTGGAATTTGAAAAAGAGACTCTGGGGTTCTACGTTTCGGGTCACCCTCTGGACAAATACCGCGAGGAGCTCGCGCAGATCAACTACACCCTCAGCTCCGAAATCGACGAACTGGCCGACGGATCGCAGGCGTTGCTCATCGGCAAGATCGAAGAGATCACCGAAAAGATCTCCAAGAAAGGGAACAAATTCGGCATCGCCAATATCCTCGATCTCCACGGAAACATCGAGCTGATGCTCTTCGCCGACCGGCTCAAGGAGCTCGAAGAGGAGTTCGACCTCTCCAAACCGATCGCTTTCAAGGTCAAAGTGACCAAAGACGGTGACTACACCCGGATGAATATCCTCAAGATCGAAACTCTCAAAGAGGCACGCAAAGAGAAGGTCAAAATCAAAAAAGAGGCCAAACACACCGAAGCCCCGGAGGAACAGCCCCCCGTGATCCTGGCTTTGGATCTGATGCCCGACCCCAAAATCGTCGAAGAGCTCTACTGTCTGGCGGAGCGCTGCCCCGGTCCCCGACCGCTGCAGTTGCGGATCCGGACCAAACTCGCCGACGTGGTGATCGAATCGCGTCTGCACGTCAGCGAGATGATACTTCAGGAAGCAAAAAATCTGGGGATCACCCCCGAAGAGATCCGCGAAGCGAGTTGAATATTCGGGAGTGAACCTGTGAATGTAGCGTTATGAAACACTCCTCCCTTTCCGCCGCTTGCAGGGCGGCACATTAACCTTCCCTCCCGGCCGCACCGATATAATAGAGCCATCAAAATCAATCCAAAACAGGAGAACTCTATGAGCTCTAAACCCACCATCGTATGGTCCAAGATCGACGAGGCGCCCGCGCTGGCCACCTATTCGCTGCTGCCGGTCGTCCGCAACTACGTCGCCAAAGCCGGCGTCGATATCCGCCTGAGCGACATTTCCCTGGCCGGACGCGTTCTGGCGACGATGGGCAAGGCCGAGGACGAATTGGCGAAGCTCGGCGAGCTGGTCCACCGCCCCGAAGCCAACATCATCAAACTCCCCAACATTTCCGCTTCGGTCACTCAGCTCAAAGAGTGCATCGCCGAGCTCCAGGAGCAGGGCTACGACATCCCCGACTTCCCCGAAAACCCGGAGACCGAGGAAGAGAAGCAGATCGCGGCCAAATACGCCGGCTGCCTCGGCTCCGCCGTCAACCCGGTCCTGCGGGAGGGCAACTCCGATCGCCGCGCCGCCAAAGCGGTCAAGAAGTATGCCCAGGAGCATCCCCATCGCCTCAAGCCCTTTGCTAAGGATTGCAAAGCGCGGGTCGCGCATATGAACGGCAAAGGAGACTTCTACGGCAACGAAAAGTCGGTCATCATCCCCAAAGCCCAAACACTGAAGATCCAGCTCAACGGCCAAACGATCAAAGAGGTCGAGGCCGAAACCGATGAGGTGATCGACGGAACCTTTATGTCCGCCAAAGCGCTGCGGGAGTTCTACGCCAAGACCATCGAAGAGGCCAAAGAGAAGGATCTGATCTGGTCGTTGCACCTCAAAGCGACGATGATGAAGATCTCCGATCCCATTATGTTCGGTCACGCCGTGCAAGTCTTTTTCAAAGACATCTTCGAGAAATACGCCGATGAATTCGAAAAAATCGGCGTCAACCCCAACCTCGGCCTGGGCGACCTCTACGACAAGCTGAAAAACTCCGACAAGGGCGAAGAGATCGAAGCGGCCATCAAAGAGGTCATTCTCAACGGCAAGCCCGATCTGGCGATGAGCGACAGCGACAAGCTCATCACCAACCTCGACGCGCCCAACCTGGTCATCGTCGACGCCTCGATGCCCGTCGTCATCCGCGAAGGGGGCAAGCAGTGGGACAAAGACGGCAACGCCCGTGAAACCCTGGCCGTCATTCCCGATAGCAGCTACGGCCGTTTCTACGAAGCGATGATGGAAGACTGCAAGAAAAACGGCCAGTTCGACGTCACGACGATGGGGAGCGTCGCCAACGTCGGCTTGATGGCCAAGAAAGCCGAAGAGTACGGCTCCCACCCCACTACTTTCGAAGTGGCCGAGGACGGTGTGATGCAGGTCGTGGATGAAAACGGTCTCGTCCTGATGGAGCATCAGGTCGAAAAAGGGGACATTTGGCGGATGGTCCGAGCCAAAGATGAAGCGATTCGTGACTGGGTTCGTCTGGCCGTCGAGCGTGCCCGCATCGAGGGAGTCCCCGCCGTCTTCTGGCTGGACGAGAAGCGTGCCCACGACGCCAATATGATCACATTGGTCGAGAAATACCTCAAAGAGCACGATACGACCGGTCTCGAGCTGCCGATTATGGATGTCGAGACTGCCACCTACTACACCAACGAACGGGTGCGTGCGGGCAAAAACACGATCTCCGTCACCGGAAACGTTCTGCGCGACTACCTGACCGATATGTACCCGATCCTGGAGCTCGGCACTTCGGCCAAGATGCTCTCCATCGTTCCTCTGCTGGCCGGCGGAGGCCTCTTCGAGACCGGTGCCGGCGGTTCGGCGCCCAAGCACGTCGAGCAGTTCCTCAAAGAGGGACACCTGCGCTGGGACAGCCTGGGAGAATTCCTCGCTCTGGCCGAATCGCTGCGGATGGAGTATATGAAAAGTGAAGACGAGAAGATCGGCGTGATGGCCGAGACTCTCGACAAAGCCAACGAAGGTTACCTGGACAACGACAAAGCCCCCAGCCGCAAGTGCTGCGAGCCCGACAACAAAGCGAGCCACTACTGGCTGGCCCGCTACTGGGCCGAGGCGTTGAGCACCCAGACCGCCGATCCCGCCCTGGCCGAGGAGTTCACGCCCGTCGCCGACGCCCTGGCCAAAAACGAAGAGAAGATCCTCGAAGAGCTGCTCTCCGCCGAAGGCAAAGCCCAAGACATCGGAGGTTACTACCATCCCGACGAGCTTCGGGCTGAAGCGGCGATGCGCCCCAGCAAAACCTTCAACGAAATCATCGACGCGCTCTAAGCCGTCTTTGCCACTCCGAACGTCGCGGCCGCGGACGGAGTTTTTAGGAGAGGCCGCCGGTTTATTTGACGCTTCCGCCCTCCCTTTTGATCGAGCAAAGCATACGTGAAAAAGCGTTTTGACGTATGTTTTGCCTCGGGAGCCGGGAGCCCCATCCCCAAAGGAGCAGTATGGGACGAGGTAAAAAAGTATCGGTCGTCGGAGCCGGAAACGTCGGCGCGACCGTCGCCTATTCCCTGGCGATGCACGGCAGTTGTCACGAAGTGATGCTGCGCGACCGCAATCCCGAAATCGCCAAGGGCAAGGCTCTGGATATGTCGCAGGCGGCCAACGCCGCCCGCCAACACACGCTGGTCAGTGTCGCCGAAGAGGCCTCCGACCTCGCCGGCAGCGATGTCGTCGTCGTCACGGCGGGCTTCCCCCGCAAACCGGGGATGAGCCGCGACGACCTGCTGATGATCAACGCTGAAATCACCCGTGAAGTCGTCACCGACATCCGTGAGTACGCGCCCGAGTCGATCATCATTATGGTCTCCAACCCCCTAGATGTGATGACCTACGTCGCGCTGAAAGAGAGCGGCTTTCCCAAAGAACGAGTCGTCGGGATGGCGGGGATTCTCGACAGTGCCCGGATGGCCCATTTCATCTACGAAAAGATCGGTTACGGCGCCGGGCAGATCCGCGCCTCGGTGATGGGCGGACACGGTGACGAGATGGTGCCTCTGCCCAAGTTTTCGACCGTGGCCGGGGTTCCTCTGACCGACATTCTCAGTGAAGAAGAGATCATTGACGTCGTGGAGCGGACCAAGCACGGCGGGGCCGAAATCGTCGGCTACCTCAAGACCGGATCGGCCTACTACGCCCCCGCCAAATCCACGGCTCTGATGGTCGAAGCGATTCTCAAGGACACCAAGCAGATCCACCCATGCGCCGTCTATCTCGACGGCCATTACGGCTACAGCGACGTCGTTTCGGGTGTGCCCATCGCACTGGGAGCCGGCGGCGTCGAAAAGGTCTTCGAAGTGACCCTCAACGAGGGGCAGAAACGCAAATTCGCCAAAAGTGTCGCCTCGGTACGCAGTATGATCAACGTGCTCAAAGAGCAGAAGTTTTTCACCAAGCCCGAAGACAACATCATCACGGAGTAGGGCGCTGCCCCTCCCACCCCATTCCACAAAGGAGAGCCTATGAGAGAAATAGCCTACGACGACCTGGTCAAATCGGTCAAAGCGATGGTGATGCACACCGCATCCCATCTCCCCGAAGATGCACTGGCAGCCATCGAAAAAGCCTTTCAGGAGGAGAAGAGCGAGGTGGCCAAGTCGGTCCTCAAGCAGATCCTCGACAATGCTCACCTCGCCAGCGAAGAGGACCGCCCCCTCTGTCAAGATACTGGCCTGGCGGTCTATTTCGTCAACGTCGGCGAGGATGTGAAAGTCGTCGGCGGTTCCATCCGCGACGCCATCAACCAGGCCACCGAAGAAGCCTACAAAGAGGGGTACCTGCGGGCCAGCACCTGCGACTGCTTCGACCGGCACAATCTCAAGGACGAAGTCGGCTACAACCTTCCCGCCGTCATCCACTTCGACCTGGTCCCCGGGGACAAGATCGAGATCGAGTACGCCGCCAAAGGGGGCGGAAGCGAGAACGTCTCCCGCGCCACGGTTCTGGCGCCGGCTCAGGGCAAAGAGGGGATCAAAAACTTCGTCAAGCAGGTGATCAGCGACGCGGGCCCCAACCCCTGTCCCCCGATCATCGTAGGTGTCGGCATCGGCGGGACCTTCGAAGTCGCGGCCAAATCGTCTAAGCATGCGCTTTTCCGTGAAGCGGGGACTCCCAATACCAACCCCGACCTGGACGCTTTCGAGAAGGAGCTCAAAGAGGAGCTCAACAAGCTCGGGATCGGGGCGATGGGGATGGGCGGGACCCAGACCGTTCTCGCCGTGCACATCGAGAAAAATCCCTGCCACATCGCTTCGCTGCCCGTCAGCGTCAACGTCCAGTGCCACAGTTCCCGGCACTCCCACATCACGCTCTGAAAGGATCGAAGATGGCTGAATATCATATGACGACCCCCCTCAGCGACGAGGATGTCAGCAAGCTCGAAGCCGGCGACATCGTCTATCTCAACGGTACGATATACACCGCCCGGGACGCGGCCCACAAGCGTCTTGTGGATTTGATCGAGAAAGGAGAGCAGCTCCCCTTCGATCTCAAAGGTTCGGTGATCTACTTCGTCGGCCCCACCCCTCCCAAGCCCGGTGAACCCATCGGCAGCGCGGGACCTACCACCAGCTACCGGATGGACAGTTATTCTCCCATCCTGATCGAGCACGGACAAAAGGGAATGATCGGCAAGGGCAAGCGCAACGAAGCGGTCAAAGAGGCGTGCAAAAAATACAAGGCGGTCTACTTCGGTGCCACCGGAGGGGCCGGTGCCCTCATCGCCAAAGCGATCAAAGAGGCGGAAGTGATCGCCTACCCCGAACTCGGCCCCGAAGCGATCCGCAAGCTGAAAGTCGAAGAGTTCCCCGTCACGGTTATCAACGACACCCACGGCAACGACCTCTATGAAATGGGCCGGGCCAAATACGAGGTGAAAGACTAGGCGCCTTTGGCGCAGTCGTTAGTCTCTAGTCGATAGTCTTTAGTCATTAGTCGTTTGTGCGGGGCGATGTCCCTCTTTGTCGTTAGGAAAAAGGCGTTGCTTTGCAACGCAAACCTCCATCCAAAATCCAAAATCCAAAATCCAAAATTTATCATCCCTTTAGTCAGTGTAATTTCTAAACACTTTCCCCCTTTCTACCGCGCGGGCGTTACTTTTCCTCATTCCTTACAGAAAAAGAAACTATAATAAATGACTTCAAGGAAAAGGAGCATACCGTGAACATTCATGAGTATCAGGCGAAAGAGATCTTCCGCAAGTACAACGTCCCCGTCCCTCAGGGGCGCGTGGCTTTCACCGTCGACGAGGCGGTCGAAGCGGCCAAAGAGCTTGGGGGTAAACTCTGGGTCGTCAAAGCCCAGATCCATGCCGGAGGCCGGGGCCTCGGCGGCGGGGTCAAACTGGCCAAAAGCATCGACGAGGTTCGGGAGTGGGCCGACAAAATCCTGGGAATGACCCTGGTGACGCACCAGACCGGCCCCGAGGGCAAAGTGGTCCACAAGGTCTACATCGAAGAGGGAGCGGACATCGCCAAAGAGTATTATCTCGGGATGCTGCTCGACCGGGCGGCGGAGATGCCGGTGATGATGGCTTCCACCGAAGGGGGAATGGAGATCGAGAAGGTCGCCGCGGAAACTCCCGAAAAGATCGTCAAGGTCAACATCGACCCGACGATCGGCTTCCAGGGCTTCCACGGCCGCAAGCTCGCTTTCGGCCTGGGCTTGCCCAAAGAAGAAGTCGGCACTTTCATCAAATTCGCCAGCGCGCTCTACAACGCCTATATGGATAACGACGCCGAAATGGTGGAGATCAACCCGTTGATCAAGACCGGTGACGGGAAGTTCCTGGCGCTGGATGCCAAGATGGGCTTCGACGACAACGCTCTCTATCGCCACCCCGACATCTCCGAGATGCGGGATCTCGAGGAGGAGGAGCCCACCGAGTTGGAAGCCAAAGCCCACGGTCTGAGCTACATCAAGCTCGACGGAAACGTCGGCTGTATGGTCAACGGCGCCGGCCTCGCGATGGCGACGATGGACATCATCAAACACGAAGGGGGTGAACCGGCCAACTTCCTCGACGTGGGAGGCGGAGCCAACCCCGAGACGGTCGCCAAAGGCTTCGAGATTATCCTCAAAGACCCCAACGTCAAAGCGATCTTTGTCAACATCTTCGGCGGAATCGTCCGCTGTGACCGGGTTGCCAACGGAATCCTCGAGGCGACCAAGATCACCGACGTCACCGTCCCCGTCATCGTCCGTCTCGACGGGACCAACGCCGAAGAGGCCGCCGAGATTCTGAGAAACGCCAACATCGAAAACATCATTGCCGCGGAGAATCTGTCCGACGGAGCCCGCAAAGCCGTCGCCGCAGCGAAAGGAGAGCTCTAATGTCTATTCTCGTCAACAAGGATACCAAGGTCATCGTTCAGGGATTCACCGGGAAGGAGGGGACGTTCCACGCTTCCCAGTGCATCGATTACGGCACCAAGATCGTCGGAGGAGTCACGCCCGGTAAAGGAGGGCAGGAGCATCTGGGACGTCCCGTCTTCAACACCGTCGCCGAAGCGGTCGAAACGACCGGTGCGACGGTGAGTATGATCTTCGTTCCGCCCGCCTTCGTCGCCGATGCGGTGATGGAAGCGGCCGAAGCCGGAATCGAACTGGCCGTCATCATCACCGAGGGAGCCCCCGTGCGGGATATGATGTACGCCAAGATGTACGCCACCAAGAAGGGAATGAGTACCATCGGGCCCAACTGCCCCGGTATCATCACCGCCGAAGAGTGCAAGATCGGCATCATGCCCGGTATGATTTTCAAGAAAGGCAACGTCGGCCTCATCTCCAAATCGGGTACGCTCACCTACGAAGCCTCCCATCAGGTCGTCCAAGAGGGCTTCGGCATCACGACCGCCGTGGGTATCGGCGGGGACCCCATTATCGGCCTGAGCTACAAGCAGCTGCTGCCGATGTTCGAAGCCGACCCCGAGACCGAAGCGATCGTGATGATCGGCGAGATCGGCGGAGATCTGGAGATCCAGGCAGCCGCCTACATCAAAGAAAACATCTCCAAGCCCGTCGTCGCCTTCATCGCCGGCCAGACCGCGCCCAAAGGCAAGCGGATGGGCCACGCCGGCGCCATTATCAGCGGCGGCAGCGGTACCGCGGCGGAAAAGATGGCGGCTCTCGAAGCGGCCGGTGTCAAAGTTGTCGTCTCCCCCGCCGAGATCGGCAAAGCGGTCAAAGAAGTCCTCAGTAAATAAGGATTTCTGCATCGAGGGAGGGATTTCCCCTTCCTCTTTCTTCCAAATAGCTATTCGAAAAATCTCTTCTCCAATGTTCCGATAAGTAACAAGAGTCAATTCCCATAGAAAAAAATATTCCATTTGCATAAAAATAAGTAATAACTCGATATACTACTCCCTGACAGATGTCAAAAGAACGATAGAAAGGAGATGGTTTATGAAGAATGACAAGGACCAGCAGGTCCATTCTCCTACCACTGCGGAGATGATCCAGGAGGTCGCGAAGCAGCTGGAGGATATCCCCAAAGAGGAGCGTCGCGACTTTCTCAAGCGCGGTGTCGCCTTTTCCGTCGGAGCGGCGGCGGCGATGGCCGGTACCGGTGCGGTGACCAAGCTCGACGCCGAAGAGTGCAAAGTCGATCCCGAAAACCTGCCTCCCCACATTCCGAAATGGGGAAAGGCCTGGGGACGTGACGTCAACGCCTATCCTTACGGCCTGCCTTCCAAATACGAGAGCAACGTCGTCCGCCGGATCGTTCCCTGGCTGACGGCGGACCAGAAAGCTTCCGTCAGCTTTACCCCCTGGCAGGATCTGGAGGGGACCATCGTTCCCAATGGACTGCATTTCGTCCGCTGCCACGGCGGGGTCGTCGACATCAATCCCGTCGAGTGGCGCCTGATGATCCACGGCCTCGTGGAGCGCCCCGTCATCCTCACTCTCGAGGATCTCAAGCGCTATCCCAGCGTGACACGGAAGCACTTCTTCTCCTGTCCCGCCAACAGCGCGATGGAAGCGCGGGGTCCGGGCCTGAACTCTCTGCAGGTCACCCACGGAATGCTCTCGGCTTCCGAGTACACCGGAGTCGAGCTCAAAACCATCCTGGCGGACATCGGTCTGAAGCCCGAAGCCAAATGGATGTTCTCCGAGGGGTCCGATCCCGCCGGTGTCGGGCGTTCCGTGCCGATCGAGAAAGTCCTCGACGATGCGATGCTGGTCTACGCGATGAACGGCGAAGCCCTGCGTCCCGAGAACGGCTACCCCGTCCGTCTGCTCCTCCCCGGTTGGGAAGGGGTCATCCAGACCAAATGGCTGCGCCGGCTCAAGTTCGACGACAAAGCCTGGTGGGTCCGCGAAGAGACGACCAAATACACCGAGCTTCTCCCCAGCGGAAAAGCACTGATGTTCAACTGGGTCTTCGAGTCCGACTCGGTCATCACCTCCCCCTGCCCCGAGCGCGGCTGGGAAGGACAGAAGCCGGGCCGTATGAAACTCGCGGGTATCGCCTGGAGCGGTAAAGGCAAGATCAAAAGTGTCGATGTCACCCTCGACGGTGGCAAGACCTGGCACGAGGCGACCATCACCAGCGAAGTGCTGCCCAAGATGGTCACACGTTTCGAATACTATTTCGACTGGGACGGCAAGCCACTGATCATCGGCAGTCGCTCCACCGACGAGACCGGTTACACCCAGCCCGAGCAGCAGCAGCTGATGGATGCCCGGGGTACCGAATTCGTCTACCACAGAAATGCGATCCAGTACTGGGAAGTCAAAGCAAACGGGGAGGTGAACAATGTCCAGATTCGTCGCGCGTAATTTCGTTCTTATGACGGGTGCCCTGGCGTTGAGTGCCTCGATGGCTTTGGCGTATGATAAGGGAGCACCGGCAGATCCTAACCACTACCCCTACCACGGGGTCGTCAAAAAGGACGGCAAAAAGATCAACATCGACGGTGCGGTGATGCGTGAGCGCACCAACGTCAAGATCAAGAAAGGTGAGCTCCACTACGGCGTCAACGCTGCGCCCAAGCAGATCGCCGGATGGAACGTCGACGTTCGCCCCGATGGTAAAGGGTTGCCTGCGGGGCAGATGACGGTCGAAAAGGGAGCCGAAGTCTTCGCGAACAACTGTGCGATGTGCCACGGCGACTTCGGAGAGGGTGTCGGGAAAAACCCGGTCCTCGTCGGCGGTTTCGGTACCCTGAAAAATCAGGCCAAGACCGGTGGAGAGGACGGCCCGGAGAAAACCCTGGGAAGCTACGCGCCCTATATCGCTCCGTTCTTCTGGTACATCAAAATGGCGATGCCATTGCCGTCACCCAAGAAACTGACCAACGATCAGGTCTACGGAATTTTGGGATACCTGCTGCAGCTCAACGAGATCAAGGTCGACGGCAAGGAGATCGAGGACGATACGGTGATCAATGCCGACTTCCTCAAAAAGGTGCATATGCCCAATGAAAAGGGCTTTATCTATAACAACCTTCGCAAGCCCGATACCCACAACACCCGCTGCATGAAAGATTGCCGTGATATGAAAAAGTGGACGGTCATGCACATCAAGATCGATGCGACGGAATCGATCACACCCAGCGTCGAAGTTCCCCGCTACAACTGCGGCGGCAAACCTCTCTCCATCGGTGCCAACGGTGCTCCGGCCGCTGAGATGGCCCTTCCCGCCAGTGGATCCAAAGGGGGCAACGCTGCCGAAGCGGAGTACAAAGCGAGCTGTGCGGCCTGCCACGACAGCGGGGCTGCGAGCGCTCCCGTCGTCGGAAACAAAGACGATTGGGCTGCTAGAATCAAAGAAGGCAAAACGACTCTTTATGAGCATGCGATCAAAGGATTCAACGGTATGCCTCCCAAAGGGGGCAACATGAGCCTGAAGGACGATCAGGTCAAGGCGATCGTCGACTACATGGTCAACAAAAGCAAGTAAGGAGTTTACAATGCAGAGAATGAAACTGTTTCTCGCGGCTTCGGCGATGGCCGGGTTGCTGAGTGTCGGTGCGTCGGCGGGCAACGCCGATTTGGTCAAGCAGGGCGAAAAGATCTTCAACACCAAGAAGATCGGAAACTGCCTGGCTTGCCACGCCGTCAACGGCAAGAACATCAACAACCCCGGAACCCTGGGCCCCAAACTGCAGGGACTCTCTGCATGGCCTGCAGAGGCGTTATACGCGAAAGTCTATAACCCCTACACGACCAACCCCATTTCGGCGATGCCCCCCTTCGGGCTCAATGGCGTACTTGACGATCATCAAATCAAAGCGGTTGTCGCTTATCTCAAAACCGTCAAATAAACACAACACAGAAAGGAAACACAATGCAAAGAAGAAAATTTCTCGGACTCGGAGCTGGAATCCTGGCCGCAGCGGCTGCTGCCCCCTCTATGCTGATGGCAGAAAACTATCGCAAAGCCCTTCCCAAGGTTTGGAAGATCAAAAACGACGAAAAGTCCAAGGGCGAAGATATGACAGGAGTCAATGAGGCGATCAAAGCCATCTTCGGCTCCGACAAGGTCGAAGAGGGTAAAGTCACTCTCAAAGCCCCTGCGATCGCTGAAAACGGCGCGGTCGTTCCTGTCAGTATGAAGGCGGAAGGTGCCAAGAAGATCGCCCTTCTTCAGAGTGCTGACCCTGAGTCGGTCGTCGCTATCTTCGACGTTCCCGAGCGTGGCATCCCCAACTATTCCGTCCGGATCAAAATGCAGCAGACCGGTCACGTCGTTGTTGTCGCCGAAATCGACGGTAAACTCTATAAAGCTGACAAAGTCGTCAAAGTCACCGTCGGTGGTTGCGGCGGCTGATCCCGGCCGGCGGCAGACAGCCTGTGATTGAAAATACGCGTTACGAATCCAAAGAGAATAGTCAAGAAAGGAAAACAAAATGAGAATCAAAGCGAAACTCAAAGGCGATAAAACAGAAGTCAAAGTCATGATGAAACACCCCATGCTGAGCTACCGCGAAGCGAAAAAGAAGGGCAAAGAGGCCAACTTCATCGTCTACGTCACTGCCAAGAACGAAGGGGCGACCGTCTTCGAAGTCTCCACAAGCCAGTTCCTCTCCAAAAACCCCTATATGAAGTTCTACTTCAAAGGCGGCAAGAAAGGTGAAGAGGTAGAGATCACCTGGGTAGACCTCAAAGGCAAGACAAAGACGGGTAAAGCGAAGATCAAGTAAAAGGCCTTCGGGTCCATCGTCCCCAACAAAGGAGAAGAGATGATTAAAAAAGTGGTAACAGCCTCGGTTTTGGCATTGGTCGGTGTCGCGGCGCTCAACGCCGGGACCTACAATGCCCAGGCGGAGAAGGATCGGCAGGCTCTGGTGAAGTATTTCGAAAAGAAGTTTGCCAATCCGGAAAAGAGTAAAAATCAGTTCTTCCCCTATACGAGCGACAAGGAACTGAAGGACAATTACGCCAAGGGACTGAAATTCAACGATTTCCGTCTGGGATCCTACGCTTTCAGCAAAGAGGGAAAATCCCAATACGACGAACTCAACGAAATGCCTCCTTATGAGGACAACGTCGATGCGGGCGAAGAGCTTTACAACTCGACCAAGGGGATCAAGCAGTGCTTCCCCGATCCCGCCATCGCCGGTGAGTATCCGAAATTCGATGACAAAAGTGGCAAAGTTGTCACCCTGGAAGCTGCCATCAACGACTGCCTCAAGGCCAACGGCCAGAAACCTTGGAATATGAAAAAAGGGAAACTGGCCGACCTCGAAGCTTACTTCGCCGCCAAGAGCAAGGAAGCAGGCAAGAAAGTCGACATCAAGATCCAGTCTAAAGCCGCCGCCGCCGCGTACGAAAGTGGAAAGAAAATCTACTATTCGCAGCGCGGTTACCTGAAGCTCTCCTGCGCCACCTGCCATGTGCAGGGTGCCGGAGAGCGGGTTCGCCGAGAATACCTCTCCCCACTGCTGGGCCATACGACGCATTTCCCCGTCTATCGCCTCAAGTGGCAGGGCCTGGGAACGATGGAGCGTCGGATCGGCGGTTGTGAAAAGAACCAGGGTGAGAACCCCCACAAGGCTAACAGCCAGTGGGTCGCCAAGATGATCTATTTCATGAGTTATATGTCCAACGGCCTGCCCGTCGACGGACCGGATATCAGAAAGTAAGGAGGGCGGGATGAAAACAATGATCAAAGTCGCTACAATCCTCGGACTGGGCGCTGCCCTCGCAATTTCCGCATCGGCCGAAGAGGTGACCCCGATGGTCAAAGAAGCGGCGAAACTCGACGTCAAAAAGGTCTGCGACGTCAAAGCCAACGGCCTCAAGAAGGTCCTGGCCGTCGCCGAGAAGTACAACCCCGAAGCGGTCAAGCTCGGGGTCGAGTTCAAGCGCCTCGGTATCACCAACAGCGTCTACATCAAGGGCCTCAAAAAGGCAATCGCCAAAAAAGAGAAGAAAGTCACTCTGCACTACAAGGCCAAAGGCAAGAAGAAGCAGAAGACTTTCCCTGTCGACTACGCTACGTGGAGAGCCTGTACCTTCGCGGTCCGCTCTCTGCAGCAGGTCGACGAAGCTCAAAAAACGTGGCGTCTCGCCGTACCCGGAGACGGATACAAGTTCTAAGACCTACCTTTTCTCGGGCCGTGCATCGGCTTCGAGGAGAGATCTGAGAGCATAGGTCGAATCCTTCGCTCTGAGTTCTCTGCTCGCATCTCACCACAAAGGAATTGAATGAACCGACGAGAATTTTTCTATATGATGGCCCTCCTGGGGGGCGCTCCCCTCTTCGCGAACTCCCACGTCCGTTGGAGCCCCGAAGGTAAGACCGAAGACTACTACAAGCTCAAGCCCTTCGGTAATGTGCGTCTGCTGCACATGACCGACCCTCACGCGCAGCTTGTGCCCGTCTACTTCCGGGAGCCCAGCGTCAACATCGGCCTCTATCAGAACGAGGGCAAGCCGCCCCACATCGTAGGCCGTAAATTCCTCGAGTATTACAAGATTAAAAACAACAAATACCTCGAGTATGCGATGACTTGTGTCAACTTCGTCGACAACGCCAAAGCGATCGGCCGGATGGGTGGATACGCGCACATCAAGACCGTCGTCGATTTCCTGCGTGACAGCTACGGCCGGGACAAGACTCTGCTCCTCGATGGCGGGGATACCTGGCAGGGAAGCTGGACCTCTCTGCAGACCCGCGGTAAAGATATGGTCGGTGCGCAGAACCTTCTCGGAGTCGACGTGATGGTCGGACACTGGGAATTCACCTACACCGAAAAAGAGATCCTCGAAAACATCAAGGAGCTCAAAGCCGAATTCATCGCCCAGAACGTCAAGGTCAAAGAGGACTCCATTATGGAGGAGAAGTTCAAAGCCTACGACGAAGACGAGGGCTATGCTTTCAAACCCTACACGATCCGCAAGATGGGCGGAGCGCGTGTGGCGATCATCGGACAGGCCTTCCCCTATACGACAATCGCGAACCCCAAGCGTTTCATTCCCGACCTCACTTTCGGCATCGATGCCGACGGAATGCAGGAGATCGTCGACAATGTCCGTTCCAAAGAGAAGCCCGACGCCGTCATCGTGCTTTCGCACAACGGTTACGACGTCGACAAAAAGATGGCTGAAGTCGTCACGGGCATCGACTTCATCATGGGCGGACACACCCACGACGGTGTCCCTGAAGCTTGGCCTGTCAAGAACAAGAAGGGAGTCACCTACGTCTGCAACGCCGGCTCCAACGGTAAATTCCTCAACGTTCTCGACCTCGACATCCGAAACGGTAAGATTCAGGATTTCAAATTCACGCTGCTGCCCATCTTCTCCAACCTCGTTCCTGAGGACAAGGAGATGAAAGCGTACATCGACAAGATCCGCAAACCCTACCTCAAGGATCTGACCCGGGTCATCGGAACGACCGAGATCGATCTCTTCCGCCGCGGCAACTTCAACGGCAGCTGGGACCAAGTGATCTGTGATGCGCTGCGTGAAGTGGGGGGAGCCCAGATCTCCTTCTCCCCCGGTTTCCGCTGGGGAACCAGCCTGATCCCGGGCCAGAAAATCACCTTCGAAGATCTGGCGACGGAGACGGCGATGACCTATCCCGAGACCTACGTCCGGGAGATGGACGGCAAAACCGTCAAGATGATTCTCGAGGATGTCGCCGACAACCTCTTCAACAAAGACCCCTTCTATCAGCAGGGCGGGGATATGGTCCGTACCGGCGGGATCTCCTACACCATCGATCCCACCAAAGACATCGGCAACCGGATCAGCAACATCCGGCTGCTCGACGGCAAGCCTCTGGAGGCGAACAAGAAGTACAAAGTCGCGGGTTGGGCGACCGTCAACTCCAAGGCTCCCGGCAAGCCGATCTGGGAACTCACCGAAGAGTATCTCAAAAACGTCAAGGCGATCAAACAGGGGTACAAAGTCGATACCCCCGAGATCGTCGGCGTCAAAGGCAACCCTGGTATCGCCACCGGCGGCTGCAGCTGATCGTCGGACTTTCGGGCCGTCAGGCACGAAGGCTTCGAGACGAGAGGCCGCGGAAACGTTTCGTAGGATGGAACCTTTCCCCGACCGCTCAGAGACGACGACAATAGAGTCCGAGAGAGGTTTCACGCGATGGCGACAAAGGAGTGTTTAACCCGTGAAGCGGGCGCTTGCGTTCACGACTGCCAGAGTCATCGAGTGAAACCGGCGGTTTTTCAGAATATTCAATAGAGATTGCTAAAAAGTGGGGATGGCTATGTTTTTACGCTTCCTGATTGCCGCCTTTGTTCTCCTCGGAGCCTTTGCAGACGCCGGCTCTTTTGAGCGCGGCGAAGCCCTTTTCAAAAAAGAGTGCGGCTCCTGCCACGCCGGCTACATCCCCGCCGAACGTCTCAAAAAAAATTTTTTCGAGAGCAACAATACGCTGCTTCGCCTGAAAGCTCCCACGGTCAATATGCTCGCTTACGCGATCACCCGGGGACCCCGGAAAATCGGAGATCCGAGCGACTCGGAGATGCGCCAGGCGGAGGTCGAAGCTTACCTCGAAGAGGCGCTGACCCATCCGGATAGGGACGAGTCGATCTGTGACCGTACGTTGATGCGCTACTACGCCCTCAAGAAACCTTTCGGCCGGAAACTTACCGAAGGAGAGTACGCCGATCTTGCCCGCTACTTTCTCGACTACCGTCGACACCGTCTGGCCCGGGAATCCAAAAGACGAAGCGTCAAAAAACTGAGCGATTTTCCGGACGAAAAGGCGATCCTCGCCGAAGCGAAACGTCAACACAAGCGTCTTATCATCGAAGCGGAATCTGAATACTGCCACTACTGCAAGACGATGAAAAAAAAGGTCATCGATGCGCCGGATGTCTCCCGGATCCTCTCACGGGATTTTCTCCTCGTCTCCGTGGACGTAGGGCATTCGAAGCTCCCCTTCGGCCTGCAGAAAGTCTACCGTCGTATTACTCCGAGCTTCTTTTTCCTCGACAGCGACGGAAAGCTGATCAACCACTACCCGGGAAGCTGGAACCGGCACGATTTTCTCCAGATCCTGGAAGAAAATCGTGAAAAGAGGGGAGGAAACTGATGATTGTGGCAGGCAAAGTACTCGGGACGTTCAGTGCGCCCGAAGGAGTGAGCGGAATGCCGCGTCCTAGGGCCGAAACGCTTAAAATGGTGGCGGGATACGGGATCGAAGGGGACAAATACGCCGGAGGCCCCGAGCACAAAACGGTGATGATCGTCGGAGACCTCCCCTACAAAATGGCGAAAGAGGAGCTGGGCGTGGAGATGGAGGAGGGGAGTCTGGGGGAGAATATCCTGCTGGATTTCGACCCGCACGAATTCGCCCCCGGCACGCTCTTTCGCATCGGTGAGGCGAAGATCCAGATCGTCGACTCCTGCACACTTTGCAAACATCTCGCGGTCTTTCATCCGAAGCTCCCCCGGCTCATCCGCGATCGCCGCGGGCGCTACTGCCGCATTGTCGAGGATGGAGAGATTCGGGTGGGAGATACCGTTATATGGGAAGGGAGAGAATTGTAATGAAACGTTTGATTTCCACGGTACTGGTTATGCTCTTGTTTGTTTCGTCGGTCGAAGCAAAGATGCACTTCGCGGACCCCAAGCCGACCTTCGACAACCCCCGTCGGGTCATTATGAAACTCAACCGCTCCGACATCCATTACGCCAACCATCTGCTCGGTACGATCTACAATCTGCTCAAAATCTATCCCAGCGACACCCTCAAAGTTGCCGTCCTTGTCTACGGTCCGGGCATGCGGGTCATCAAAAAAGATTACGACAAAAAGACCCTCGAGCGCATCGAATCTCTGATGGACTACGACGTGGAGTTCGTCGGATGCCTCAACACGATGGAGACGATGGGATGGACCAAAAAAGATTTCATCGACGACATCGACTACGTCCAGGCGGGTGTGGCGGAAGTGATCGAACGCCAGGCCGCCGGCTGGATCGACGCCACGCCGTATTGAGCGACGGCGTACGGTTTCGGCAGATATAATAGGGCTTCTCGAATAATTTCTTGGTTTGCGTTCCATAGTCCGTGTCCTGTAGTGTACACTCCCAAACGGGATGATGAGAACGCGTAAAACCTAAACCCTAAAATTCGGAACCTAAAAACGAAAAGCGAATAACAAAATCAAACGAATTCATTGCTTCGTATGGTAACAACCCCTCTTGCCCTTCCTGATGCTTCGGACCTTTCATAGAACCCTTACACAAACTTGGCTATTCTAACTCCATAGTGAATTTTCACTGTAAAAACACAGTAAAGGGGAAGAATATGTCCTTGATGAAAGCTCCCGAAAACACACCGGTCTGGACCAACGAGGCTAACTGCAAAGCGTGCGATATCTGTGTCGCGGTTTGCCCGGCCGGCGTTTTGGCGATGCGCCCGGATCCGCACTCCGTGCTCGGTGCCATGATCACAGTGATCGCACCCGAAGATTGCATCGGTTGCAACGAGTGCGAACTCTCCTGTCCCGATTTCGCGATCTACGTGGCGGACAAGAAAGAGTACAAATTCGCCAAATTGAGCGATCAGGCCAAAGAGCGTGCGAAGAAGATCGCCGAAAACAACTATATGCAACTTGGCGCATAAAAAGGAGTCCACATGAGCAAAAGAGAAGTCATTTCCAGCGGAAACGATCTGGCGGCACGGGCCGCGGTCGATGCCGGATGCAAGTTTTTCGGGGGCTATCCCATCACCCCTTCCAGTGAAGTGATGCATACCATCTCCGATCTCCTTCCCAAAATAGGCGGAGCCTGTATGCAGATGGAGGACGAGATCGCGGGTATCTGTGCCGCGATCGGTGCCTCGATGAGCGGTGTGCGGTCGATGACAGCCACCTCCGGCCCCGGTATCTCCCTCAAAGCCGAAAACATCGGACTGGCTTTCATCGCGGAAGTCCCGCTGGTCATCGTCAACGTCATGCGCGGCGGCCCCTCCACCGGACTGCCCACCCGCGTCCAACAGGGGGATGTCCTGCAGGCCAAAAACCCCACCCACGGTGACGTCAAATCGATCGTCCTCTGTCCGGGCAATCTCTCCGAGTGCTATACCGAAACCGTTCGCGCCTTCAACCTGGCCGACCGCTTCATGCAGCCGGTCTTTGTCCTGCTCGACGAAACCCTGGGGCATATGCATGCCAAAGCGGAGCTTCCCTCTCTGCAGGAAGTCGAAGAGGGGATCAAACTGCGGCGTGAGTTTGTCGGTGATCCGGCCGACTATCGCCCCTACGATGTCCCCCAGGACGAGCCCGCGATTCTCAATCCGATGTTCAAAGGCTACCGCTACCACTACACCGGATTGCATCACGGCCCCACCGGCTTCCCCACCGAGGATGCCGAGGTTTGTGATCGCCTGATCAAGCGGCTCTTCAACAAAGTCGATGCCCATACGGACGAGATCGAGAGCTACGAGGAATATCTCCTCGACGATGCCGAGTATCTGGTGATCGCCTACGGCTCCACCTCGCTGGCGGCCCGTGAGGCGGTCAACCGTTTGCGCGAAGAGGGGGTCAAGATCGGAATGTTCCGTCCCATCACCCTCTTCCCCTCGCCGGACAAAAAGATGAAAGAGCTTCAGGAACGTTTCGGCAACAAAGTCTATATGGCCGAGCTCAATATGGGTCAATACGTCGAAGCTTTCGAGCGGGCGACCGGTATGCACCGTGACGAGTTCGTCACCCATTTCAAAGCCAACGGACGTCCCATCTCCCCGGCGGACATGGTCGCGAAAATCAAAGAAGAACTGCTCTAAGGAGGCACTATGGCATTTAATTATGACGAATATCTGCGAACGGACAAGATGCCCACACTCTGGTGCTGGGGATGCGGTGACGGGGTGATCCTCAAGGCCTTTATCCGTGCGATCGACAAACTGGGGATCAAAAAAGACGATATGTGTGTTGTTTCGGGTATCGGTTGTTCCGGACGCTTCAGCTCCTACATCGACTGCAACACCGTCCACACCACCCACGGCCGGACAGTCGCCTACGCCACCGGAATCAAAATGGCCAACCCCGACAAGCATGTCTTCTGTATCGCCGGAGACGGTGACGGACTGGCCATCGGGGGTAACCACACGATCCACGGCTGCCGCAGGAACATCGACATCAACCTGATCCTGATCAACAACTTCATCTACGGTCTGACCAACTCCCAGACCTCTCCCACCACCCCCCAGGGGATGTGGACAGTGACGATGAAGCGCGGCAACATCGATCCAACCTTCGATGCCTGCAAACTGGCCGAAGGGGCCGGGGCCTCTTTCATCGCCCGGGAGAAAGTGACCGAACCGAGAAAACTGGAAAAGATTTTTGTCGAAGCCTTCAAACACAAAGGCTTCTCCTTCATCGATGTTTTCTCCAACTGCCACATCAACCTGGGACGGAAGAACAAGATGGGAAGCGCCATGGAGAACCTGGATTGGATCGATCAGATCACCGTCTCCAAGAAGAAATACGACGCGATGAGCGAAGAGGAGCGCAAGGGGCTTTTCCCCACCGGTGTCCTCAAAAAAGACGAAGAGGCACGGGAGTACACGGAGATGTACGAGAAGGTCAAAGAGGCCTGGCAGAACAATACCAAAGTCGAACTGTAAGGAGCAGCCATGTCACGAATCATTATGCGTTTTACCGGAGTCGGCGGGCAGGGGGTGCTCCTGGCCGGAGAGATCTTCGCCGCGGCGAAGATCAAGCAGGGCGGCTACGGTGTCAAGACCGCGACCTATACCTCCCAGGTCCGGGGCGGTCCGACCGTCGTGGATATTCAGCTCTCCGATGAACCGGTGCTCTACCCCTATGCCAACGACGGCGAAGTGGATCTGATGCTCTCCGTCGCCCAGATCAGCTACGACCAGTTCAAGAAAGGGGTCAAAGAG
>WFQO01000041.1 GCA_015486995.1 Nitratifractor sp. | reverse complement strand
TACCGCAAAGGCGCCCCCTATATGCTCAAGCCTGTCGTCGACCTGGCCCTGGAAGAGGGGTGCCCCAGTGTCGAGAAAGTCCTGGTCGTCCAGCGCAATAACGAAGATGTCGTCTGGATTGGAGGCCGGGACTATAGCTATAACGAGATGATCGAGAATCAGCCTGATACCTGCGAACCCGAGGTGATGGACAGCGAAGACCCACTCTTCCTCCTCTATACCTCCGGATCCACCGGCAAGCCCAAAGGAGTGCAGCACTCCCAGGCGGGCTATATCCTCTGGGCCCAGATGACCATGGAATGGGTCTTTGACGTCAAGGAGAACGACACCTATTGGTGTACCGCCGATATCGGCTGGATCACCGGTCATACCTACATCGTCTACGGTCCTCTGGCGGCGGGAGCCACCACCGTAATGTTCGAAGGAGTCCCCACCTATCCCGATGCGGGACGGGCCTGGAAGATGGTCGAAGAGTTGCGGATCAATCAGTTCTACACCGCTCCCACCGCCATTCGGGTCCTGCACAAGCTGGGAGAACACGAACCGGAGAAATACGATCTGAGCAGTCTGAAGGTCCTGGGGACCGTCGGCGAGCCCATCGATCCCCCGGCCTGGAAGTGGTACTACGATGTGGTCGGCGGGGGTAAATGCGCTATCGTCGACACCTGGTGGCAGACCGAGACCGGCGGCCATATGATAAGCCCGCTGCCCGGCGCCACCCCGGTCAAGCCCGCCTGTGCCACCTTCCCGCTGCCCGGCATCATGGCCGAGGTCCTGGAGCGCGACGGTACTCCCGTCAAGCCCGGCGAGCAGGGACTGCTCTGCATCAGCCGCCCCTGGCCCAGCATGATCCGCACCATCTGGGGCGATCCCGAGCGCTTCAAAAAGAGCTATTTCGGTGATGTGGTCAAGGATGGCAAGCCGGTCTACTTCTCCGGGGACGGTGCCGTCGTCGATGAAGAGGGGTATATTACCATTACCGGACGGGTCGACGACGTCATCAACGTCTCAGGACACCGGATGGGAACCGCCGAGATCGAATCGGCCATCAAAAAGCACCCCCACGTGGCGGAGGTGGCCGTGGTCGGTCGCCCCGATCCCATCAAAGGCGAGAGTATCTTCGCCTATATCGTCCTCAAAGACGACATTCCCGATAATCTGGGAGAAGAGGTGGAGCTGACCAAGGAGATCAACGAGGTGATCGCCCGGGAGATCGGCAACATCGCCAAAGCCGACGCCATCGTCGTCGTTCCCGGCCTGCCCAAGACCCGATCGGGCAAGGTCATGCGCCGCATCCTGCGGGCCATCGCCAAAGGCGAAGAGATCAAACAAGATATCTCCACTCTCGAAGATCCTTCTATCGTCGCGAAGATCCAGGAAGCGGTCCGCTGCGCCGGCTGCTGAGCTACCGGATTTTCTCCGGTATTTAACCCAAAATTTGCATTAGCCAGTACGCCATCTGCGGATCCACGGTTTCATTGGCGTTTGTATCCCTGGACCCCGGATCGAGTCCGGGGTGACAAGGTCTGTGTTGATATTCTTTAATATTATTATGAATATTCAACGCTATCCCACCGAGGCGATTGATCCCGCATTGTGTCCGGGGTGACGGAGGGTTTTATCCTCTCCCGCTCTTCTTTCGAAGAGTCATGGCAAGATAGAGAAGTGTAACGATGCCCAATCCTGCCATAGAGAAGAGCACGGCTTTTTCCTCTCCGTAATGCTTCCAGATCAGCCCGATCACCGTGGCCCCCGCTGCGCTGAAAAGGGCCATTCCGGCGTAGAAGATCCCGTAGACGGTCCCTTTGTTGACCGCTTCGTCGGAGATCCAGGCCCGGATCGCGTTGAGGCTGGCCACGGTGAACACCCCCAGTAGTACGAATCCCACGATGACCCGGTCGAGATAGAGCGCCCCCATCGCTCCGATGCCGAAGGCCATGGCGATCCCCAGCACCAGCCGCGGACTGTAGCGGTCGATCTGCACCCCGAAGAAGTAGCTCAAAGCCGTCTGCACGAAGTTATACAGCACCATCAGCAGGGGGATGAAAGCGATGCCGATGCCCGCCTCTTTGGCCTTGACGATGAAGAAACTGTCGCTGAAGAGGAAGAAAATGAAGGCGAAGTAGAGAAAAAGCAGCGGCAGCAGCGCTTTGTCGGCCCTCCAGTCAACGGTTTCGATGTTGTGTTTGGAGCGGTAGGGAGCATCCTTGACGAAAAAGATGACGATGACGACCGCCAGGAGCCCCGGCAGCAGCGTCCAGGCAAAAAGCTCCCGGAAAACCGCCTCGCTCTTGCCCAGCCAGTAGAGCAGGCCAAAGGCGATCAACGCGCCGCTCATCTCTCCGGCCACGTCCATCATCTTGTGAAAGCCGAAACTCCGCCCGCTTTTGCCCTCACTATAGGCGGAGATGAGGCTGTCTTTGGTAGCACTGCGGATCGCCTTGCCCATCCGCTCCGCCCCCCGCAGCAGCGCCACGGCCTGCCAGCTGTGTGCCAGTGCCAGCATCGGCTTGGTCACCGCCGAGACCAGATAGCCGGCGACGACGAAGGGCTTGACGATCCGCAGCCGGTCGCTGAGATACCCAAATAGGATCCGAAAGGCGTAGGAGACGAAGGTGGCGATGGCCACGACATAGCCCAGCTTGTCCACCCCCTGATCCAGCACATAGACGATAAAAATCGGCAGCACCGACGTGACCATCGAACTGGCCATGTCGGTGAAGAAGCTGACGAAACCGAGGGCGACGATGTTTTTGTTGATCATTTCCGTCCTTTGCTCTACAGAAAGTCCTGTGTGATTGTAGCCCAAAATCTTTTCTTTTCTCCCTCGCTCCCATCGTCCTCCCTCGTTCCCACCGTCCCCGGTGGGAATGCATACGAGAGCCCAGAAAACACAAGAAGATATCGTGTCATGCCTTCCCATCTGAGCAGAAAAAGTGACGAGCTTGATTTCCTCGTTCCCACCGTCCCGGTGGGAACGCATAGAATCTATGGTATATTTACCCCAAAAAGAAGACTCCGGACAAACATGAGCGCTGCCACCCACGAGCTTTTCAAACTCCGTATTGTACGTCCCTATCTCGAGGCGCAGGATCCCGATCTATTGGAGCAACGCTGGGAAGCCTTCCGGGCCTACCAGGCCAAAGCCGATGCGATCCGGGGTCTCAAAGAGGAAGCCTACCAGGACGGTTTCCTGCGCGATCTTTTCGTGGCGGCGCTGGGGCATACCCTCCAGCCCGACGAGGGCTACGACCTGGTCCGCGAAGCCAAAAATACTCACGACGCCAAAAAGGCCGACGCGGCGATCCTTGTCGGCGGCGAGATCGTGGGCCTCATCGAGCTCAAAGACACCCATACTCGGGATTTCGACCGTCCCCGCACCCGTGGGGGCAAAAGCCCCGTCGAGCAGCTTTTCGGCTATCTGGTCTCCCACGACCGCGCCCGCTACGCCATCTTGAGCAACTTCGAAACCCTCCGCTTCTATATCGACAAAAGCAGCGAATATATCCAGTTCGACCTCTTTACGATGGGGCGGGAGCGCTTCGAGCTGCTCCATCTGCTGCTCAGCCGTGAAAGCATCGAATCCGGCCTGCCGCTGCGCCTCAAAACCGAGAGCGAAGCGGCCGAGCGGGAGATCACCCGCAAGCTCTACGACGACTACTCCGCCTTCCGCCGCTACCTCTTCGACGACCTGCGCCGCCGCAACCCCGAGCGCGATCCCCAGCGTCTGCTGCGCTTGACCCAGAAGCTGGTCGATCGGATCGTCTTCATCCTCTTCGCCGAGGATACGGGACTCCTGCGCAAGCACACCATCCGGGAGATTCGCGAAGAGTTTCACCGTCAGAAATTCACCGATTTTTCCCTCTACGACATCTACAAGTTCTACTTCAAAGCCATTGCCGAGGGGGACGATCGTCTCGAGATCCCCCGATACGACGGCGGGCTTTTTGCCGAGGATCCGGAGCTCGATTCCCTCGTCATCGGCGACGACGCGCTGGATATGCGGGCCCAGAAGCTCAGCGACTACGATTTCGCCTCCGACGTGACGGTGGACATCCTGGGGCATATCTTCGAGCACTCCCTGAGCGACCTGGAGGAGATGAACGCCGCGCTCCGGGGCGAAGCCTACGACGCCGACGCGGGCAAACGCAAAAAAGAGGGGGTCTTCTACACCCCCGAGTGGGTCACCCGCTACATGGTCGAACGCACCCTCGGGGATCTGTGCGCCCGCAAGCGCGCCGAGCTGGGGATCGACACCCAGATCGACGCCCCATCCGACCCCAAACGCCTCAAAGCCGCCGAAAAAGCGACCCTGCAAAACCTCCGCGCCTACCGCGACTGGCTCAAAGGGCTCAAGATCTGCGATCCCGCCTGCGGGAGCGGCGCCTTTCTCAACCAGGCGCTGCGCTTCCTCGTCGCCGAACATGAGCGCCTCCGGCACGACATCGCCCGTTTCGGGGATCTGACCGCCTACGAAGAGATCGAAAAGGAGATTCTCGAGCGCAACCTCTACGGCGTGGACATCAACGAAGAGGCCTGTGAGATCGCCCGCCTAAGCCTCTGGCTCTCCACCGCCCGCCCGGGCCGCCCGTTGACGCGACTCAGCGGCACGATCCGCAGCGGCGACTCCCTCGTGGACGATCCCGCGGTCAGTGACCGGGCCTTCGACTGGCAGGCGGCTTTCCCCGAGGTTTTCGCCGACGGCGGCTTTGATGTGGTGGTGGGCAATCCCCCCTACGTGCGCCAGGAGCGCCTCGACCCCGCCCTCAAAGCCTGGCTCAAGGAGCGCTACACCGTCTGGCACGGCAGCGCTGATCTGTATGTCTTTTTCGTGGAGCGGGGGATCGAACTGCTCAACGAGCAGGGCAAATTCAGCTTCATCTTCCCCAACAAATGGATGCGCGCCTCCTACGGCTGCCCTTTGCGACGCTGGCTGGCGGCGCAGCCACTGGAGGAGATCGTCGATTTCGGCGATCTGCCGGTCTTCGAGGAGGCGACGACCTATCCCATGATCCTCACCCTCGACGCCGCCCGCCGCGATCCGCTCTTTGGCGTTTGCGAAGTGGAGAGTCTCGATTTTGCCGATTTGCGCGACTACGTGGCCGCCCACGGCTACGCCACCGACCGGCGCGATCTGGATGAAGACGGCTGGAACCTCGCCCCCGTGGCGGTGCAGCGGCTCCTGGACAAGCTGCGCCAAAACGCCGTCCCGCTGGGGGAGTATGTGGGCAAAGAGATCTATCGCGGCGTGCTCACCGGCCTCAACGACGCCTTCGTCATCGACCGGGCCACCCGCGACCGCCTCGTGGCCGAAGACCCCGCCTCCGCCGAGATCCTCAAACCCTTCCTCGCCGGGCGGGACATCAAACGCTACGAGATCCCCGAGGCGGAGAAGTTTTTGATCCTCTTTCGCAAAGGGTGGACACGTGAAACGAGTGGATACGACGACGAAGCCCGGGCGTGGAACTGGCTGGAGGAACGCTATCCGGCTATCTGTCGATGGCTTGCTCCCTACGAAGCCAAAGCCCGCAAACGCTACGACAAAGGGGAGTTTTGGTGGGAACTCAGAGCCTGTGATTATTACGACAAGTTCGAAGAGCCGAAGATCATCTATCTCGTTTTTCAGGTAAAACCTGCCTTTTTGATGGATTTCAATCACACCTACTCCAACAATGCCACATTTATCTATCCCAAAGAGGACTACTTTCTCCTGGGGATACTCAACTCCAAGATCGGCTGGTTTTTGATCTCGCATACCTGCACTCAGATCCAAAACGGCTATCAGCTGATCTACGACTATTTCAAAAACATTCCCATCCCGGCAACCGTCTCCGACCAAGACCGGGAAGCACTCACCCAACAGGTACGCACCATCATCGCCCTCAAGCAGGAGCAAAGAGACAAAACACAGCGTTTCCTCCGTCGCCTCGCCGAAAATCTCGGGATCGACAAACCGAGTAATAAACTCGAAAATTTCTATCTGTATGATTTCAAAACATTCCTCAAAGAGCTCAAAAAGAAAAAAGTCACCCTTTCATTGAAAGAGCAGGACGAATGGGGAGAGTATTTCGACAGCTACCAAACGGAACTTTTCGATCTTCAGACCCAAATCGATGCCACTGATAACACCATTGATAGAATGGTTTACGATCTGTACGGTTTGAATGAGGAAGAGGTCGGGGTGATTGAGAAGGGGTGAGGGTTCCGTAGGCGTTCCCACCGAGGACGGTGGGAACGAGAGGACTCGAAACCCCCGAACGCCTCGACTTCGACACGCTTCTAACCGAGCTCAAAAAGCGCAAAGCCCCCGTCACCGATCCCCAGGTCTTCGCCGCCGTGCAGGATTTTCACCGGGAACTCACCCAGGCCGCCGACGCCATCGCCCTCCTGGAGCGCCGCATCGACCAAGCGGTCTATCGCCTCTACGGGCTGAGTGACGAGGAGATCGGGGTGATCGAGAAGGGGTGAGGGAACGAATACTCTATCCCTGCCATAGTGTCCCGATACTTCCCAATGACTTATCACGTATGCGTTCCCACGCAGAGCGTGGGAACGAGAGGGGGTGGTACAATGAGAAAGCTCGTTCCCACCGTCCCCGGTGGGAACGCATACGAGAGCACCGAAAAGATAACAAAACGCCATATTTCCCACCATCCCCACTCAAGACGATCTACAATAGTGAAAAAACAGAGGCAAAGTGTCATGGGAAGAAGCCGATACAAAATCTACGAACCGACCCATCCCCATTTCCTCACCTGCACCGTCCTCAACTGGCTGCCCATATTCACCCGCCAAGAAAGCGTGATGATCCTGATCGAAAGCCTCAAATATCTTCAAAGAGAGGAAAACCTGAAACTCTACGCCTACGTGATACTGGAAAACCATATCCACCTCGTGGCCCAAAGCGACGATATCGGCAGGAGTATGCGGCATTTCAAATCTTTCACCGCCAAAGAGATCCTCAAACTTCTGCAAAAAGAGCGGGCCCATACACTGCTCAAACAGTTTCAGTTCTATAAAAAGTCCCACAAAAAGGATCGAAGCTATCAGATCTGGCAGGAGGGGTATCAACCCAAACTCATCCAGTCGGAGGCCATGATGATGGAGAAGATCCGATATATCCATGATAACCCTGTCAAGCGCGGCTTTGTGGACGAAACAAAGCACTGGCGATACAGTTCTGCACGGGATTACGAGGGGGTATCGGGCTTGATCGATGTAGAGCCGTTTTGGTAGATTGAGCCCCCGTATGCGTTCCCACCGGGGACGGTGGGAACGAAATAAACGAGACGAAGGAGTCTTCGCCGTAATGAAGAAGGTGAAAAATGATCACTGTCTATAGAGTCGAGCGAATTTTTTTCGATTTCAATGGATTCTTCTCTCCCCAGATCACCGTGGAATGGAAAGAGGGGAAACTCCACTATCTCTACAGTCAGTTCGGCTCGCATATCAAACGCTATCCCGAGGGAGGTTATGAAAAAACGATCGAAGTGAGTGCGCAGGAAATTTTGGAATTTCTCGTCGATTGTGACCGGGCGCGGGTGCGAGACTGGCACGGGAAGCGTTATGACGATGACGATATTTTCGATGCGCCCGGTTGGGCATTGCAGATCGAAGTTTTCCTGGACGAAGACGGAACGACAACCCTCTACGAAGTGGAAACAGGGGGATATGCGAAGTTCCCCGAGACGTTCAAAGGGTTTATTCGGGGGCTTGAGAGACTCGTCCACGAAAGCATCTTTTCAGATCACTACAACGCCCAGAAGCTCCTAGAATTTATGGAGGGTCACGTCGAAGGCGACGACAATGCCAAAGCGCACAATACGCAGATTGCCGCCATGATCCTGGAAATGATCGAAGGGAAGATCGCTCTTGAAGTGTTGGACTACGATTTTCGAGAGATCTTGGAAAAATACTTCGATCTTCTGGATACACGCGATTATGACGGGACCGATTTGCGGATCATGCGGCATATCGTATGGGCTTGCGAAGGGGCCAGCGACCGGGCCGCTATCGAGCTACTGAACCATATCTCGCCGGATCGTAGAGAGCGGTATGAACATTTTTGCAGAGACCATCTGGCACGGAATGGACTCTGGAACGTGGATGAAAAGACCCGGTCAAAAATCAACACCCTCTTTTTCGATACAAAGCTCCGCCTTTTTTATTCCAAAGAGTATTCCTATTGCAAGTTTGGCCGATACAACACCGTAGACTATGCCAACAAACTGGCCGAAGTGGCGACGAATCTAAAAAAATTCGTCAATGATCAGAGGATTTCCAAGCGTCCGCATAGTCCGAAAGACGGTGAGATGCTTGTCAGCGATCTGGAAATTTTCCTTGCACATATAGAAAAAGAGACGAAGAAAATCGTGGATTTGATCGCCTGTATCCAAAAGTCTGGCAACCGTATCGAAAACCTGCAAACACAAAGTCTATTGTCGGTAATTGCACAGCAAACTTACGATGAAATCGTTTCCTTTATCGACAGACTCCATATGATCTTCAACGGTACGGATATATCGAGACATTCCCTGAGTTTTCAAGATGACAAAATGGCAAAAATGATTGAAACGCTACGGGAAAAATATGATTTTTCTGATTTCGAACCTCTTTTGGAACTTTATCTCGAAGAATGAGACATGCTTTGGGAGCGGCTGGATGGGTAGGGGATTCCTACCTGACTCAGTAGAGCAGCCAGAGATTGCCCAGAATACCCAGATCCTTGAGCCCCTCGATCAGTTCCAGGATCCCCACGATCCAGATGAACCAGAGGGCGCTGAAGATATGCTTGCGGAAGATTCTCGGATTGACCGTGTAGCGTTCGGGTTCATGCAGCAG
>WFQO01000040.1 GCA_015486995.1 Nitratifractor sp. | reverse complement strand
TCCAAAATCCAAAATCCAAAATCCAAAATCCAAAATCCAAAATCCAAAATCCAAAATCCAAAATCCAAAATTCTATATCCTCTCCCCATTCGCTATAATCCCCGCATGAAGAGCGCACCCTGGGAAATCCTCCGAAATGGGGAAGGCACCGTCATCGTTTGTCACGGAGAGTGGACGCTTGAACGCGCCGCGGAAATCGAAAAGACGCTGCGAACGATTCCGACAGACTTGAGTCCTCCTTGTCGAATCGACTTTCACGAAGTCAAGCGGTTTGACAGTGCCGGAATGCTTCTACTTCTTGATTTGCGGGAAAAACTACGCAAAGGGGGGATCAAGTGTGCCATCGTCGGCCTCGACGACAAACAGAAAAAGATGTTTGAACTGGTCGAAAAGGGATATGGAGAAGCTCCGCTTCCCAAGCGAAAAGAGGGGTTTTTCTACCGGATCGGGCGGGCGACGATAAACGAAATCGACGTTGCTCGAAGCTTTTTTCATTTTTTGGGAGAATTGAGCGTCACCTTTGCCCGCCTGCTTCTGCACCCCGGAAATTTTCGCCTGCGTGAAACCGTCTACCACATCGAACAATCCGGATTTAACGCACTCTTCATCATCGCACTGACTTCCATCCTGGTCGGGTTGGTCATCGCCTACGAGAGTCTCGTGCAGCTCAGCCAATTCGGAGCCGATATTTACGTGGTCGACGGAATCGGTATCGCCATCACCCGGGAGCTTGGACCGATGATCACCGCCATCGTCATCGCCGGACGCAGTGCCTCCAGCTACACCGCAGAGATCGGTACGATGCGTCTGACCGAAGAGATCAGTGCCATGCGGACCATGGGTTTCGATCCCTTTTACTTTCTCGTCGTTCCCCGGATCGTCGCCCTCGTCATCGCCCTACCTCTTCTCATCTTCTTCGCCGACGTCATGGGAATCCTCGGCGGTATGCTCGCCAGCAAAGCGCAGGTAGGAATCTCCTACTCTTTCTTTCTTGAGAGACTCCAGGAGGTTCTCGCCGCCAAACAGTACATTCTGGGCATCATCAAAGGGCCTTTTTTCGCTCTAATCATCGCCGCAACCGGCTGTTTTCACGGCTTCCGTGTCACCGGTGACACTGAAAGCATCGGGATCGAAACGACGGCCAGCGTCGTACACGCGATTTTTTTCGTCATCGCCTGCGACGCTCTTTTTGCGATTCTTTACACACAGATGGGATTTTGAGACCATGCCCCGCCCCGTCATCGAATTGCATGACATCGTTACCCGCTTCGGTGATACCGTCATTCACGACGGAGTGAGCCTGCACGTCAACCCCAGAGAGATTTACGCCATCCTCGGCGAGAGCGGTACCGGAAAATCGGTTCTTGTCAAAGAGATCATCATGTTGTTGCGCCCCGTCTCCGGGACCATCGAAGTTCTAGGGCACCGACTCGACCGAAGCGATTTTCATACCCTTCAGAAACTGCGCCGTAGCTGGGGGGTGCTCTTTCAGTTCGGAGCGCTCTTCACCTCTCTCACCATCGCTGAAAACATCGCCCTCCCTCTCAAAGAGTACACCCGGATCTCCCGCAAACTGCGGGAGAAGATCGTCCACGAAAAGCTAGAAATGGTCGGTTTGCATTCTCGGGCCGCCTCCCTCTACCCTTCTGAACTCAGCGGAGGAATGATCAAGCGCGCCGCCCTGGCCCGCGCTCTGGCGATGGATCCGAAACTTCTCTTTCTCGACGAACCTACGTCGGGGTTGGATCCTATCGGTGCCCGGGCCTTCGACCGTCTCATCGTCGATCTACGCGATGCTCTGGGCATCACCGTCGTGATGATCACCCACGATCTCGACTCCATCTTCACCATCGTCGACCGCATGGCGGTGCTCGCCGACCACAAAGTGGTCGCCGAAGGGACCCTCGATGAAGTCCTGCACTCCACTCACCCCTTTGTGGAGCGTTTTTTCAAAAACGAATACATCTCCAAACGTTTTATGGGTAAAATACCTTTCGGTAAAGATCAGGCGCAAGGCGGGAAAAACGACGATGTACAGTAAAATCAACTATACACTGGTAGGATTGTTCGTCTTCCTTTTTACGACCGCAATGTTCGCGTTTGGATTTTGGCTGAGTAAATACGGTTTCGACAAGAACTACGAACGTTATCTGCTCTACTTCAACGACCCCGTTGACGGCCTCAGTCCCGATTCGACCGTCAAACTCCGCGGCGTCCCCGTCGGCAAAGTCGCCGAGATCGGCATTGATCCCACCAACGTTGAACGGATTCGGGTGCTCATCCGCCTCAATCCCGGTACTCCTATCACAAAAGGAATGTATGCCACTCTCAAATTGCAGGGAATCACAGGGCTCTCCTACATTGAAATCGAAGGAGGGAAACAAGGCGCACCTCTTTTGAAAGCCTCTGCCGGACAACTTCCTGTCATACCCACACGACCTTCACTGATCCAGCAGCTCGGTGAAGAGGCCCCGCAACTCCTCAAAAAAGTCCAAAAAGCCTCTGACAGCCTGACAAAAATCTTCTCCGAACACAATGCCCGGCGCCTGAGTGAAATCCTCGACAATACCGCTATAGCGACCCGCAAAGCACTCGAAGTGGAAAAGCAAATCGTCGCCCTCAGCCATGATCTCAACACAACGCTTAAACGTTTCGACAAAAAGACCGAAATACTAAGTTTGCAGATCGGAAACGTCACCCGGACCCTCAACGAAAAACTTCCGCCCCTGATGGATCACCTCGATGCCGCCGGAGCCAACGTCGCCGATCTGGCTCACGGTCTCGATCAGCGTATGAAACGGGGAGAGTACGATCTGCGCAAAATGATCCGTCCGATCCAAATTGACATCAAAGAGCTCAGTTACAGCTATCAGGAGCTCGCTGCCGACCTCAAAGATCTGAGCCGCCACCCCTCCAGCATTCTCTTCGGCGCCGGAAATCCTCCCAAAGGACCCGGCGAATGAAATCGATATTCTACTCCCTCCTGATCGGTGCACTGCCACTTATCTTTTCGGGGTGCAGTCAAAAAACCTTGCATCTTTACACTCTGAATTCCGCTTCCGTCGCCCCCAGGGTCGCCCCGCAGTTCGAGACGCTGCGCGTCGACTACCCCCAGGGAATTGAAAACGGAATGAGCGATCGGATTTACTTTCGGCGCAATGACCTGAGCCAATCCTACTACAGCCAAAGTCAATGGAGCCATACACTCAACCGTATTCTTATGGCCAATTTCCTCGAGACATTGCAACGCAGCGGTATCGCGAGACACGTCATCGATTACGCTTCCCAGGCTGACGCTGATTACGAACTCGAAAGTACTATCTATCGTTTCGAACAGATTGTGAAAGATAAACATTCTTACGCCGAAATCTCCATCGCTCTTCGGCTTCTGCGCAGCGATACTAAAAAGTTGATCGCTCAAAAGACCTTCACCGCCCGTGTCCCCTGTCCCACAACCGATGCCCGGGGTTTCGTCGAGGCCGCTAACGAAGCCATGAAACGCCTCGGTTCCGATATGGTCCGCTGGCTGGCGCGGCAGTAGAGGAGTAAAACAATGGATCAAAATCTCAGCCTTCAAAATTTCAGTGCGAAAATTCCTGCTCTGCCCTGGCTGGAGATGGGGAGCGGTTTTCTCGTCGGTATGGCCGTCGGATACTTTCTGAAAAAGAGCTTCAAATTCATGCTCCTCCTGCTGGGCATCGGTCTCGTGCTGATCTTTCTCCTCGAAAGCCAGCATGTCGTCATCATCGACGAAAACGGTCTCGCCCAGACCGTCTCTCGAGGGAGCGAACTTTTCCAATCCTTCGCTCTCTTTCTTCGCGAACGCCTTGCCCGCCTCAGCTTCGCCGGCGGCGCGTCGGGACTGGCGGGATTTCTCGTCGGGTTGAAAATGGGATGAAAGCAAGAGCATGCTAGTGCATATCTGCTGCGCCGTCGACAGCCACTACTTTTTGCAAAAACTTCGGGAAGATTATCCTGATGAACGCCTGATCGGCTTTTTCTACGATCCCAACATCCATCCCTACAGCGAATATCGCCTACGGCTTCTGGAAGTGGAGCGCAGCTGCCGGCAGCTGGGTATCGAACTGATCGAAGGGCCCTACGATACCGACGCCTGGATGGCGGCGGTGCGCGGCCTGGAGAACGAGCCGGAAAAGGGGCGTCGCTGCTCCGTCTGTTTCGACCGGCGTTTTGACGTCAGTGCCGCCAAAGCGGCGGAGCTGGGAGAGAGCTCTTTTACCTCGACGCTTCTGACCTCTCCCAAGAAATCCCTCGCGCAACTGCGTAGAGAGGGCGAGAAAATCGGCG
>WFQO01000039.1 GCA_015486995.1 Nitratifractor sp. | reverse complement strand
TCGATCATCCGCTCCGCCACCTCCACTTTGCGCTCTTTGGTTTTGGCCATGCCGGTCTCGTCGATGGTGAGCAGCACCAGGGCCGCCCCGTACTTTTTGGCCAGGCGGCAGATTTTGTCGAAACGTTCGATGCCGTCTTCCAGGTTGGCGGAGTTGATGATGGGACGGCCCCCGATGCACTGCAGCCCTCTCTCCATCGTATGGACATTGGTGGCGTCGGGCATCAGGGGCAGGGGGATTTTCTGGTTGTAGAGGCCGATCACCTCTTTCATATCCTTGGCCCCGTCGCGCCCGGCGAACTCCACGTTGACATCCAGGGCATGGGCCCCGGCGCGTACCTGCTCCTGGGCGACGGTGAGCGTTCCTTCGTAATCTTCGGCCAGGATCAGCTCCCGGAAAGCTTTGGACCCGGTAGCGTTGGAGCGCTCCCCGATCAGCAGCGGGGCGGGTTCCTGGAAAAGCTCCACGCTGTTGAAAAGCGAGGCGATACTGGGCGGTTGGGAACCGGTGGGAGCTTTGGGTCGGCGCCCCTCCAGTGCTTTTTTCAGCGCCTGGATGTGCTGGGGCGTGGTGCCGCAGCATCCCCCCAGGAAGCTCACCCCGTCGAACTCGGTGAACTCCAGCTGTTTTTTGGCGAACTCCTCGGGCCCCATCGGATAATAGGTGAAGCCGCCCCGGTTCTGGGGTAGCCCGGCATTGGCATGGATCGAAAGAGGGAACTTGCTCCGCTCACTGAGGGTCTTAAGGTGCTTTTTGACCTGATCGGGACCGGTACCGCAGTTGAAGCCCAGAGAGAGGATGTCGAAAGGCTCCATGATGGTGGCGATCGTCGCCGCGTCGGTTCCGATGAGCATGGAGCCGCTGAGCTCGATGGTGGCCGAAACCATGATAGGGAGAGCGGCACCCTTTTCGGCATTGGCCGCTTCGCAGGCATGCAGCGCCGCTTTGATCTGCAGAGGATCCTGGCAGGTCTCCAGGAGAAAAACGTCACACCCTCCGTCGATAAGCCCCCGGGCCGTCTCCAGGTATCCTTCGTACATCTCCACGTAGTCGATATGCCCCAGACTGGGCAGCTTGGTCCCCGGCCCGATGGATCCCAGGACGAAACGGGGGTTTTCGGGGGTGGCGTACTCGTCGCAGACCGCCTTGACCAGCTCGGCGCCTTTGCGGGAGAGTTCGTAGGCCCGGTGCCCCAGGCCGTATTCTTCCAGGACCCAGGGCATCGCTCCGAAAGTGTTGGTTTTCATCAGATCGGCACCGGCCATAGCATAGCGCTTGTGGATCCGGCCGATGATCTCGGGAGCGGTGGCGTTGAGGAGCTCGTTGCACCCCTCCTGGCTTTGGCCCTTTTCGTCCAGCCACGCTTCGGCGGGGACCTTCAGGTCCTGGATCTGGGTCCCCATCGCTCCGTCGATGACCAGGTAGCGCTCTTCGAGAATCTTTTGGATGCTTTGACGGATGCTCACGCGTCGGCCTCCTTCCTTGCCCCGTTTTCTCCCTCTTCGGCTTTGCCGCTCTTTTCGTCGATGTAGCGTTGGATGGAGTCGCGCAGGGTTTCGTAGACGAAGGAGTCTTTGTAGTTTTCGATCTTGCCGCCGCTGGCGTTGGGGTGGCCGCCGCCGTTGCCGATCTCGGCGGCCATGGCGGAGACGTCGAGCTTGTCGTTGCTGCGGAGGCTGAAGTTGCCCCGGGAGTTGACATCCATATAGAAGTCGTAATCGGGGTTGGCGAGAAGGAAGGCGTTGCCGATCAGAGACGCGCTGCCGACGTTGTAGCCGAGGATCCCTTTGTAGCCTCGGTAATCGATGGTCATCCGCTCGCGGTCGGCGCTGAGCAGCCGGGTGACATAGTCGGCGACGAGGTTGTCCTTGGTATCGTTGCGCTCGAGAAGGAAAAAGCTCTTTTTGCTGCCGTGGAGCGCTTCGTCCAGGACGATGGGCGCTTCCTCCAGCGGCACCTCGTCCAGGATGCGCCGGGCACGGTCGATGAGGCTCAGTTTGTACGCCCGGTCCGCTTCGGGGAAGAGAATGCGGTTGATCTCTCTGGCCCCGCTGATCATCCCAAGGAGTACTTTGCCGTATTCGAAATAGGGGCTGTCGTTTTTCCAGATGTCGATGGCGTCGATCGCTTCGACAATCTTTTCGTTGCGTCCTTCGGGGTCGAAGGCGTAGTGTTTGCGCAGCCAGTCGTAGGTGATCTTTGTGGCGCAGCGTCCGGTGTCGAGGAGATACCAGGCGAAACGTTCGGCAGCGGAGGCACCGGTGCCGTGGTGGTCGAGGAGCTGGATTTTGGCGGGGACCTGCATCGCTTCACGCTCCAGCCAGTTGCACTCTTTGGTCGTGAGGTTGAGGTCGGTGACGAGCAGGAGGATTTCCCGCTCGGGGCGGGCGAGCTTCTCCTCTTTGGCCCGTTGGAGCATTGCGTCGAGGCGGGCGGTCACTTCGGGGCCGTAGTTGGCGTTGTAGCCGTGGAGATCCCCGAAGCACTGCTGCGTCAGGTACTGGCAGCCGTAGCCGTCGAGGTCGATGTGGGAGAGGTGGAGAATCGTTTGCATAGGTGCGGCTCGTTTCGGGTCAATTTTCGGCGAAGAGTTCGTCGAGGGTCAAGTCGTTGAGGAAGCTGTCCACCCGTCCCTGAAAGCGGGCCAGGAAAGGGGTGATGGCGCAGCCTCCCACCAGTCCGTGGGGGCAGCTGTCCTGGTACTGGCTGCAGTCGAAAACGCTGGGGGCTTTGCCTTCGGCGGCGAGAATGATCCGATAGACCGAGACGTCTCCCAAGTCTTTGCGGATGGTGAAGCCTCCGTGGGCCCCCCGGTGGGATTCGAGGATCTCCTGCTTGGCCAGGTTGTGGAGGATTTTTGCCAGGAAGCTTTTGGGGATGCAGAGTTCTCTGGCCAACTGTTCGGAGCCGATGGGATGGTCCGATTTTCGGATCTTGTCGAGGGAGAGAAGCGCGTATTCGCTGGCACGGGTCAATAACATAAGATCTGGATCCTTTGGGCCGGATGGCGCTGCGCCTTTTTCTGGTCAACGCCTCCTTTTTAATCCTGATAATTTTACTCTAATTTCCGAAATATGTAAATAAGATTCCTACTAAAGCTCTCTGTCAAAAGGCTGAAATTGATCTTCGGATTTCATATCCCTCTCAGCTTGATTCGCTATGATGTCGAGTTCAAAAATCTATTACCAATCAGGAGGTCATTATGGCTTTGGATTCGGCGAAAAAACAAGAAATTGTCGCTAAATACGGACGCGGAGAGAACGATACCGGTTCTCCGGAGGTACAGATCGCACTGCTCACCGAGCGGATCAAATATTTGACCGATCACCTCAAAATCAATAAAAAAGACCACTCTTCCCGTCTGGGGCTTTTGAAGTTGGTTGGACAGCGCCGTCGTCTGATGCGCTATCTGCGCCGGAAAGATTTCGAGCGCTACAGCACGATCAAAGAGGCTCTCGGCATCCGTAACTGATAGTCTTTCTTCATTTTTTCGGGGGATTTCCCCCCGTTTTTCTCTTTTTCCCACTCACATTTTCCCTTAATTTGATACTTCCTTTTCCAAGAATCTCTACTCGAGAATTTTTCCGCAGATACTATTGCGGATTTTCAAATGTCAACTGCCTATAAAATAATCCTATTATGATTAAAAAATATACATAAAATAGAACTTTTTATAACTTATCAAATGTCTATCCTTGATACATATCAAGAGATACTTCCCGGGCAGAAACTATGATATCGGGTATCTTTACTCATTAGGAGGTGTTATGTTTCAGACATCGCTGGAGCTGCTCAAGTTCCACTGGATGGCGTACACGATCTATGCGTTGCTGATCGTCTCCGTCATCGTATGGTTCGGTTGGAATCTGACGCGTAAGGAGCGGGTCAAATCGGTGGTTCGGATCCCTTTTTACGGCTACATCGCTTTTCTGGTCGCCGGAGGGGTGGGGCACCATATCTTCACCTACAACACGATCCCCTGGGTCGAGCAGGACATCAAACGGCACGACATCACCCCGGACAAAAAGTTCGAGATCGAAGTCGCCAAACATCGTTGGACACTTCCCGCCGAGCCGATGAAGGCGAAGCAGGGACAAAAGATCGCGTTTGAAGTCCGCAGCAGCGACCTGACCTACGGGTTTGGGCTCTTTCGCAAAGACGGGACCCTGGTCCTGCAGATGCAGGTGCTGCCCAAGCACGACAACTATATGCTCTGGACCTTTCACGAGTGCGGCAAATTCGATCTGACGTCGACCGAATATTCCGGCCCCGACGAGTATGACGAGGCGGGGCACGACAAGATGCTGGTCAAAGATGCACTGGAGATCGAGTGCGGCCCCGAGACGCGGGTGGCGATGAACGAGAAGGAGGTGAAATAGTATGCAAACGGTAGAAAAAAAAGGATTTGTTCGGCAGTTGATCCACGGGACCGACTTCGACGCCGACAGCCTGAGCGCCCTGCAGAAGGTGACGCTGCGGGCGGTGGTGATGAGCTTTCTCTTCTTTGGCCTCGTGGCGATAGAGGGGATGATTATGCGGGTCGTGCAGACCGGCCCGACCAACAGCTTTTTGCCCAAGATGTTCGGGGTGCCCGAGCATTACTTTTCGATTATGACGGTGCATCCCATCGTCGGAATTTTCGGCTCGACCTATCAGCTGGTTTTCGCGGCCTTTATGTTCCTGGTCCCCTACCTGACCAAAAAGCCGCTCTACAGCGTGAAGCTGGCCAACTTCGTCTGGCTCTGCATCACCATCGGGACGGCACTGGCCTGGTTCGCGGGATTCATCTGGCACTACGCTCCCCTCTATACGCTCTACTGGCCGTTGCCCGCGGATGTGGAGCAGTTCAGCATCATCGGCGGATTCGTCTTCGTCGTGGGAGTGGCGCTGATTATGATCGGGACGCTGGGCTTTATCTACAACATCTACGCGACGATCTTCGCCCGGACCGGTATCCACGCCAACAAAACGACCAAGGAGCTGCTGATCTCCGGCTTCGGGATCGACGGTCTGATGAACCTGATCCACAAGCTCCTGGGCAAAAAACCCTACTCCAAAGAGCCGGCGCTCTCTCTACCCGTCGTCGCGATCTTTCGGGGGACGGTCGATACCTTCCTCGATGCGCTTGTCATTCTGGGGGCGGGGATTCTGGTGCTGATCTACCTGATCGCTTTCAGCGGAGGAGCGGACTGGAACGTCCACGCCGTCGATTCACTGCTGTATAAAAACTTTTTCTGGTGGGGGCTCGACCTGGTCGCCGACGGCCTGGTCCTGATCTACGTCGCGGGGAGCTGGTATCTGCTGGCGACCCTGATCACCGGGCAGAAGCTCTTTATGGAAAACGTCGCCAGAGCGGCGCTGCTTCTGGAGCTTTTCGTCAGCTGGATGGTCTGGAGCCACCACCTCCTGGCCGATCAGCCCCAGCCCGAGATGATGAAGTTGGTCTCCGGAGAGATGGTCACCGCTTTCGAGCTGTTGACCCAGGGGTTGGCGCTCTTCATCACGCTGGTGACGCTCTGGAAGGCTCGGCCGCTCAAAATGAGCCCGGAGCTGGCCTATCTGCTGGGCGGGCTTGTCGGCTTCGGCCTGGCGGTTCCCGCGGGAATCATCCAGGCGGATATGGGGCTCAACCGTGTCCTGCACAACACCCAGTGGATCAGCTTCGCCCACTTCCACATCGCACTGATCGTGGGGCTCTATATGACGCTCTACAGCGCTCTGTATGTCCTGTGGCCGTTGGTGACCAACAACACGAAACTCTTCAGCAAAAAGCTGACCTGGGCGCACTTCTGGCTCTATCTGATCGGCGGAGTCGGGATGGGGGCCTTCGCCGGAATGGCGGGGCTCGACGGGATGCTGCGCCGGCATCTCTACGTCAACGGAGAATTCAGCGGCTGGATGATTCTGGCGGCGATCTTCGGGTCGATGGTCCTGCTCGCCTGGTTCCTCTTCCTCTACAACATCGTGATGAGCATCGGGCTCAAAGGGCTTGTCGGGATCTTCATGCCGGCGAAAGACGATGTGGCCAGCTACGGCATCGACGAGGAGACGGCCGCTCCCGCAAAGGCGTGACTTGACGGACCTCGAGCGCGCCGCCCGCGAAATCCGTGAGGTCGGTTTCTACGACCGTCTCTATCAGGATCTGCGCGAGGCGATGGGAGAGAAAACCCCCGACATCGGGAAGATCCGGGCTTTTTTGCAAGAGCGTCCCGAATTTCTCGAAGAGTACAAGCAGCTCAACGTCGAGTACAACATCAGCAACATCCACCTGCGGGACATTCCGCTGGAAGAGGTGGAAGATCCCGAATGCCGGCGCGACGCCGAAGCGGTCAACCGCAACCTGGCGCTGCTGCGGACGATCGAAAAGTATACGTTGGAATTCGAGAAGAGCAGTTTTTTGGTACTGCTTTTTTCCATCGAATTTTTCGTACTCTTTTCGGTGCAATATTTCATCGTACTGCTGAGTCTCAAAGAGTATCAGTGGTACATCTACGGGGTCTTTCTGATGTCGATCCTTGTCGCCTGGTGGTACGCCCGCCGGGAAAAAGAGAAATACCGTCGGGAGAAGGAGCGCTTCGACCGTCTCTACACGGAGACCCTCGAACGCCTGCAACGGCTCGAAGGGCGTGCCTGCATCGACCGGGAGGCCTTGATCATCCGCAAGAGCGACGAGCACGTCTGAAATCAATTACAGAGAGCGAGGAAGAAAAATGGAGAAAAAAGAGATACTGATCGGGATCTATGAAAACCGCGAAGCGGTCAAAGAAGCGGTACAGACCCTGCTGAGCGAGGGAATCGAAGCCAAAAACATCTCCGTCGTCGGCCGGGGGCACGAGGATGCCGTGGAGAAGGTGGAGATCGAGAAAGAGGACAGCGATGTGCTGATCTGGGGCAGTCAAGGAGCGTTCTGGGGCGGCTTGCTCGGAGCGCTGCTGGGAGGCGTCTTTTTTATCGTGCCCGGTTTCGGCCCTCTGGTGGGTGCCGGCCCCATCACCGCGGCCCTGGCGGGGATGGTCGGCGGAGCGATGACCGGCGGAGCGATCTTCGGCCTGGGCGATGCCCTCATCGAGTGGGGGATCGGCGAAGTGGAAGCCCATCGTCTGGAAAAACTGGTCAAAGAGGGCAAAATCCTCCTGCTGGTCCACGGCAGCCGGGAACTCGTCGAACGGGCCAAAGAGATTCTGGACCGTCTGGGCAAAGGCGAGATCAAAATCCACGGCTGATTTTCCCCCTCCCACAGCGGCGGGCTCAGCCCCGTCTTCGTATGCCCTTTACAGCCTATCGGCGAAGAAGAGCCGAAAGCCTTTTCTTTCCCACGCTTTTCGTTCCTGCGGATCGTCGACGACGTAGATGCCGCAGGAGATGCCGTGCGCAGCGAGAAGCTCCACGGGAGTCGTCGCAGCCAGAGGCAGATCGACGTGGTAGGCTTCGACGCCGAGGGCTTGCAGGTAGGCAGGCAGACGGGGCGGATGGACCGCTTCGACGAGAGCGGCGAGAGAGAGGTTGGGAGCTTCTTGGTGAAGCCGGCGGAGATAGCGGTGGTTGAACGAGGAGATGAGCAGGGGAGGATGGGGGGTCCTCTCCAGCTCCGCCAGAAAACTGCGGACGACCTCTTTGGCCGTGCAGGTGGGCATATCCTTGATCTCCACGTTGAGTGGAATGCCGCGTTCGGCACCGAAATGGAGGGTTTCTCCGAGAGAGGGAAGACGCTGGGGGAGCAGGGCTTCGATCTCCTCGGGGCGGACTTTTCCTGATCGCAGTGCGCCGAAGGGGTCGCGTTCGAGAAACCAGCTCCCCGCATCGAGGCTTCGCAGCGTCTCGAAGGAGTGTTCGATGACGCGATGGGGCCGGAAGCGGCCGGAGTACCGCTTTTCGACATCGGTGGTACGCTCCAGCGTCGGATCGTGACAGACGATCCATTCTCTGTCACGGCTGAGCTGAACGTCGAGCTCGATGAGGTCGCAGTGCCCCAGGGCGGCTTCGAAAGCGCAGAGCGTATTTTCCGGACGGAGCTCCCGGCGCCCCCGGTGGGCGGCGAGGATCGGGCCCTCGGGAAAGGTCGCGTAAAAGCCCATCGCGATTTCTCCTAGAAACTGAGCCGCTTCTCGGCTTCCTGCCGTCTCGCCTGCAGGGTGGCTTCGTCCCAGCCGTATTCTCTCCTCAGAAGCTCCAGCACCTCCGGCAGGCAGTCCAGGGCCGCCCGCGGATCCAGAAGCCCCAGCGAGGCGCGGCGTACGAGAAAGTCGAGGGGCTTGAGGACCCATTCGTTTCGCAAAGTGTAGAGGAGTTCGGCACGCAGGAGGGGGTGGTCGGGGTGCAGGCGGCCGGTGAGCTTTTCCCGCTTTGCCAGCTCGGCGATGGTGAGGCTACGGTCGCCGTAATGGGCGTAGAGGTGGCGGATCTCCTCCGGAGCGAATCCCGCATGCTGCAGGCGATCGAGTGTCTCGGCCCGTGTTTCGCGGCTGCCGACGACGGGGTAGTCGCGGGTACGGCAGGGGCGGGGGGCTTCGCCGAGGGCATCGAGCGCTTTGTCGACGGCGGCTTCGGCCATCGCCCGGTAGCTGGTCCATTTGCCGCCGGTGATGGTGAGCATCCCTCCCGGAGAGAGCTCGGTCAGATATTCGCGCACCAGTTCGGCGGTGGAGTGGGCGCCGGGTTTTCGTATCAGCGGGCGTAGGCCGGCGAAAGCGGCGAGGATCGAGTTTCGCTCCACCTGCAGGTCGAAAGTGCCGTTGAGATGCTCGAGAAGGTAGTCGATCTCCTCCTCTTTCGGACGGGGATCCTCCTCGAGCGTTCCCTCTTCGTCGGTGGTGCCGGCGAGGCAGTAGTCGAGATAGGGGAGGACGAAGAGGACGCGCCCGTCGCGGGTGCGGGGAATGAGGATCCCCTCCTTCCCGGGCAGGAAGCGTTTGGGCAGGACGATGTGTACGCCCCGGCTCGGAATCATCAGGGGAGAGAGGCCGGGGTCGTCCAGACGGCGCAGGCGATCGGCGTAGGGGCCGGTGGCGTTGACGACGAGGCGGGCCTCATAGCTTTGCTCCGTGTCGTCGAGGCGGCTGCGCGCCCGAACCCCGACGATGCGCCCGCCCTCTTTGCGCAGCTGCGTCACTTCGACGTGATTGCGGACGACGGCCCCGAGCTCTACGGCGCTTTGAAGCAGAGCGACGACCATTCGGCTGTCCCGAAAGGCTCCATCCCAGTAACTGACTGCGGCCTTGAGCCCCTCCGTGCGAATACCGGGGCTGCGCCGGCGGGCGGTGGAGGGGCCCAGGAGCCGGCTGCGCCCCAGGCTTGCCCGGCCCGAGAGCAGATCGTAGAGGACGAGGCCGGCGTAGACGTAGGGGACCCGGCTCCAGCGGTAGAGCGGGGTGAGAAGCTGAAGAGGATGGGCCAGGTGCGGGGCGTTGCGCAGAAAGATTTCGCGTTCACTCAGCCCCTCTCTGACGAGCGCGTATTGCTCCCTGTCCAGATGTTTGACGGCGGCTTCGAGATAGCGGACTCCCCCGTGGACGAGTTTGGTGCTTCGGCTGCTGGTCCCTTCGGCGAAGTCGTTGCGCTCCAGCAGCAGGACTTTCAGGCCCCGCAGTGCGGCGTCGAGTGCGACGCCGGCCCCCGTGGCGCCTCCGCCGACGATGAGCAGGTCGTAGCGCTCCCCTGCGTGGCCACTCACGAACGGGAGCCTTTGTTGCCGTTCATAATGTCGATGATCACTTCGTCGGTGGTCCGCATCCCGTCCTGGGCGAGGCGACCGATGTAGTCGAGGGTCTCCTCGATGTCATGGGCGACGATCCCGTCGCCGCCCTGGAGATACTTGCCGTGGGTCGCCAGGACGTAGGAGTCGAAGGCGGCGTAGATCGTGGTGGAGATTTTCATCGCGCAGGAGGCCTTGGCCCCGTCGCAGATGATCCCCGAGACATCGCCGAGGGTATTGGCGATGGCGTGAGAGACGGTTTCGAAATCCTTGTCGTTGATGAAGCAGAGCGCTCCGGCGACGGCGGCGGCGGAGCAGATGACGCCGCAGTAGGCGCTGAGGCGGCCTACCCGGGTTTTGATATGGACCGTCGTCAGATGGGAGAAAAAGAGCGCCCGCATCAGCTTTTCTTCGTCGAGGCCCATCCGGTCGGCGTAGTCGATGAGGGCGAGGGAGGCGGCCATTCCCTGGTTGCCGCTGCCGCTGGTGGTCATCACCGGCAGAGCGCAGCCGCTCATCCGGGCATCGCTCCCCGCCGCGGCGAAGGCGGCGGCGTGGTTGCGCACGTCGTCGCCGTAAAAGCCCTCCGCGATGTGCTCTTCGATTACCTTGCCGATGTTGACGCCCCAGTGGCCAGAGAGCCCCTCCCGGGCGATTTGGGAGTTGTAGCGGATCACCTGCTCCAGGAGCGGCCGAACCCGTTCGATGTCGACGCTTTGGGCGATGTCGTAGATCAGTTTGACCGAGAGTTTCTGTCGCTGCTCCGCAGGCGTATTGAAGACGCCGTCGTTGCAGGGTTGCTCCAGGACCACCTCTTTGTTGCGGGTGATTTTGGTGATGTTGGTATGCAGGTGCTTGATTTCGACGCTGATGCAGCTTTTTTCGGTGTGGAGTTCGACCGTGACGTAGAGGTTGATGGGGGTGTTTTCGTGGATCACTTCGATGAGGTTTTCCCGCATCCAGCGGCGCACCTCCTCCATCTGCGCTTCGGTGATCCCGCTGATGACCATCATATCCCTCGACGCGTCGCCGTGGAGCAGCCCCATCGCCGCAGCCACCTCGATGCCGACCATCCCCCCGCTTCCGGGGACGACGACGCTTTTGACATTTTTGATGATGTTGCCCGAGACCCGCACGACCATCTTCTGCACTGTTTCGTCAGGCGGGAGAAACTCCCGTGCCTTGGCCGCCACGAACGCGATGGCGATCGGCTCCGTACATCCCTGTGCCGGGATGACCTCCTCCTCCAATATCTGAAGAGCGTTTTCTATCGTTTGGGAATCGATGGACATCACAGCTCCTTTTTGAAGTGATTATAGCGGACTCGATGCAAAAGATTTATTGGAAAATGGACTCTCGATCTTTCGGATTTACAACGACATACGAGGGCCCCATATTGACACTATGGTAGATCGTTGTGCCGTATTTGCGGCTGTAGTATTCCAGGAGCAACTTTTGAAGCGTCGCTTCGATCGAGGGGGTGAACCATCCGTTGTTGCTCATCATCAGGATACGGGCGGGGCGGTCGGTGTAGAGGCGCTCGCTGGTGCCTTCGTAGCAGACGGCGGCGCGGTAGTCGCGGCCGTCGATCCGAAAGTCTGTCGGGTGCTCGGCGGGGCGGTAATCGGGAGCGCCGTCAAAGAAGATCGCGTTGACCCATCGGCCGGCCCAGGAGGGCAGAGGGTTGGCTTCGCCGAAGGGGACGAGGATGATTTTGTCGGCGACCCGGTAGCGGCCTTTGTGGAAATAGTAGGCGGAGTTGCGGTTTTGCTCGTGGACGGAGTAGAGGGCGCCGAGGACGATATCGATCTTCTGGGAGCGGTGCTCGAGAGCCTCGAGGATTCGGGGTTCGCGGTTGAGAAAGACCGGAAGGACCGATTCGGGGAGGAGGACGGCCTTTTTGCCCGCGGCGATAGCCCGGTCGATCCGCTCCAGGACAGTACGGTATTCGCGTAAAAAGTTGTCGGGATTCCATTTGGCTTCGACGGGGATACGGGTACCGGCGAGAGCGATGCGCCCTTGGGGATCGTCGGGAAGAACGAGGATTTTGGCGGGAGCGAGGG
>WFQO01000038.1 GCA_015486995.1 Nitratifractor sp. | reverse complement strand
AGCGCTTCGAGCACCGGATTGCGCCCGTAGATGGTGAGGACTTTGGCATAAAACTCTTTTTTCGATTCATACGAATCCGATGGGCATTTTGGATTTTGGATTTTGGATTTTGGATTTTTTTCAACGGGCACATCCATGTTATTCTCCCTCTTCTCATCCCTCATTCAAAATCCAAAATAAAACATCCAAAAATGCGCGCACAGGACGCACGATCAGCTTTCCCCGTTCCAGGCGATGTGGGGCTTGCCGTTTTCGTCGAAATTGACAGCGGGCATTCCCATGATGTTGAAGCCCCCGTCGACGTAGTGAATCTCACCGGTAACGGCGCTGGAGAGGTCACTGAGGAGGTACATTCCGCTGTTGCCGACCTCGTCGATGGTGACGTTGCGGCGCAGCGGAGAGTGGGCGGCGGTCCACTTGAGCATGAAGGAAAAATCCCCGATCCCGGCGGCGGCCAGGGTCTTGATGGGGCCGGCGCTGATGGCGTTGACGCGGATGCCGTCGCGGCCCAGATCTTCGGCGAGATATTTGACGCTGCTCTCCAGCGCCGCTTTGGCGACACCCATGAGGTTGTAGTTGGGGATGTATTTGACCCCGCCGTAGTAACTCAGGGTCAGGATCGATCCGCCGGGATTCATGATCGGCTTGAGCTCTCGGGCGAGTTCGATGAGGGAATAGACGGAGATCTCCATCGCGACGTTGAAAGCCTCTTTGGGGATGTCGGTGAAGTGGCCGCTGAGTCCCTCTTTGGGAGCGAAGGCGATGGAGTGGACAAAAAAGTCGATTGTGCCCATATCTCTTTCGAGGGATTCACGCAGGGCGGCGATCTCTTCGGGACGGCTGACGTCGCAGGGGTAGAGCCGGTTGCCGCAGCCGAGATCTTCGGCGATGGGAGCAAGCTTGCGCTCGAAACGCTCGTTGAGATAGGTGATGGCCAGTTCGGCCCCCTGATCGCGGCACGCTTTCGCGATCCCGTAGGCGATGGATTTCTTGTTGGCGATGCCGAGAACGACCCCTTTTTTGCCTTGCATGAACATTGACGAACCTCCGAAGTGAAATTGCGCTATTTTACCACGGCTGCGATAGAATGGAGGTAAAGGTGAAGGAGAAGATTATGCCTCGTGACGTATCCGAAATCACGATCCTCTCGACGGGAGGGACGTTCAATAAAATCTACGATCCCCTGACAGGGGAGCTGCGCGTCGACAGCGATGCTCGGGCACTCGACACCATTGCCCGGCACTGGCGCTGCACGTTGCGGCATCGGCAGGTCGTCGGCAAAGACAGCCTCGAGTTGACCGATGAAGACCGCGAGACGATCTATCGGGCCGTCCTCGAAATCCCGCATGACGTTCTCATCGTTCACGGCACCGACACGATGGATCGCACCGCCCGCTATCTGGCCGAGCGTCTCGGCCGGAGCCGCCGCATTGTCCTCACCGGGGCGATGGTCCCCTACTCCATCGATCCCGTCGAAGCCACCGCCAATCTCGCTCTGGGCCTGGGGCGGCTTCTCAGCGACGGATGGTCCGGTATCGAGATCGCGATGAACGGCTGCATCGGCCCGTGGAATACCTTGACGAAAAACCGCACCGAGGGGCGTTTTCAGCCGGCGGGAACTTTCTGAGCCTTTATCGGCTCGGTAGGAAGCCGGGGCACGAAAGGGCACCTCTCATAATAGGTCGTGCCCACAACATCTCCAGTTTTTGTCCAGGCAAGGCATCGCTTCGCAGGCATAGCCGTCGCTACGTCAAGAAGCGATAACACAGCATGGGCGAAAACCGGTGATGCCCGCAAGGGTGGGCTTTGGAGACGCGATCTTTCACTCGATGCTCCCTTCGCCGTAGCTTTGGCTACGCCTCGAAAGCCTCAAGCAAAATCTCACATCTCCAAAGCCCATTGTGAGTATGACCTATTATTAGAGGTGCCCTGAAGGTTTTTCGTCGGGAGCCGAGCGCTTCGGCACTTTGACTGCGGGCGCGGGCTTACCCCGTTTTTTCGCCTCCTGCTCGGCCCGCTTCGCTTTGGCCGCTTCCAACTCCTTGCGTACCTCTTCCAGCGGATGCTTTTTGAAATAGCCGTTGTAGTAGAGATAACGGTAGATCTTGGCGGCGATGGGCCCTCCGGCGCTACCCCCGTGCCCTCCGTGCTCGATCAGGACCGTCACGACGTATTCGGGATGCCGGGCCGGTGCGTAGGTCGTCAGCCAGGCATGGGACTTTTTGAAATAGGCCAGCTCATTCTCTTTGGCCCGTTTTTTGATGTCTTGGGGGATGGAGACCACCTGCGCCGTTCCCGTCTTACCCGCGACTTTGATCGGTAGATTGTGCAACGCTTTGTAGGCGGTCCCCCGTCGATCGTTGCAGACGTCGATCATCCCCTGCCGGATCGTAGAGAAATGGACGGGATTGAAGCGGATGCGAACCCGTTTGGGGGTGACCTTTTCACCGTCGATGGATTTGGCCAGCGTCGGGACGGGAAGCCAGCCGGTAGCGAGAAAGGCGGTGTAGCGGGCGATCTGCATCGGCGTAATGTTGTCGTATCCCTGCCCGATGGCGGCGATGACCGTCTCTCCCTTGTACCAGGGCTTGTGGTAGCGCTTGCGTTTCCAGGCTTTGTCGGGGATGATCCCACGGTATTCCCGCGGCAGGTCGATACCGGTCTTGACTCCCAGGCCGATCTGCCGGAGCGTTTTGGCGATGCGGTCGATGCCGACTTTGAGGCTTTTGTTGTAGTAGTAGACGTCGCAGCTCTCCCGGATCGATTTGCGCAGACCCGTATCGCCGTGGCCCCACTTCTTCCAGCAGCGGAATTTGTGCTTGCTCTTGTCGATGGTGATGTAGCCTTTGCAGAATTCATGCTGGTCGAGCACACCGTGGCCGAAGCGCGAAGCCGCCAGCGCCACTCCCGGCTTGATGACCGAACCCGGCGGGTAGACGGCGTTGATGAGCTTGTTGGTGAAGGGGTGCCCGAGGTTGTTTTGCAATGCCTTCCAGTCTTTGACACTGATCCCCCCGACGAAGAGATTGGGATCGAAACTGGGATTGCTCACCGCGGCCAAAATCTCTCCCGTCGTTTTCATCACGATGACGACTCCCGCCCGTTTTCCCAGCAGATCGTAGATGTATTTTTGCAGATCCATGTCAAGATTGGTTGTTAGACTGCGATTGCTGATCGGCTCCTTTCTCTCCAGAACTTCGAGCGCTTTGTTGCGAGCGTTGACTTTGCTGATTACGTAGCCCAGCTCTCCCTCTAACAGACGGTTGTAATAGAGCTCCAAGCCGCTTTTGCCGATGCGTCCAACTTTGTCGACGACTTTGTCTTTGGCGTTTTCTTTCCGGTTGGAGCGTCCGACATATCCCACAATATGCGCAGCGTATTTTCCGTAGGGATAGTAGCGTTTGGTCTCCGTATCGATATGAATCTTCGACTCGGCGACGATGCGCGGGTAGAGTTTCATCATGCGATCGTAGGGAATAAAATCGATCACTTTGATGTACTCGTGATTGTATGCGGAACTCTGCTTGCGATAGACTTTGCGCATGACTGTCGTATTGATGTCGGGGAGATAAGAGTGGATGAATGAAATCACTCGGTCGAGCTCCCCTTTGCGTACGCTCAAATGTGGAGCGATGGAGAGAGAGAAGCCGATCTTGTTCACCGCCAGGTACTTACCGTTACGGTCGTAGATCTCCCCTCGTACCGGTTTGAGATAACTTTTGCGTTCAATATTCTCTTTGGCCAGTTTTTCATAATAGTAGTTGGATTTGATACTGATATGGTAAAGACGAATCAGCAGCACTGCCCAGACGATCACGAAGAAAAGGATAATGAGCTTGACTCTCACAGGAGCACCGCCACGATGGCATCCATCACCAGAGAGTAGAGCAGCAGTGAATTGATTTCAATGCTCACCGTCGAAAAAATAAAGTCATATCCCAATAAAAGTGCAAAGTAGATCAGGTCGATTGCGACAACAGAAATCAGTGCGACGCAAGGAGGGCAACGTTTGAGAAAGAGGACCGACGGATAGAGAAGCAAATCATAAATCAAAACGGCAAAGAGTGTCGCCAGAAGCGGGAGAGAGAGATTGATTTCAAGATTGAGAAGGTAGAGTAGAGGCAGCAGTACGTACCGCCAGCCGCGCCCTTCGATCCCCTGGACGATCAAATAGCCCGCATATCCGATAAAAAGCGGCAAAGTGACATAAATGGATATCAGCATAGGATAGACAAGGATGAAAAGGAGGATTCCCACTGTCCCCAAAAGCCGCTTCATCTTGTGAACCTCTACGGCAACGGCTCTATCCGATGTACGAGCGACGTTTCGTTGCAGTTGGGGAAGTGAATGCATTTGATGCAATCCGCCCAAATTTTCTGTTCGGGAATCAGCGTCTTGTCGATCTCTTCGAAGCCGAGTTTTCGGAAAAAATCCGGGAGATAGGTCAACACAAGAATCTCTTCAACCCCCAAAAGTCTTCCCTCCTCGATCGTTGCCGACACCAACCCCTCACCGAACGACCGTCCCCGATATTCCGGCCGAACGATCAGACTGCGGATCTCGGCCATCCGCCGGGAGTGGATATGCAGTGCTCCATAGCCGGCGAGGGTTTCATCGACCGTAACGAGATGATAGCTTCGGATATTGGTCGCCACTTCGTCATCCGTTCTGGGCAGAATAATGCCGCGCTTGACTTCGTCGGCCACAATCTCCTGCATCGCGGGTATATCACGCAGCGTCGCTTTGCGGTAGCGGATCATTCCCCCACTCCGAAGACCGCTCTAAAAATCTCCCGATGCACCTGCTCTGTCCCCTGACGTTTGAGATTCGATAGCAGGATCGCCCCCGGAAATTTCCGAAGCAGAGCCGCTCTCTCTTTCTGCCGAAGCTTGTCCGCTTTGGTAAAGACGGTCAGATAGGCTTGATCGGGCCGAAGAAATTCACGGATGTATTCCTCAACCTCCTCATCGATCTTCTGCTTGGGATGGCGGGCGTCCCGGAGGTGGATAAAGAGCCGAATCGCCGTTCGATTCCGAATGAAATCGACAAGATTTTTCTGCCATATCTCCTTGAGGGATTTGGAGACTTTCGCGTAACCGAAGCCGGGGAGGTCCACATACCGGACCGGGTACTCCTCCTCTTTGTATCGATAATCCACATCGAAAAAATTGATCAGCTGAGTCTTCCCCGGAGTCGAAGAGCTCTTCGCAAGATTTTTTCGCTCCGTCAGCGTGTTGATGGTGCTGCTTTTGCCGACGTTGGAGCGTCCCAGGAAGACCACTTCGCTACGGCTCTCTTCCACCGAATCCGTTAGGCTCTGTGCGGATTTCAAAAATTCCGCGCGGAGAACTCTGGGAGTATCTGTCATCGTTTCTGCTTTTTCTTTTTTGATTTATCTTCCATCTGAAATATAAATTTGACCGGACCTTCCCGGCCGCTTTTCGCCGACGCGCTGTGATGTTTGTTATCAAGAAAGATCTCTTCTCCCTGCATCCGCCGCTTATTGAGCAGATCGATCACATGGGCATTGCCGCTCAGCCGATAGGTCTCTTTGTCCACCCGGTAGGTGAGTCGGTCGCATCGCCCTTTGACATGTTGATCGGGACGAACGATTTCGAAGTGGACATTCCCGATCGCCCGGTACTCTTTCGCACTATTGTTCGCATCGAAATAGACGATAAACTTTCGGGCGTCAATACGGCTCTTCCCCTCCTTGGCATGGGCATTTCCTTCGAAAACCGCCCGATGCTCCGACTCTCTATGACTAAACCGATCGGCACTGACTTCCAGAGCTTCTCCCGCCAGGAGTACCAGTGGAAAGAGAATTACCGTTATAATTTTTCTTATCATCCATCAAACTTTCTCTAGCTATTCACCCCAGCCGGGTCTCCCACTTTCTCCATCCTCCGCCCGCGTACCGAACGATCAGCTTTCCAAGATTATAACACACCCGACGATTAGAGGGAGCCCCCGGATCCCGGCTTTCCTTTTGTCGCCATCCGATAGTGGGCAAAGACCTTTTTCGCTCGAGTAATCTTATCATCCAAACCGTAACGGAAGTCGAGCCCCGTGACATAACTCTCCCCTTTCTCCGCCCGGAAAGGGCCGATCGAACGTACGATTCTTTTCCCGAGATCGTAGCGGACTTTATCGGCCCGATAAAGCGATCCATCCAACTTTGCCATCGAGACGTTCCCCTCCATCTCGAGAAGTTTCGCTTCACGACGGGCACGTTCGGCACGGAGATAGCGGATTTGCGGGTTGCGCAAATCCAAACCCTCGAAATACCAAGTCCCTCCTTTGAGTGCGGCCCTATGTACGGTATAAGTGTTCAACAACGCACTGGCATTGATCTCGTCGAGACGTGCATCTTCGAGTGAAACTTTTACCCGCTCGTTCCCCGGTTTTACCGCTGCAGAAGCGGCACCGTGAAAATGAGTCATAAGCGCGATCGTCAGCAGCAGCGCAAAAAGCAGAAAGAGCGCGATCTCTACCCGATGGACCATAACGACAAAAACGTTTCGTAAAGACCGTCTCGATCGAGAAGATCCTCGATCATTTCCCGCACGGCTCCCCGACCGCCGGAGTGCCGCAGAGGGTGATCCACTCTCTGGCGGATCCATGCCACGGCATCGGCCGGAGCGTAGGATCGACCCGCCATCGCCAGCATTCCGTAATCATTGAGATCGTCACCGATGACGGCGATCTCGGAGGCGTCGATTTTCAACTCCTCCAAAAGGTTTTCGAGACGTTCCCTCTTGTTGCGCACCCCCTGATAGAGATGGACAATCCCGAGCTCTTCGGCCCGTCGGGTAACGATCTCCGATCGCCGACCTGTGATAATCGTCGCCTCCCGCCCCAGCCGTATCCAGCTGGCGATCGCCAGACCGTCTTTGACATCAAAGGCTTTGAGCTCTTCGCCGGCGTTTCCATAGACGATGCGTCCATCCGTCAAGCAACCGTCCACGTCCAACACGATCAAGCGTGTCGCCATCTTAGAGCACCCCTTTGGTACTGGGAACCCCGATGCGTTCGTTGGGGCTCACCGCCCGGCGCAACGCCAGTGCCAAGGCTTTGAAAGACGCTTCGATCAAATGGTGACGGTTGCGTCCCCTTCGGGCGACGAGATGCAGCGTCAAAGGAAGGTTGAAAGCAAAGGCCCGAAAAAATTCTTCGACAAGTTCGCAGTCGAAGTCACCCACCTTTCCTTCGACCGGAAGCTCGAAGACCAGATAGGCTCGCCGACTCAGATCGATGTCGCATTCCACCGCCGCCTCGTCCATGACGGCCACGGCGTTTCCGAAACGCTCCAGCCCTTTGACCGGATAGATCGCTTCACTCAGAAGCTGCCCCAGAACAATCCCCACATCCTCGACACTGTGATGTGCATCGATCTGCAGATCCCCCCGACAAGAGACCTCCAGATCGATCAGAGCGTGACGGGCAAAAGATTCGAGCATATGATCGAAAAAGCCGATTCCCGTATCGATCTGCGCCTCTCCCGTTCCATAAAGGTTCAAGGCGATAAAAATATCCGTCTCTTTGGTCGTGCGTCGTTTTTCCAACACTTTCACTCCTTATGGGCGGATCAAAAACCCGCCCGCTATTCCCCGGTCGGCGATAAAATCTTTCGCTTCCTCCGCCGAGCCGAATCCCATGACCCAAACCCGATAGAGCGGAAGCCCTCCGACCGTAAATTCACGAATCATAACATGTTTCGGTGTCCGCACTATCGTCGTATATTTTCTTCGGGTGATTTCAGCCCCTATCTTTCGACGGAAAGCACCGACTTGTACGCCGAAATCGCTCAAATGTACCGAAGGGAGTGCCGCACGGTCACGTTTTTGCGCGGCAGTGGGACGGTAGATCTTTCCGGCGAACCCCAACACCGTCAGTTTGACTTTGGCGATACCGGTTTTATCCAGTCCCAGTTCTTTACCCGCCGCGTAGGAGCAGTCGATGACCCGTCCCGCGACGAAAGGACCCCTGTCGTTGATCCGTACGACGGTGCTTTTGCCGTTTTGGAGATTTTGTACCCTCACCATCGTATCCATCGGCCAAGTTTTGTGCGCGGCGGTATGCGCGTGCATGTCGTACTGCTCGCCGTTGCTGGTCATTTTGCCGTGAAAGTTCGGTCCGTACCAGCTGGAGATCCCTATCATCGTATCACCGACTTTGACGTAGGTGGGATGGTAGGTCCGTCCCCTGACCGTGTAGGTCCGCATGGTCGCACGATGTCGGGCGGCGCTGGTGTGTCCGGGTTTAGTGTAATGCACCCGTTTGACGGAGCAGCCGGTCAGACTCAGCATCACACTCGAGAGAGCGACACTCAAAAAAACTGAAAAGAAAAAACGGGGCATCCTGGTTCTCATTTTTTAATATAAATTTTAGCGGGTATCGACTTACGGTTGAATAATGCCAGATTCGTTTCGTCAATATTTTCGCAGCGATTCGTAGACCTCTTGCGTCACCGGAACCATCAGAAGCTTGCCGGGACGGAGACGGGGATTTGAAAGTTGATTGGCCACGATGAGATCCAACGGGGTGGTATGATAGCGCCACGCGACACTTTTTAGCGTTTCCCCTTGGCGCACAACGTGTGCGATGAGTCGACGGTATCCCTTCTGTCGGTAAATCTCCCGCAATAACGGCGGCCGATAGAAAGCCCGATAGTAGCCGAGACGGTCGGCGGGAATGAAAATCTGCGTCATTCCCAAATCACCGGCGATCATTCCATCTCGGATCTGCGGATTGAGTCGCTGTAGCCTGCCGACGTTCATGCGCAGCAATTTCGCCATATTTTTAAGTGAAATACCCCCGTAGACGTTGACCAGTATCTCCGTATCCGGCAGGATCTTCTGACGAAGTTTTCGATCCTCTTTCGAGGGACTGCTGTGAATCTTCTCTCCCATCATAGAAAGGAGAATGATTTTGCGCAGATAGTTGCGGGTCTCCTCGGGAATCCATGCTTTACGATCATCCATCAAAACAGCGAATTCATCGCTTCCCGCCCGTCGAATCGCCCGCTGAAGACGCCCTTCACCGCAGTTGTAAGCCATCATCACAAGATACCATTTGCCAAACATTTTGTAGAGTGTCTGAATGTACTGCATCGCTGCTTTGGTCGACGCCACCGGATCGTAGCGCTCATCCTTCTCTTTGTCGACTCGGAGCTTGAAACGTTTGGCCGTCGCCGCCATAAACTGCCAGAGCCCCGCCGCTTTTTTTTTCGATTTGGCATAACTCTGAAAACCCGACTCCGTCATCGACATATAGATGAAGAGATGGCTCAAGCCTCCCGAGCTGAGCAATTCTTTGAAAAGAGGAATATAGGTTTTGCCCCGTTTGACGGAGTTTTCATAAAAGCGCCGGTAGCGTATCTCGTTTCGGAGGATGAAATCGACAAAAGAGGGATTACGGAGGTAAGCCGGATCGATATCGAACTGCTTCAGCACGTAGGAGGCACTGGGGTATTTCGCCTCGAGGATCGAAAGAGCCGTTATCGAAGCGGGAAGGAGAACCGATCCCAGGAGAAAGAGACGGCGACTTCTTCTCTCAATGGAGGATAAAGGAGAGAAAATATTCACGTGCGGATTCTCCTGCCCGTCGATATTGCTCCTAAAAAAGCGAAAAAAGTTTTTTATCTCAATCCCTCTGAAAAACCTCAACATGAACGCGATCATATCACAGCCGCAAAACATCATCAAGCCTTCTACCCGGAACAACTTCGGACTTCTCCGGCAAGCCCGGGGAGAGAAGTACCTGTTATAATTCTCCCATTCCCCGGGAAGGAGTGTTCTCATGACCTGCGATTTTCTCATCGTCGGAGCCGGAATCATCGGTCTCTCTATGGCTCACAACCTTCATAGGCGTTATCCCGATACCTCCATCGTCGTCCTCGACAAAGAGGATGAGATCGGCGCCCACGCCAGCGGGCGAAACAGCGGAGTGCTTCACGCCGGGTTCTACTACAGCACCGACTCCCTCAAATCCCGTTTCACCCGAGATGGAAACCGAACGATGCGAGAGTTTTGTCACCGCTACGGTCTGGCGATCAACGAATGCGGCAAAATCGTCGTCGCACGTAACGAGGCGGAGCGGCAGACACTGCACGAGCTCCTTCACCGCGGTGAAGCCAACGGCGTCAACGTCCGAGTGATCGATGAAAAGGAGGCCCAAAGCATCGATCCGAATGTCCGCACCTACCGGGAAGCCCTCCACAGCCCCGACACCGCTACCGTCGACCCCTTGGAGATCCTCGCCAAACTGCGCCACCTCATCGTTGCTGACGGCACACGCCTTCTGCTGGGAGATGCCTGGATGGGCAACCTGGGAAACAATCACGTACTCACCCGTACCGATGAAATCCATGCCGGCGTCGTCGTCAACTGCGCCGGACTCTACGCCGACCGGATCGCCCAGGCCTACGGATTCGGCGAGCGATACACCATCATCCCTTTTAAAGGGATCTACCTCAAATACAGCGGTAGCCCCGCTCCCGTCAAAACCAACATTTATCCCGTCCCGAATCTGAAAAATCCTTTCCTCGGGGTTCACTACACCGTCACCGTCGACGGAGAAGTCAAAATCGGCCCCACCGCCATTCCCGCCTTCTGGCGGGAAAACTATAAAGGCTATGAGCGTTTCGATCCGCTGGAGATGCTGGAGATCCTACGCTGGGAGAGTGAACTTTTTCTGCGCAACAGCTTTGGATTCCGTTCTCTGGCATTCGAAGAGTTTCGCAAATACTCTCGCAGCCGACTCGTCTCTCTCGCTTCCGAACTGGTGCAGCGAATCGAGACGGAGAAATTCGATCGTTGGAGCCGTCCCGGCATCCGCGCCCAACTCCTCGACAAAAAAACGTTAGAGCTTGTGCAGGATTTTGTCGTCGAAGGAGACGACCGCAGTGTACACATCCTCAATGCGGTCTCTCCGGCCTTTACCTGCGCTCTCCCTTTCACCGACTGGGTCATCGATCGCTACATCGATCATTCGAGATGATTTCGTTAAAAGCTGCGCCGAAATTACTACGATATAAAGTTTCAAGTACATCACGATAGACTTTAAGATGAACAGTTGCTTTAAAGGAGAATAGTTTGAAACATCAATACTTGAAATCGCAACCGGATGAAAAGGGATATTTCGGTCAGTATGGAGGAGCGTTTCTTCCCCCTCAGTTGGTGGAGGAATTTGAGCGCATCACCGAAGCCTATCTCAAACTGAGGAAATCTCACGATTTCCTCTCGGAGCTTCGGCGAATCCGCAAACATTATCAGGGACGCCCCACCCCCGTCTACCACGCCAAGCGTCTCAGCGAAGCCGTCGGAGGGGCCCAGATATACTTCAAACGTGAAGACCTCAACCACACGGGTGCCCACAAGCTCAACCACTGCATGGCCGAAGCTCTCCTCGCCAAAACCCTTGGCAAAAGTAAACTCATCGCCGAAACGGGAGCCGGACAGCACGGTGTAGCGCTGGCCACCGCCGCCGCCTATTTCGGTTTGGAGTGCGAAATCCACATGGGAGAGGTGGACATCGCCAAAGAACATCCCAATGTCGTACGCATGCAGATCCTGGGAGCCGAAGTCGTTCCGGCAACCCACGGGCTCAAAACCCTTAAAGAAGCCGTCGACTCCGCTTTCGAATCCTACGTCGCCCAACTCGACACCGCCCTCTACGCCATCGGCTCGGTCGTCGGCCCCCATCCCTTTCCGATGATGGTCCGTGATTTCCAGAGCGTCGTCGGGATCGAAGCACGCGATCAGTACATGGAGATGACCGACGGCGAACTGCCTGACCACATCGTCGCCTGCGTCGGCGGCGGCTCCAACGCGATGGGAATTTTCAGCGGCTTCATCGACGATCCCGTCGCCCTGCACGCCGTCGAACCGTTGGGACGAAGCACCCGACTGGGGGATCATGCCGCCACCCTCGAATACGGCAAAGAGGGAGTGCTTCACGGCTTCAAATCGATCCTCCTCCAGGACGAAAAAGGCGAGCCCGCCCCGGTCCACTCCATCGCCAGCGGCCTTGACTATCCCGGTGTCGGCCCCGAGCAGGCCTACCTCCACGATATCGGACGTGTCCAGGTCCACGGAGCAACCGACGAAGAGACTGTCGATGCTTTCTACGCCATCAGTCAGTACGAAGGGATCATCCCCGCCCTGGAGAGTTCCCACGCTATCGCCTTCGCCATGAAACTGGCCCGGAAAAATCCGCATGACGCCATCCTTGTCAATCTCTCCGGCCGGGGAGACAAAGATATCGATTACGTAGTCGAAACGTTCGGAGTACGCAACTGGTCACCCGATCGTCTCGAGGAGTAACTCAAACCTCCGGACTCTACCGAAAATCAGGAAGCGGGATTTGAGTCCGGCATGCAGACTAAAGCCCTGCCTTCAAAAGTTTAAACTTTATTCGCCGCTTTAATTTCAATAAAGAAAGGTATGTTATGGACTTCTCGAAAAAAGTTGATTTTTCTGACAAACTCTTTGTACAGGAGGTGGACGGTGAGATGGTACTGTTGGATATGGAAAGTGAAAACTATTTCGGGCTTGACGCTACAGCCAGTGATATCTGGCGACTTCTGCAAGAGGGGAAAACTCTCAACGAAACCGTCGAAGCCCTGCTCGAGATCTACGACGTCGACGCCGAGACTCTGCGAAAAGATCTGAGCAATTTTATTTCGGAGCTTCAGGAACAGGGGCTGGCTACACTTCGCTAAAAGTTTCTACAAACTGTGTAACTTTATCCTATGAGGATAGATGTCTGTACGTTCAGAAAAGAGAAAACGGGTTCCGATGCGAACTAAAATCGTAAAATTTTTATGCCTGAGTACGGAAGAACGACGCCTTTTTTTGGAAGCCTTCTGGACACTCGGGAGGATGAAAGCCTCTCTCCTGATCTATCCTTTCAAACCCCTGATCCGCGATCTACACCAGAGCACTCAACCGCCCCATGACGAAATAGTCACAACCGAAGAGTACGAAACAGCGATCCTTATCGAAAAAGCGATTGCACGGGCGGCGCAGCAGACCCCATGGAAAAACAGCTGCCTCCTTCAGGCTCTGTGTGCGACACGAATGTTCCGTCGCCGAGGATTACCGGGGCACTTCTGTGTCGGGGTGCACAAAGAGAAAGAATCCGGGCTCCTGAAAGCCCATGCCTGGATGAACTGCTCAGATCGTTGCATTACCGGCCGAACGACTCACGAAAAATTCACGGTACTCACTGTCTTCAGTTGGCCCTCCCGGTAGATATCCGGCAATCAAACCCGCACTCTACTCCATCTCTCTTTCACGATTGTAGAGGAAGCGGGCTATTCCCTCCGCGATCCCTTTGGCCAGGGTATCCTGATAGCGGGCATTGTAGAGGCGTTTTTTTTCGACGGGGTGGGTGATGTAGCCGGTCTCCACGAGGATCGCCGGCATCTCCGCGCCGACGAGGACCCAGAAAGGGGCCGGGCGCACCCCGCCGTCGACGACGCCGCTGTATCGGCTGCGAAGCCGAGAGAGGATCGAGCGCTGGACGT
>WFQO01000037.1 GCA_015486995.1 Nitratifractor sp. | reverse complement strand
TCTCAAGGGGGATCAGACCCGACGATCAGGTCAAAATCGAAGATGTCAAACCCTATACGGAGATTCCTGACGATATCGTAGAGCGTTTTGCAAGGTTTATGCAGAGCTATCGACGACGCCTCGAGAAAAATCTGGGCGATATTCATATCGACAACACCACGCCCCACCCCTGGTTCGGCGAGCTCAATCCCAAAGGATGGTCCACCCTGGCCATGGTGCACCAGATCGTCCACCGACGTCAGATTGAAGCGATCGTCGATCGGTTGAAATCACGAACCCCTGAGTAGCCCGACAGATCGTTTACCGTAAAATCTCGAGGTCCTTCCAATACGACTCCCAGAACTGCCGCGCGGCGGAGGGCTTCCATGTCGATCATCGCCACTCCTCCAAAATCCTCAAGTTCCGTCTTTTCGGACCAATCTTCCCTATCGAAGAATCACTCCGGTCGGGCGTAACGGATCGGTTCGCTGGGTTTGAGACGCTTGGTTACGTCACCGGTAAGCGTCGGATCTTCCAGGTCCAGCATCTGAGCGGGAGCCGATTCGGAAAAATCGAGATCTTTCATTTTCACCCACACCACATTCGGCGACATCGTCGATTCGTAAAACGAAATCAGATGGGTCTGATCGTCGACGATCCGCCACTGGGTCGTGGAGATATTGGGCTTGTTCGGATCGGGGGCACCGAAAGGTGAAGAGGTGTTGCGCATGACCGAGAGTACCGCCGCCACCGCTTCACGGTAGTTTTTAGCCTCGGGGAGCTTTTTGTTGTAATACTTGGCCCGGACGAAGCGATCGGACGAACGGCGGGTCCCGGGGAGGAAGGTATCGCCGCCGATTTCGTCCCAATACTCATACAGTGCCAACTGCTTTTCGAAAACGGGGGAGTTGGTCATCACATCGTAGGCTTTGGAGTGATGGATCACCGTTTTGCCGTTGAGAAATTCGATGATCGCCGAATCTCCCGTCGCGTCGGAGATGGAGATGTGCAGCGTCGAGGGTTTGTCGATATTGGGGATCGGCACGGGGACAATCTGGATTGTGTCCTTGGAGAGTGCGTCGACCGCTTCTTTGACGGTGGCAAAATTGTCCAGGATATACTGGATGTAGACCGAGGTGGTCACCCCCGCTTTGGCCGTGTCCCGTTTGGGATATTGGGTCTCGGCCAGATAGAGCAGATTGGCCACAAGCCCCTTTTCGTTCATCCCGTCTGTAGCGGCACTCTGCCCGGCCGCGGTCTGCACCAGCACCAGCGAACCGTATTTGGATTTCCAACGGGCGGGGTTGACCTTCGTCAGACCGCTGCGTTGCATCCCTCGTGGGAATTTCCAGAACGAACTGGGATAGCGGACGTACCAATCCATGTTGCGTCCGGTAACGACCGTCTTTTTCTCTTTGAAGACGTGCAAGACGCGGGTACAGGCATTTACAGTCGGCGGGAGGAACAACACTCCCGCTACTGCGCAAAGTCCGGCAATATATTTGACAGATCTCATCTCTCCTCACTCTCCTTCTTCTGATTCAATTCCTAAGTAGTTTAACATAAACCGAAAATTTACTTTCTTACTTCAATCTTCAACGTCGTTAAGGTGAAAAAGTTTGAGAATATCGAAAAATTGGAGAGGGAGGTAAAAAGCCGAAGCCGAATAACGGCTTGGTACGACTTCTATGGATCGCTTAGTGGCCGCAGCCGCAGCTGCCGTCGGCACAGCCGCCGCCGACCTGACCGGTCGCCGCTTCCTCTTCGGTCGCGGGGCGGGCCTGGGTAACGGTGACGTCGAATTCCAGATCTTTGCCGGCGAGAGGATGGTTGAAGTCGATGGTGACCTCATTGTCGTTGAAATCGACGACAGTGACCTGAACCGTCTGGCCCCCTTCACCCTGGCCGTAGAGGCTCATGCCCTTCTGCAGGTCGATCCCTTCGAACTGCTCCCGGGGCAGGGTCTGCTGCGCTTCGGGGTTGACTTCGCCGTAGGCGTCGGCCGCCTTGACGGTGATGGTCTTGCTTTCGCCTTCGTTCATGCCCACCAGCTCTTTTTCCAGACCGGGAATGATCTGACCTTTTCCGGTGACGAATTCCAGAGGCTGCGCCCCTTTGTTGCTGTCGATGACGGTATCGGTACCGGCCTCTTTGACTTCGTACTCGATGCCGACGACGCTGTTTTCATTTTCAATTGCCATAAATGGATTCCTTTGTTGAATTTTCCGCCATTGTAGCCAAGGAAAGTTAACCGGAGCTTTGGAATCCTATTTAATTTAGGCCTATTTCAGATGTTTTTTCGCGATCTTTGCACTAACCGTACCGGGATAGCCGTCGACGATCGCCTGGAAGAAACTTTTCGCCTGGGCTTTGTCCCCGCTCTTCTCCAGGGAGATACCGGTATGCAGCAGCAGCCGGTCCATATAGGCGGCGTTTTCATTGAGCTCCGCACTCTTCTGATAGTAGCGGATCGCGTCATCATATTTGCCGGTACGGTAGGCGATCTCTCCCAGATAGAAATTGGTGGCGGCGGGTTTGTATTTGCGGGCTTCCAGGATGTCGAAACGTTTCTTCGCGTCGGAATACTTCTTCTGATTGACCAAACGGACTCCCCGGCTGAAAAGTTTGGAGGAGGCGGCTTTTTTCAGCCGGTTGTCAAGTTTGGAAGTTGTAGAGTTCCCGTTTGTCGACGTGCTGTTTTTGGAAGCCACTCTCGTAGTCTTTTTGGAAGGAGCAGTCCGCTTTGCCGACGAAGCGACAGGACGTTTCTCCAGCTTGGCGATCCTGGCTTCCAGAGATTCCAGCCGCCGGGAGAGCGCCGTATTGGCGTTGTCGGCGCCGGATTTCTGCTGAGAGAGACGGGCGATCTGCTGGCTTTGACTCTGGACGAGGCTTTTGAGCCCCTCCACCTCTTCCTGGAGACGGCTCACTTGCTGACGCAGGGAGAAGATCATCTTTTTGTTCTGTGCACTTTGGGAAGCACCGCCGTAACCGCCGCCGTAGACAGAGGGTTCGGCCCACAACAGCGACAGGCCCAGGAGCGGGATCAAGATCAAGAATCGGTTTCGGGTCACGTCGGATCTCCTCGTTTTGGGATCTTACCAGTCGATGGACTGGATCTTGTGCTCTCCCAAAGGGAAAAGCATACTCTGGTTGGTGCTCAGACCGAGATAGCCGATGGAGTTGCCCTGCTCACTGCGTTTGATATAAAGCACGGTACTGCCGTCGTTGGAGAAGCGGGGGAACTGATTGATCCCCCCGCTGGTCAGGGGCCGGGTATAGCCACCGTCGGTCGTCGTCAGATAGAGGTTGAAAGCTTTGCCGCCGAAGCTGTTGTCCCGTTCCAGGCTGGAGTAGACCACCTTGTTGCCGAAAGCGTCGCAGGAGTCGTTGTTGCTCCCGTGGAAGACCAGCTGGGTGATGGGGCCTCCGGCGAGGGGTTTTTTGAAGATGTTGGCATAGCCCAGCCGGTTGGAGACAAAAACCAGAGTCCGTTCATCGTCGGCATATTTCCCTCCGACGTCGATCCCGCTGAAGGTAGTCAGCTGCCGCGTCTGACCGGTGGCCACATTGTATTCGTAGATATCGGACTGTCCCTGGGGCGCCATGGTCAGCAGCAGACGCCGGCCGTCTTTGCTCACATCAGAGCAGACCAGCATCCCCTCCGAATCGAGAATCCGAGTCCGCTGCCCCGTGAGGAGATCGAGACGGTAGAGCGTCGGCAGCTTGCCCGTGTAGTCGGTGTAGTAGATGGTGTGCTGCTGAGAATCTCCCCAGACCGGAAAAAGATTGAGCCCGCCCCGGATGATCGGTTTGATGTAGTTGAAGGTGTAATCCGCCAGCACCACTTCGCTCTGGCGTCGGCCCGTGTAACGGGAGAAGAGCACATAGCGATTGATCCATGCTACCGACGCGAAGCCCAAGCGTGCATTGAGATCGGTCACCGCCCGGTGGATCAGGAAGGGATAGCGGCTTTGGGAGGCGATCGTGTAGGTACGCTCGAAAACTGCCGAAGAGTCGTTTCCTTTGAGGACTTTGAGCCGGAAAGTGACGCCTCTTTGCCCTTCGACGATCCGGTATTTGATCACATACTCCATCCCCCGAAGAGCCGGATCGAAAAGCCCACCGTCGAAACTTCCCTGACGATAGTTTCCATCCGGAAGGAAATGCCCGGTGATTTTGAGATCGGCTTCGAGGATCTTGTAGGCTTTTTGCGTGAGGGGTGACGGCATACCGCTGCCGTCGACGATCGCCACTTTGGCCCGCTGATCCACATCCTTTTCGATCTTCAGCGTGGCATCCAGACCAAAAAGATAAACGCTAAAAATCATGAGAAGCAAATAACGCATAAAGCCCTTTCTAGATCTATCTATTCGCATTAAGCACAGTAGTTTGCCATTGATTGTATCAGGGATGGACTGAAATGTATATTAAATAGTATTATTGGAAAAAAATGGTGATGAATCTCCCGGAGGATTACCCGGGACGTCACGAGGCTCAGGAGTGGTAGTTGGGGCTCTCTTTGGTGATGGTGACATCGTGGACGTGAGACTCTTTGAGTCCGGCGCTGGTGATCTCCACAAACTCGGCCCGTTCCCAGAAGGTGGGGATATCCTTGGAACCGCAGTAGCCCATGGAAGAGCGCAAACCTCCGGTCATCTGATGGATGACGTCGGCGATCTTACCGCGATAAGGCACACGCCCTTCGATCCCTTCGGGGACCAGTTTGTCGGCGGCGGTGCCCTCCTGGAAATAGCGGTCGGTGCTTCCTTTGGTCATGGCGCCGATGGAACCCATTCCCCGATACTCTTTGAACTGGCGGCCGTTGTAGATGATCATCTCGCCGGGGGCTTCGTAAGTC
>WFQO01000036.1 GCA_015486995.1 Nitratifractor sp. | reverse complement strand
GCACTTTTTGACTCCGCTTTCGGTGAGCTGTTTGGCCGCTGCGGCGAGAATGTCCCGGGCGATCACCACCTCCGCGCCCCGCACCGCCTCCTGCGCTTCGATGGCGTAGCGACCGTCGGTGAAAAACCACGCTTGCGAACCGAGACGCAGCAGTACGGCGTTGTCACAGCTGTAGCCGCATTCATAAAAAAGGGCGCTTTCGTCGCGGAGTACGATGTTCATCTCAGACTTAGCCCTGCTGCTGGCGCTGAGCCTCCTGCGCCGCTTTGAGCTCGTTCATGATCTGGGTGATACCGATCATCGCCAGATGGTAACCGAAGGGCCCCATTCCGGCGATGACTCCGGCGCAAACTTCCGCGGTGAGGGATTTGCGGCGGAACTCTTCCCGGGCGTGGATATTGCTCAGATGCACTTCGATGGCGGGGATCTGTGTCGCGACCAGCGCATCACGGATCGCGATGGAGGTGTGGCTGTAGGCGGCGGGGTTGATGATGATACCGTGGGCATCCCCCATGCATTCCTGGATCCGATCGACGATCTCTCCTTCGAGATTGCTCTGGAAAAATTCGATCTCCATGCCGTTTTCTTCCGCGAAGCGTTTCATCTGCTCGTGAATCTGCTCGAGGGTCATGGGGCCGTAGATGTGCTGCTCACGGACTCCGAGCATATTGAGGTTGGGACCTTGAATGACGACGATTTTCATAATGGATTGTCCTTTTTCTGATGAAATTGAAATGGGCAATATTCTAGTGAAAAGGCGGTTAAGGAGGGTTGAGTTGTGAGGTTGGATTTTGGATTTTGGATTTTGAATGAAGGGAAAGACTATAATTTCGGACAAATCTATATCGAGTCTTCTGAAGACAACCGGTTTCATTCGATGGCTCTGGCAGTCGCAAACACCTGCGGTGCCCCGATGGGGTTGAGTGCTCCTTTGTCGCCATCGAATGAAACCTCGCTTGAACGTTATTCGGAAGATTTCACCAAGAAGGATTAACGATGCCGACCATTCTCATACCGGAAACGCTCTATACGCCGCAGGGATACCGCCAAGGCCTGGCGGTCGCTTTCGACGAACAGATCCTGGCGGTCGATACACCCGAAGCGTTGAGCGCCCGATACCCCGAAGCGAAAAAGATCGACACGGGGGCCGGGACGATCCTCTACCCCGGCTTCATCAATGTCCACGTCCATCTGGAGTTTTCGGCCAACCGGTGCCGATTGGAGTATGGGGATTTTATGCGCTGGCTCGAGAGCGTCATCCGTGAGCGCGACGCACTCGTCAACGAAGCCGACAACGCGGTGATGGAAGCCGCGTGCCGGGAAATGCTTCGCAGCGGGATAACGAGCTTCGGGGCGATCAGCAGCTTCGGCACCGATTTGGAAGTCTGCCGCCGGGTCCCTCAGCGGGTGACCTTCTTCAACGAAATCGTCGGCTCCAATCCCGCGACGATCGATGCCCTCTATCAGGATTTTCTCCACCGCGTCGACGCCTCGTCCGCCTGCGAACCGCAGGAGCGCATCACCCCCGCCGTGGCGATCCACGCCCCCCACTCCGTCCATCCCGTCGCCGTCCGCCGCGCCGTCGCCCTGGCCAAAGAGGAGGGGATGCCCCTCTCCACCCATTTCCTCGAATCTCCCTACGAACGGGAGTGGCTGGAGCACGGAAGCGGGGACTTTCGGGAGTTTTTCCGGCGCTATCTCAAGACCGAGCGCCCCGTCACGACGATCGAGGAGTTTCTCGCCCACTTCGACGGCTACCCCAGCCTCTTCGTCCACGCCGTTCAAACGACCGAGGAGGAGCGCGGCCGTCTCGCCGCCGAGGGGCATTTCGTGGCCCACTGCCCCCGCTCCAACCGCCTCCTGGGCTGCGGACGCTATCCCCTGGAGGACCGCCGGGTCCCCGTCGCTCTGGCGACCGACGGCCTGAGCTCCAACTGGTCCCTCGATCTCTTCGAGGAGATGCGCGCGGCCCTAATGCTCCACCACCGGGCCCCATTGGCGCCACTCGCCGATCGGCTGATCCGCGCCGTCACGCTCGACGCCGCCCGCTCCATCCGCAGCGACACCGGCCGCATCGAACCGGGAACCCCGGCCGATTTCGCCCTGATCCGACTTCCCCAGAGCTGCGAACGGGAGGAGGAACTCGCCCTGCAGACAATCCTCCACAGCCGTGAAGCCGAAGCGGTCTGGATCGGAGGCGAAGAAGTTGTTGGGCCTTCATAAAGACGGAGAGCTTTCACCTGGTAGCGACAGAGAGAGCTTCTCATAAATTCTTTTGATTGTAAGCTATTATTAAAATAAATAGTATAGAATAATGCCTCGAATGCCAACCCGATTCAAAGGAGTCAAACGCAATGGAAAAAAAATACTGGAACCCCTATTTCGGCGGGGTCGTTCTGGGGACGATGCTCTTTTTGAGTTTCGTCATCGCTTCCCAGGGCTTCGGCGCCAGCGGGACCTTCTCCCGGGCGACGGCCCAGTTTCTCGTCGACAGCGACAAGAGCTGGCTCAACAACGCCTACATCGCCCATTATTTTCGCCACGGGGACAATGCCCTGCTCAACTGGACGGTCATCGAAACGATCGGCATCTTTCTGGGGGGCTTCGCCAGCGCCCTGCTCGCCGGCCGTTTTATGATCCGCCCCGACAAAGCCAAAGGCTACTCCACCCTCAAGCGCCTCTTCTGGGCACTGATCGGCGGGATGATCATCGCCTTCGCCACCCGCCTCACCCGCGGTTGCACCAGCGGCCAGGGGCTCGACGGGATGGCAACCTTTTCGGTAGGCGCCTGGATCTTTATGTTCTCCACCTTCGCGGCGGCGCTGATCTTCTCCCCTCTCTTCCGCAAGCAATGGGTTGATGAGAACGAAGGAGGCGACGAATGAACGATCTGATCCTTCCTCTTTACAAAAACGGTTTTCTCAGCCCCGAAGCGAACTTCTTCTTCGCCATCGTACTGGGCTTCGCTTTCGGTTTTGTCCTGGAGCGCACCGGATTCACCCGTTCGCAGTACATTGCCGACACTTTCTATTTCAAAAACCTCGCCGTGCCCAAAATCATGGGTGTGACGATCATCACGGCGACCACCTGGTTCATCTTCTTCGCCTGGATGGGATGGATCGACCTTGGCGCCCTCTTCACTCCGGGCACCTACGTCTGGCCCTATGTCGTGGGCGGTCTGCTCTTCGGCTTCGGAATGGTGATGGCGGGCTACTGCCCCGGCACCGCCGTCGCGGGCCTGGGTACCGGCAAGAGCGACGCGCTGCTCTTCCTCCTCGGCCTCTTCGCTGGGATGTTCCTCTACTTCATCCTCTATCCGATGATCGCCGGTTTCGCCTCCTCGGGCAATCTCGGCGTCTTCAAGTTGCAGGATCTTTTCGGAGGCAACGAATACACCTCCTACATCCTGACCGTAGCGCTCGAAACCGGCATCATTCTCTTCCTGATGCTGCTGCAGAAACTGACCAACAAAGGAGAAAAATAAGATGGCAATGAAAACCAATATCGTCGCTCCCGCCGGGGGCATCCTGATCCTCGCCGGCGGCCTGGCCCTGGCCTTCTACACCGGCACCGACGGAGCGGCTCTCGCCGCCGCCAAAGCCAAAGCGGTAGAGAAATACGTCACCCTGGCCGACAAATCCCTCGCCTCCGGCGACCTGCACAAAGCGGAAAAATTCGCCAAAGAAGCCCTCGTCGTCGACCCCAAAAACAAAAAGGCCCTGGGCGAATTCAAAAAAATCGTCCTCGCCTCCTGCCCCAAAGCCGCCCCCGCCGCGGCTGCGGCCACTTCCGCTACACCGGCGGCCGCCAAGGCAGAAAGCTCCAAAGCCGCCGCCCCTGCCGCCAAACCGGCCCAGCCTGCCGCCGACAGCGAAGAGGAGATGGGCTGTATTTAAGTTTTCGATACGATCGACGGATCGAAAGCCTTTCAAAAATCTCCTGACATTCAGGAGATTTCCCTCTTCCTCTCACATTTGACCTTTTCACTCCCGAACACTCTTCAACCCGAATCATGCATTAGCCGACACGTCATCTGTATCTGTGCCGATCATCGGCATATCTGCGGCACTTTCTACAACATGGTTTGGGTTCAATCTTTTGGCAGCACTCAAACAATATTCAGTCAACTTTCCGAAAAAAACCGACTCATCAAGTGAGGCACAATTCTTTTGTTATAATTAATTTATAGTTTTAAGAAAGAGGAGAAACTATAATGAAAGAACTCAAGCGCTTCTTCATGACGATGCTGTTTCTGATCGGAGGGTTGGCCGGAAGCCTCTCCGCCGATATTCTGCAATCGGGAAGTGCCGTCGTCACAGGATTCTCCGGAACCCGACAGCAGGGGCCGAATCTTGCAATCGATCCGCAGGGAGCGGTGGTGAAAGTTTTCGACCTCACCAATCTCGGACCGGCCGAGGGGGAGCTTGTGACCCCTCCGGTTCTCTTTCAACTGACGGCGGCATCGGTCGGCCAAGTCTTCGGAATCGCCCTGGACAATGCGGCCCCTCCCAACATCTATCTCACCGCTACCAGTGCCTACGGACTGCATATCGTCATCCCCGATCGAAACGGTGACGGCTTTCCGGAAACCATCGAAGAGGGAGCCCCGAACGCCCGCTTCATGCCCGGGCAATTCGGACCGGGCGGATCGGCAGGATCGGTTTGGAAGATCGACGGTCGCACTGGAGAGGTGACCCTTTTCGCCGATCTCAAAAACCGGGGAATTCCCAACGGAGGAGCCGCACTCGGCAACATCGCTTTCGACGTGGAACACGGCCAACTCTTTGTCTCCGATCTCGACAGCGGTGTGATTCACCGACTGGATCTCGACGGCAACGAACTGGGAACCTTCGACCACGGTCAGCAGGGACGGACGGCCGCCGGTATGGAGGCGGTCGCGGACGACGGAAGCGTCGCCGCCATCACCCAAAGCTCTTTTCGAGTGGACGATGCGCGAAGCTGGGGGTTGACCGATATGCGACGCCTCGTTTGGGGTCTGACCGTCCATGAAGGGCGTCTTTACTATGCCGTAGGGGACGGTCCGCAGATCTGGTCGGTCGGCCTGGACAGCAAGGGAGATTTTCTTCAGGATGCCCGTCTTGAAATCGAAGCGGTTCCCGGAGGGATGCCGGTCTCGGATATTCTTTTCACAGCGGACGGATCAATGATCGTCGCTCAGCGCGGCGGACTGCTCGGGGGGATAGATTTCCAAAAATTCCAGTCACCGGGAGTCAGCGGAGTCTACCGTTACGCCCGGCAGAGCGATGGCGGTTGGAGCCCCCAACCCGACCTCTATTCCGTCGGCTTTCTCCCCGATTACAGAAACGGTGCCGGAGGGGTGGGAAACTCCTGCGACAATGTTCTTTGGAGTACGGGAGACAATCTGCTGCTCGCGGGAACGGACTCGGACCCGGCGAACTCCTCCGGTGCCGTACACGGACTGCAAGGCAACGATCTTTCTCTGGTCCAACCGCAAAACACACCCCCCATGCAGAGCTGGTTTGTCTCTTATGACTCACGTTTCACGGATGCAAAAAAATCCGGACAGGTCGGTGACGTGGAGATCTATCGTCTCTGCCCGCAAATCCCTCCCGTCGTTTCTGTACCTCCGGTTGTCTCCGAGCCTGCGGTGACAAGCACTACACCGATCCATAAAGTCGAGCATCCCAACGTACCGATTCTCCGACCGATCACCGTCGGCTGTCCCGCCGGAACCTATTGGAACGGTTGGCGCTGTGTCCTCCGCCCCGTATACCGCTGCCTCAACGGATTTTTCTGGAACGGCTTACGTTGCATTCTTCGGCCGAGTTGCGGACCCGACTATCACTGGAACGGTTGGCGTTGTGTCCCCAACGGTCTATGGCACCGCTGTCCTCCATACTATCACTGGAATGGTTGGCGCTGCATCCCCAACGCCAACTGGCACCGCTGCCCTCCCCACTACCACTGGAACGGCTGGCGCTGCATCCCCAACGCCAACTGGCATCGCTGCCCTCCTCGCTACCACTGGAACGGCTGGCGCTGTGTCCTCAACGTTCCCCCCGGACACTACTGCCCCCTCTCTTACCGCTGGAACGGCCGGCGTTGTGTCCCCGTCAGACGGATTTTATTCCGAAACACTACACCGCATTCCTCTTCCGCTAATAAACTCCATTCCCTACACGGGGTAACACATCCAAGGAAAAGCTCTTCGGCAGCTCACGGTACCCGAATCCGCAAACACAATTTGCAGAACCGGCCGCTCCATCCTCACCGAATCTACAACCACCGGCCCTCAACGCATCCCGTTCATACTCAATCCCTCCATCCTCATCACAAAAAGCCCCATAAACACCCCGACAAGAAAAAGAAGAACTCGACGGAGGAAAACGGCGTAACTTCGCACTAACATCAGGATAAAACGCAGAGGTCTCCTCATCGTTCCCAATCCGATGATTGGTACAGATAGTGTGAAGTTTAACCCAAACGATGCATTAGCCGGCACCTCATTTGTATCGATCATCGGCGGCATGGGCGATCGAAGCGAATGCCATCGGCCGTCTGCGATGCCTACGGCATAGACGCAGCGTCGTGCGGAACGACAAAGGCAAAGCAGGTTGTCTCGTTTGAGGCTTCTCCCCCCTACGCACCGAGCATCGACACATCTGAAACACTTTCTATTACGTAAAATGGATTCAATATGGAAAATAATTTTTGACTGGAAACAGAACGGGCCGTATAACGACCCGCTTCAAAAGGAGGGAAAATTCATTCAAAAGGAGGAGAAATGAATTCAATGGTTGGGATAGCTTTGTCAGCGG
>WFQO01000035.1 GCA_015486995.1 Nitratifractor sp. | reverse complement strand
TCGTCGCCTCCTCCAGCTCGCGCAGCCGGTCGAAGGCCGCCTGGGTTTTCTCCTCCTCCCGGTACCAGCTCGCCATGGAGCGCAGAGTCTCTGGGCTCACCCCCCGGTAGCTGCGCCCCTCCTCCGCCAGCTTGAGGATCCGCTCCCGGCTCATCCCCCGGGTACGGGCCGGGGTGGGTTTGCTGAAGGCGCTGCGGCGCTCGGCGGCGGCTTTGGCCTCCTCCTGCAGGCGTAGGATCTCCGGGTATTCGGGAGCCTGGGTCAGGCGAAGCATCAGACTGTAACTCTCCAGGGCCGAATCGATCCGGGCCGGATGGCCGATGCGCAGCAGATCCAGCTCCCCCTCGGCGGAGAGCTTCTCCAGCAGATTGTCCACCGCCACGTTGGAATCGGCCGTGGCCAGCACCCGATCCCCCTGCTGCACATGGGCCCGGATCACCCGATCCAGGGTCGTGGTCTTGCCCGTGCCCGGCGGCCCGTGGATCAAAAAGAGATCCCCCATCCCCAGAGAACGCTCCACCGCCTCCTGCTGCAGCGCATTGAGGCCGGGGGCAGACTCCCGCTCCAGCCTAGGGGCCGGGCCGCACTCCGCCAGCCCCAGGAGGATATCCCGGATCTGGCGGTAGGGATCGGCCAGATGGCGCATTCGCTCCAGGTTGCTCTCCATCCGCTTGAAAGTCACGTCGTTGACAAAGAGATCGATCCGCACCTGCTCTTTAAGGGCCCAGCGGGGCGGCGACTGGGAGAAAGCCAGCTCTATGTAGTTGCGCCCCACCCCCATGACCGTGGCGCTCAGATCGCTTTTGAGGGGATCGCCCCGGCTGATAAGCACGATATCCCCGCTGCTGATCTCCGTCTCGATCCGGCGGTCCCGGCCGTAGCGCACCAGCTCCAGATCAAAAAGCCGCCCGGCTCTGCGCCCTTTGAGATCCAGGATCGCCCGGCCGAAGCTCTCCAGCTCCCGGCCGCTGAAGCGTCGGATCTCCTCGATCCGACCGCGGCGCTCCGCCTCCCTTTCCGCCTCGATGAGTTGTCGATACTCCTCGATATAATCGGCGATCCGAAGGATCCGCCGTTTGCGTTCCTCATCGGGAAGCATCTCGGGCGGGAGTTTGGGCACCAGCCCCCGCTTTAGCCGATAGAGCACGGCACCGTCGGCCTCCCAGACCCGGTCGATATTGCCCGGCTTGATCCCATAACGCCGCAGAATCCGCTCCCGCTTTTCGGGAGGATATTCCGCGGGAAGGGTCAACCACTGTGCCGCAGGTTTGGCCATGGGAATCCTTTTTTTCGTGTTATGTGTTAAGTGCCATGTGCTAAGTGTTAAGATATGAGTTTCAAAACGTAGGGAACTGCCTTACAGGGCTAAAGCCTCCGATTCCTTTTGGAACAGGAAAATTCGTAACACGTAGCACTTAACACCTATTACGACCTTACGGCCGTATCTCGATCGGTGTCCCCGGATCCACCGCCTGCCAGATCTCGTCCATATCCCCGTTGCTGACGGCGATGCAGCCGGCGGTCCAGTCAAAGCGCTGCCGGATGACCGAGAGCCAGCCCCACCAGTTGGGTTGGCCGTGGATCATGATCGCACCGCCGGGGTCGACACCGAGCTTTTTGGCCCGGGCCCGATCTTTGGGACCGGGATAACTGACGTGAATCGCACGGTAGTAACGGCTCTTCGGATTTTTGTAGTCGAGTGTATAGTTCCCCTCCGGGGTCCGTCGGTCGTGTGCTTTGATCTTCGGGCCTTCAGGATTTTTGCCCAGGGCGATATGGTAGTGGCGATAAGCTTTACCGTTGCGGATCAGATAAAGGGTACGTTCCGACTTGTCGATGAGAACTTTCTGGGCTTTCGGTATCGGTTTTTTTTCTATGTGAACGGTGCTCTCCCCGGCGGAATCGACGGCAGCCAAAGGTCCGGGCTTTCCGGCTGTCAGCGACACAAGACCCGAAACTAAAACGGTGAAAAAAAATCTTATCGTTGACGTTTTCATACGGGAACGATCACGTGACCGACGAATTTGGAGAGATTGTCGAGGATTTCACCGCCGCGTCGATAGCCCAGACCGCAGGATTCGTAGGCGAAAAAGAGCCCCGCCTGGTAGCGGTGGCCTTCGGCATCCGACGGAAGGTCCACATACTCCTGATAGAGCATCGGGAAATTGCCGTACTCCCCCTGCAGATCGGTGACGACGGTGCTGCCGTCACTCTCCAGGATCGCCACGTTGCCCCCTTCCCGCCCGAAAAAGGGTTTCTTGACCTGCATCTTTCCTTCGATCGGCTCGAACGAACTCTCCAGAAGGAGAGGATGGTCGGGATAGAGATCCCAGAGGATTTTGAGCATCCCTTTGCTCTGAAACATCAGAGTGTAGGCGGGGTTGAAGATGATTGCTTTTTGATTGCGGACGATCTGGGTCAGCAGCATCGCCAGATCCGGCTCCTCCAGAGCGATCGCCTCCCAGGGAATCAGCTTGAACCAGAGCTCGTAGTTGACCCCCTCGTAGAAGATCCCCTCCTCTGCGTCGAATTCGATCTCGTCGATGTAGGCGAACTCCGTCGCGTAGCCCGCCTCCCCGGCGATGTACTGCAGCAGCCGGACGGTGTTTTCCTCCTCCGCGTTGCCCCGGATCGAGGTAAAAAGAAAGCGCCAGCCCTCGTAGCGCTCGTGGAAACTCTCCACGCTCTCCTCCAGAGTGACCAAGCGTTTGAAGTTTTCCAGCAGGGCATCGTAGACGCCGTTGAATTGGGCCATTTCGTCCAGCCCGTTGCGCTTGAGGATCGCCCACTGAACGATCGCCGTCTCGAAGAGCGCCGTGGGAGTGTCGGCATTGAACTCCAACAGTTTGATCGGCTTACCGTCGATCCCCCCGGCCAAATCGAAGCGACCGTAGAGATGCCAATGCACGTCGTTCTCCCAACTCTCTTTGATCAACTCCACGAGATTGAAAGGGATGCCGATCTCGTGAAAGAGATTGTTGGCGATCACATGCTCGCCCGCGGCGACGTACATATCGTAGAGTTCGTTGCCCGCTTCGTAATAGGCTTCCGCCTCCGCCTCCGTCACTTCGACAAGAACGTCGGCCAGATAAGGCGTCTCATCGCTGTCGGTATGCCAGGTGAAACCCAGCTCTTCGAGATAGGCGGTATCGAGGGGCTCGACGGGACGCAATCGGACCATGTCTCAGCCTCCGAAGAAACCGCTGCGGCTTCGGCTGCCCGTCGTCGAACGGCTGCTCCCGAAAAAGCCGCTACGCCGGGTGCTCGAGCTTCGACTAGCGGAGGTGCGAGCGCCCTTTTTGAAACTGTTGACGCTGCGGTTGTAGGCTGTCGGTGTCTTGTAGCCGGCCCGCCGGGTTTTTTGGTAATTGGGGTTGTTGAAGAGTTTGCTGCCGATCCAGGAACCGATCATCGCTCCCGCGGCACTGGCGAGGATCGCCTCCCCCAGACTCAGACCGCCCTGCTGCGCCACCTGTGCACCTTCGGGGCTGGTCAGAGGCGACGTGCCGTTTTCGATCTTCGCCTCCTCTTTTTTGATCAAGGCATCCATCTCTTCTCGGGTCAAAACTTTCTCCGTCCCGTCGAGTTTTTTGAGAATGATCCGGGTCTCCTTGGCGGGAAACTCCTCCGCGACCTTGTACTTGCCCGGTTTGACCTCCTCGATGACGACAAAGGCGTTTTTTTGCTGAGGCTGGGCCGCAGCCGCCTGCTCATCGGTGCGCTGCTGGCAGCCGCCCAAACCGACGGCCAGGAGAGCCCCCAGTCCGAGACCCGCTCCATAGTTTCCGATTTTTTTAATGTATTTCATACATTGCTCCTTCTTATTTTCCGAAAATAGTTTGGCTGTTTATTCAATTGTTTGGAGATAATGGTAGCGAAAAAAAAGAGGGAAAAAGGAAGGGGAGAGGAGAAAAGGCTTTCTCTCAATCCATCTGCTTGCGCAGGAAGGTCGGCACATCCAAGAGATCTTCATCGATGTCGTAGCCTCCTACCACTTTTCTTCCTCCCTGGAAGGTATTGTAGGGATTGGCATTGTTGCCCGCGGAGCGGGAGGCGAGAAGATCCGTCGCACTCTTCGCCTTTTCGGTCTGAGTGGGGGCCGCCACGCTTTCGGGCTCCTCGAATCCGGTAGCGACGATCGTGATCTTGACCTGGTCGATTTCCAGATTGTTGTCGGTCGTGGTTCCGAAGATGACGCTGGCATCCTCGTCCGCATGCTCTTCGATGATGTCCATCGCTTCGGAGATCTGCAGGATCGGATAATCCGGATGAATATGGAAGTGCACCAGCACCCCTTTGGCCCCGTTGATGGAGATGTTGTCCAGCAGGGGCGAATCGATGGCCGCTTTGGCCGCATCGTAGGCGGCGTTGGCTCCGGTACTGCTTCCCGAGCCCATGAGCGCCAGTCCGCGGTGGCTCATGACCGTTTTGACGTCGGCGAAGTCGAGGTTGATGTCGTTGGGACCGTGGGAGAGGATAACGTTGGAGATTCCGGCGACCGCCTGGCAGAGCACATCGTCGACGAGGCGGAAACTCTCTTTGATGCCGAGATTTTTCTCGACGATGGAAAGGAGCCGCTCATTGGGAACGACAATGATGGAGTCGCTCTCACGTTTCAGCTCTTCGAGCCCGGCTTTTCCGAGTTGCTGACGCTTTCGTCCCTCGAAACGGAAAGGAGTGGTAACGACGGAAACCGTCAGTGCCCCGACCTCTTTGGCCGCCTGGGCGATGATCGGGCCGGCTCCCGTGCCCGTACCGCCGCCGAGCCCCGCGGAAATAAAGACAATGTCGGCTCCCGCCAGCGTCTCTTTGATCTCCCCGAAACTCTCCAGTGCCGCTTCCCGGCCGATTTCGGGTTTCATCCCAGCTCCGAGTCCCCGGGTGACATTGGGCCCCAGCTGAAGCTTGATCGGGGCCATCGACGAATCCAGGGCCTGCGCGTCGGTATTGGCGACAATCAGATCGATTCCTTTGACGTTTTCGGAAATCATGTGGTTGATCATATTTCCGCCGCCGCCGCCGACACCGATCGCTTTGATCTTGGCCCCTTCGATTCCGTTGTCAGCACCGGCCGTTGTCTCTATTTCTATGTCAAAATGTGCCATATTCTTCTCCCATCCTTAATTTGTATCTCAAAAGAGCTGTTTCATCCAGTTGACGAATCTGCCCAGGCCGCCCCCCTCTTCTTTGGAGGGTTTCGGCAGATCACCGAAGTCGAAAGTCGCTTCTTCCTCTTCGGCTTCTTTTTCTTCGCTTCGTCGGGAAGAACGCCGACCTTTCCGGCTCTTTTTCCCGGATTCGCCGAAGTCGAAAGAGAGCTCCTTCTCTTTCGACTTCTCCTCTTTCCGTCCACCGAGCTGCAGATCATCAAGAGTCTCCGAACCGGTGACCTCTTTATGGTGCAAAAGATTCTTTCCGAAATCGATCTCGTATTGTGTATGTCCCCCCGCCTGATGGAGCAGGAGACCGACCACCGTCGAAAAGGCCGGATCTTTCATCTCTTCGTACATACCGTCCAACTCCCGGGGCAATCCGATGCGTACCGGCATCCCGAAAATCGCCTGGGCCAATTCGCGCATTCCCTTGAGCTTGGTCATTCCCCCGGTCAGGACCGCTCCCGCTCCGATCTGCTCCCGTAAAGCGCTTTTGTCGATGGACTTGGCCAGAAGCATCAACGCCTCTTCGACCCGTGCCAATATGATAGCATGAACGGTCTCGAGCGGAACGGGATTGCGATTTTCTTCGTCTCCGATCACCGGAAGTTCGATGCTCTCATTGCCGCTCTCCAACAGATTGCCGTGGCGGATCTTTACCTTCTCCGCCACACTCAGGGGGGTGTGCAGAGCCATGGAGAGGTCGTTGGTGATGTGGTTGGAACCGACGGCGAGGAAGTCGTTGTAGCGGATTGAGTTGCCCACATGAATAATCAGATTGCTGGTCTGCCCGCCCATATCGATGACGGCGACCCCCAGTTCCCGTTCGTCGTCTCCCATCACGGCGATGGCGGAGGCGTAACTGTTGAGAACAATTCCTCCGATCTCCAGTCCGGCGGCACGCACCGCCTTCGTGAGATTGTTCAACGCGGATTTCTGGGTCATGATGATGTTGACACTCACCTCCAGACGACTGGCGTTCATCCCGTAGGGATCCTCGATAAAATCCTGATCATCCACTTTGAAGTTGTAGGGGAGCACATGGATCACTTCGAATTCGTTGGGAATGTTGGCGTTGTAGAGTGCCGTATCCATGACCCGCTTGATCTCTTTGATGGAGATGTCCTTATGGGGAATGTTCACGATTCCGGAGGAGTTCAGGCTGCGGGCGTAGGCATTGGAGATGGAAACGGTCGCGACGGAGATATTGTTGCCCGCGATTCTTCGCGCATCGTTGAGCGCTTTTTTGATCGACTTGGAGGCGAGCTCGATGTTGGTGATCACCCCTTTTTTGACACCTTTGGATTCGACGACACCGTGCCCGGTGATTCTCAATCCGTTGTCAGCGTCTTGTTCGGCGATGACAGCCGCTACTTTCGTGGATCCGACATCGATCGCAAGAATCGTTTTCGACACTTCTAGAATCCTTTTACAAACGATTTGACGGGATATTTCTCGTAGAGTGATTTGAGCAGAGATCCTTCAAATTCACCCTTTTTAATCCGATCGGCGGTTGCACTAATTTTTTTCGTCAAATTTTCATCGTTTTGCCCGAAACGCTGTTTTTCAATCACGTAGACGATTTTCTTCCCGGCTACATCGATAATACCCTCTTTTTCATTAGATGTAAATAGTTTCTGAACGAATTGCAAACTTTCGGGAAGGGAAAGCGGTGGCAGAGCGACACTCCCCGTCAAGCTAAGCCAGGGACTCTCTCCGGAGAGTTTTTTCGGAGTTTTCAGAAGCTCTTTCGCCTCTTTTTCAATCGCTTTGGCCGCCGCTTCCTTTTTCCATTGGACAGCCACCGAAGCTTTGGCCTCCTCAAAACGCATCGGTCGCGGGGCGGTCGTCTTTTCGATTCGGATGGTCACATAGCGGTCTCCGACGGGACGGGGTTTGATCAGTCCACCCGGAGAGGTGCTTTCGATCTCTTTCCATAGACTTTGCGGAAGCGATGGGTCCCCGACTGCCAATTCCTTGGTCTCCGTCGCTTTTTTCTTCCCTTTTTTAAACGCAATGTAATCGAGAAGAGCCTTTTTCTTCCCTTTTTTGATCCGATAGTCCCGCTCCACCTGGGCACGGGCTTTGTCGAAACCCAACTCTTTCCCTTCGGCATCGGTATAGTTGAAACTGTTTTTCTGATAGAAGGTTTTCAGATCCGCTTCGCTCGCATTGAGGTCCGATGTATCGGTCCAAAGCAGTGCCAACGTATAGCGGCGGGGGGTCATGAACTTATCTTGTTCACCTTCCCAGAGTTTTTTCAACTCCGCATCGCTCGCGTTGAGATCGACGCTTGCCGGATTGAGCACCTGATAACGGATTTTGTCGGAGACGCTCAGAGCCGATGCGATCACCCCTTTTTCGAAAGGCACGGCATTCTGGTTGAGAAAGCCCATCAGTTTCTCGATGGTCAGATCGTCACGCAGAATGCTTTCAAACGTCTTCGCTTTGAGTCCCCGGGTTTCGAGAAAGGTTTCGTAGACTCTTTTGTCGAATTTTCCGTTTGTCCGAAAAGCCGGCAGTTCGGCAATCGCTTCGGCCAACTCTTCGTCGGAGACGATCACTCCGTACCGCTGCGCCAAATTGAGGAGCATCGCCTGAGAGACGAGACGCCGAAAAACCTCTTTGTCCAGACCCATCTTTTTCGCTTTGGCGTCGTCGAAATTTCCTTTGAACATATCGGCATACTGACGATAGAGGTTCCGATAGGTGAAGTTGAACTTCTCCTGACTGATCGTCACATCACCGACCCGGGCGATCGCGCCGGCTTTGGAGCCGTACTGATAAGTTCCCCAACCGACGAATCCGGCGCCGATAAAGGCGATGGTGGCGATCCAGATCGTGATCACCAGATATTTGTTATGTTTTTGCATCCATGCAATCATGCCCGTAGCCGCCTTGTCGATAAAATTTGCCTATAATTTTAGTGAATATGTCATTAAGAGGCGATTAGCCGAGGAGTCTGAATGAACAATCGGGAATGGATGGAAGAGGATCTGCGCTATCTGTGGCACCCCTGCACTCAGATGAAAGACCACGAACGGCTTCCTCTCGTGCCGATCGAACACGCTCGGGGAATCTGGCTCTATGATTTCGACGGACGACGCTATCTCGACGCGATCAGCAGCTGGTGGGTCAATCTTTTCGGCCACGGCAACCCGCGCATCGCCGCAGCCGTCTCCCGCCAGGCCCGGGAGCTCGAGCATGTCCTCCTGGCGGGCTTCACCCACCGTCCCGCCGTCACTCTGGCCAAAAAACTGGTCGATATCACTCCCGAGGGGCTCACAAAGATTTTTTACGCCGACAACGGTTCCAGCGCCGTTGAAGTGGCGTTGAAGATGAGTTACCACGCCCACAAAAACAGGGGCGAAGAACGCCCCCTCTTTCTCTCCCTGACCAATAGTTATCACGGCGAAACGCTCGGAGCTCTGAGTGTGGGAGACGTGGAACTCTACAAAGCCACCTACGCCCCCCTGCTCATCGCCAATATCCAGACCCCCGTCCCCCGGAACAAAAGCCCCGAAGCGACAGCCGAAGCGCTTGCGGCTTTGGAAGAAATTCTCAAGCGGCGGGGTTACGAAATCTCCGCGCTGATCGTCGAACCGCTGGTCCAGGGAGCGGGAGGGATGCATATGTATTCACCCGATTATCTCAGCGGAGCCCGGGCCTTGACCCGCCGTTACGGTATCCACCTCATCGCCGATGAAATCATGACGGGCTTCGGTCGTACCGGGACGATGTTCGCCTGCGAACAGGCCCGCATCAGCCCCGATTTCATGGCCCTCTCCAAGGGGCTCACCGGCGGATTTCTCCCCCTCTCCGTCGTCCTGACGAGCGACGAAATCTACGGCGCCTTCTACTGCGATTACAACGAACACAAAGCCTTCCTCCACTCCCACAGCTATACCGGCAACCCCATCGCCTGCGCCGCGGCCCTGGCGACGCTGGAGATTTTCGAAAGCGACGACGTGCTGAAAAAAAACCGGAGAAAAAGCGAACGCATCGCCCGAAACCTGCAAAAATTTACACAACTCGACAATGTCAAAGAGATCCGACAGACCGGAATGATCGCCGCCGTGGAGCTCGAAGGCTACGCTCCCGAAGAACGCATCGGCCTGGAGGTCTACCGCTACGGCCTGGAGCATGAAGTCCTGCTACGCCCGCTGGGAAACGTCATCTATTTCATGCCGCCCTACATCATCACCGATGAAGAGATCGATAAAATGATGGGAGTGGCCTACGAGGAGATTGAACGACTTATTTTGTCTTCTTCGGCAATTTGATCGGAACTTTCACCTTCCCGAGCAAACCTTTGATTCCTCGAGAGTTTTTCAGTCTTTCGTAATGTTTTCGGGCTCGAGCCACGCCGAGTTCGGCCGCCTCTTCGTAGAGTAAAAGCGCCATCTCTCGGTCTTTGCCGATGCCGATACCGTATTCGTAGAATTGCCCGAGATCACAGATCGCCTCGGCAAAGTTCTGATCGGCAAGGGTATTGATCTGGGTGAAGGATTCGGCATGGTCCTTCTGGA
>WFQO01000034.1 GCA_015486995.1 Nitratifractor sp. | reverse complement strand
GATCCGCCGGCATCGCCGTTTCGAGAGCGGCGAACCCCTCGAGTGCGAGATCATCGGCGGAGCGGGGACCGATTTCAGGCCGGTCTTCGATTACGTGGATCGGACCTTGGAGCCGCCGAGGGCTTTGCTCTATTTTACCGACGGAATGGGGGTTTTCCCGGCCGAAGCGCCGCTCTACGATACGCTCTGGGTCTTGGCCGGAGAGTCTCAGCCCCCTTTTGGAGAATGCCTCAAACTGGATTGCTTTGTAGAAGAGTGATCCGTTCACCCTTTTTCGATAAAATTCTTCCAAAATTTTTTTGCCTCCAAAGGAGTGCCCTTGGCCGCCAAAGTGCCCCAGTCCCATATCCGGAACTTCTCTATTATCGCCCACATCGATCACGGAAAATCGACTCTCGCCGACCGGATCATCCAAGAGTGCGGTGCCGTCAGTGATCGCCAGATGAGCGCCCAGCTCATGGATACCATGGACATCGAAAAGGAGCGGGGGATCACCATCAAGGCCCAGTCGGTCCGCCTCGACTATGTCAAAGACGGAGAGCATTACGTCCTCAACCTTATCGACACCCCGGGCCACGTCGATTTTTCCTACGAAGTGAGCCGCTCTCTGGCCTCCTGCGAAGGGGCGCTGCTGGTGGTCGACGCCGCCCAGGGAGTCGAGGCCCAGACCATCGCCAACGTCTATATCGCCCTCGAGAACGATCTGGAACTGATCCCCGTCGTCAACAAGATCGACCTCCCCGCCGCCGATCCCGACAGGGTGTTGACGGAGCTGGAGGAGGCCATCGGCATCGATGCGACCGAACACGCTCTGGTCTCCGCCAAGACCGGGCAGGGGGTCAAGGAGTTGATCGACATGATTGTCGAGAAGATCCCCGCACCTAACGGCGACGAAGCATCTCCGGCCAAAGCCCTGATCTACGACAGCTGGTTCGACAATTACCTGGGAGCCCTGGCCCTGGTGCGGGTCTTCGACGGAAAGATCGAGAAGGGGCAAAAGATTCAGATCATGGGAACCGGTGAGGAGCATCAGGTCCTGGATTTGATGTATCCGCATCCGCTCAAGCCGATCAAAACTTCCGAGTTGCGTACGGGAGAGGTCGGGATCGTCGTCACGGGTCTCAAGACGGTCGAGGCGCTCCAGGTGGGTGATACGGTCACCGACGCCAAAAACCCCACCGCAGAGCCGGTACCGGGCTTTGAGCCGGCCAAACCCTTCGTCTTCGCCGGAATCTATCCCATCGAGACCGATAAGTTCGAAGATTTGCGCGACGCGCTCAACAAACTCAAGCTCAACGATTCGGCCCTGAGCTTCGAGCCCGAATCCTCCGCGGCTCTGGGATCGGGATTTAGGGTCGGTTTCCTGGGGATGCTGCACATGGAGGTGGTCAAAGAGCGGCTGGAGCGGGAATTCGGCCTGGAGCTCATCGCCACGGCCCCCAGCGTCGTTTACAAGGTCAAGCTCACCAACGGCGAAGAGATCACGATCCAAAACCCCTCCGAGATGCCCGACAGCTCCAAGATCGAGACGATCTACGAACCCTACGTCAAAGCGACGATCCTGACTCCCAACGACTATGTGGGCAACCTGATCAAGCTTCTCAACGATCGCCGGGGCATTCAGGTCAAGATGGACTATCTCAATGAAAATCGGGTCCTGATGGAGTACGATATTCCGATGAACGAGATCGTCATGGATTTCTACGATCGACTCAAGACGGTCACCAAAGGCTACGCCAGCTTCGACTACGAACCCATAGGTTTCCGCCCCGGGGATCTGGTCAAGCTCGACATCCGTGTCGCCGGGGAAGTCGTCGATGCCCTCTCCATCATCGTCCCCAAAGAGAAAGCCCGCAGCCGCGGTCTCGCATTCGTCGAAAAGCTCAAAGAACTCATTCCCCGCCAACTCTTCGAAGTCGCCATCCAGGCCAGCATCGGCAACACCGTCATCGCCCGAAGCAACGTCAAATCGATGGGCAAAAACGTTACCGCAAAATGCTACGGCGGTGACATCACCCGTAAGCGGAAACTGCTCGAAAAGCAGAAAGCCGGGAAAAAACGGATGAAAGCGATCGGCAAGGTCAATGTGCCGCAGGAGGCCTTTATGGCGGTCCTGAAAATCGACGAGAATTGAGAGGAAGGATAATGTTTTCCTGGATCACCGAATGGGCTTTTCACCTGCATCTGCTGATGGCGATCTCCTGGATCGGCGGCTCTGTCTTTATGTTTATTCTGGGGGTGACGCTGCGGGACAAAAAGGCGCAGGAGTCGGTCTATCCCTATGTGGGGCCGATCTTCGGCTGGTTCGAGGTGGGTTCTCTGGTGATTCTATTGACCACCGGTTTCATTCTGGGCTTTCGTTTCAACCTCTTTCAGCTCCTCCTGCATCCCAACGGGACGGAGATCTCCCACGCTCTGATGATGAAAGCGATCCTCGTGGCCATCCTGACCGTGGCGACGGTCGTGCATTTCGTCATCGCCTACAAAACCAACGGCAAGGAGCGGACCCGCTGGCAGCACTTCTTCTCCCGGAGTTCTTCTATGCTCATCTTCGTACTCAACCTTTTCGTCATGCACTACGCTATAGTAATGAGGAATATACTTTAACACGATCTGTGCAATATACAGCACTTCTGAAAAGATTGAAAGAAAAAACTTTTTCCAGGAAAATCATTGGGAATTGAGGGAGTTTTTCTGACAATTTGACTATAATCATGAAACAAAAATAAGAGAGCGAATGAGCATCTCTTTTCAAAATTTTATGAAAAAGAGGGAGGAAGGATAGGAAATGTCTAATACAAATGTCAACAATGTGGATCAGATCAGAGAATTGATTTTCGGACAACAGATCAAAGAGTTCGAGTCGCGCTTCGATGAATTGTCGAATGAAATGAAAGCGCTGGAGGAGAGACTTTCCCGCCGTCTGGACGAGAGTGTCAGCAAACTGAGTCGGGAGAGTCAGCGGGCGACCGAGGCGCTGGATCAGAAAATAGACGACTTGGCGGAGATGACGCAAAAAGATCGCAACAAGCTCAAAGAGTTGATCGATACGACGGATGAAGCGATGCAGACGCAAGTGCGCAATCTGAAAAACGAACTGTTGAACAAACTGACGATCACCCGGGAAAATATGGAAGATGAGAGCGGAAAACTCCGTGAAGAGCTCGAGCGGATGCGCCGGGAGATCGAAGCGGTACTCAATCGCGAACTCACAAACCTCGATAACGACAAGATTTCGCGGAACGGTTTGGCGGAGATGCTCCTGGATGTCGCGATGAAACTTCAGGGCTCAGAGGCCCAGACATTGATCCCTGTGTTGGAGACCGAAGCTGCAGCAGGAGAATGACGAACTCCGACAGCTCAGAGAACTGCTGGTCGGGGAGGAGCTGAGGAGATTCGATGAATTGATCGAGCGGGTCAACCGACTCGAGTTTGAGTGTTACGACGAAGAGGAGATTCGCAAAAAACTCTTTCCTCTCTTCGACACTCTTCTGCTGGCGTCCCTGGAGAAAAAAGGGGGACGGACTCTCGAAATCCTCTCCCGTTCCATCGCCGAGATTATCGCCCGAAAAGCGCAGAGTGATCCCGAAGAGCTGGGCCGGGCGCTGCAGCCGGTCATTTCGCCGGCGATCAAGGATGAGATCGCCGACAACCGAGATCAAATGATCGATGTTCTCTATCCGATTCTCGGCGGGATGATCGCCCGCTACGTCACCAACGCCATTCGGGAACTGCTCGAAACGATCGATCGCAAAATCGAAGAGCGCCTCTCTTTTCAAAAAATCAAACGAAAAATCAAAGCACGCCTGAGCGGTGTGAGTGAAACCGAACTGCTGCTCGAAGAGAGCTTTACCGCACGGATCCTCTCCGTTTTTATCGTGCAAAGAGAGTCGGGACTGCTGATCGCGGAGTCAAATTGGGGTGATACGGAGATCGACGATCCACAGATGGTCGCTTCGATGGCGAGTGCGATCAAGGACTTCATCAACGATTGGATTCGGGAAACACGGGAAGTCTCCGAAGTCCAACTAGTCAGCTACGGAACCTCTTCTTTGTATATCGAAAGTGCGGGGAGTGTCTATCTTATCGCTTTTTTGGACCGGGAACCCGATTACGAACAGCGGGAGCGGATCAACGAGTTTTTCGCAAAACTGCTCAAAAAATATCAAACCTTTTTTTCGGAATTCGACGGGGACAGTCGGGCCGAAGAGATCAAAGAGATCGAGCGGACGATCAATGAGTTTATCGCGCAGATCAACGAGCATGTCTCCCAAGGTGAAAAGGCCGGATCTCCCGTCCCGGTCCGCCTTGTCCTTTTGATCCTCCTTTTGCTGATTCTCTTTCCTGTCGCTTATCTGCTCTATCGTGATTATCGAGTTTATCGTCTCGAAGAGGAAATCCGTCAAAAAACTTCACTCGAAGTCAAACTCGCCACCGAGGGGGATCACTGGGTCGTTTCGGGGACGGTGCCGGATCTTCGGCACTACGACGAGTTGCGCTCCCTCCTCTCTCGACTTTTTCCCCAGGGCTATGTCGAGCGCTTGAACGTGCCGCTGTATGTCCTGGAATCTCTTCACGGGAAGCTTGTCGATTCTATTCGGAAAAACAAAGGAGAAGTTTCTACTCTGAAAGAGGATTTTCGGCATCTTGCTACCGAAACGGCGATGGACCGAAAAGCGACGCAGCGAATACGCAGGCAGATCGATAGACTTCAGAAAAATCTCGATCGGCTTCGAGGTACGCTTCAGGATTACCAGAAACGGTTGCGACGGGAAAAGGCCAAACTGAGCCGGGCGGAAAAAATCGCGAAAATACGTTCGATCATTCTTGAGAAGCTTGGCAAAACCTTCGGCAACGATCCGCGTTATCATCGGAAGGACGGCAGCTTCGATTTCAAGAATGGAGGCCTCTTCGCCGAGGGCAAAGCCGATCCCAAACCGCAGTCGCTTGCAAAATTGAAGAAAGTTTTTGAAAAATACATTACAATACTCCTTGGCAATCCCGAAACGCGTCCTTATGTCCGTTCCATCGAGATCGACGGATACACGGATAGCAAAGGGGACAAGGAGACCAATCTCCGACTTTCAGCTGCCCGGGCGGAACACGTGAAAAGCTATCTCGCGTCGCTTCCCTTGGCCAAAAAGTTGGGAGCGGATCGCATTTTGATCTCGCGGGGAATGGGATCGAAGGATCCGATTCTCGTCGAGGGTCATGAAGATGCCGAAGCTTCCCGACGGATCAAAATAGCCTTTCATCTCGATGATCGGGCGATCTTGAAATCATTACAGGACTCTCTCAAATGATCCGAAAAAAAATACTTCTCCTGGGTGATTTTCATGTCGGAAAAACCAGCCTGATCCGCCGTTATGTGGACAATGCGTTCAGTGATGATTATCTGACGACGATCGGGGTGAAGATTTCCAAAAAAGCGTTGAAGGTCGACGGATTGGATTTTGAACTGCTGATTTGGGACATCGAAGGGGCAACGCCCGTGAAAAAAATCCCGACCCACTATTTCGCCGGAGCCGCCGGAGCGATCCTCGTAGCGGATTTGACCCGGCCCGAAACGATCAAAGGGCTCGATGAACATGCGTTGCGATTTCATGCGGTCAATCCGAAAAGCGTCTGTGTCCGGGCTTACAACAAAGTGGATCTGATTCCCGAAGAATCCCTAGGGTCGATCGATATTCCTCCCGACACCTTTCTCACCTCGGCCAAAGACGACATCAATGTCTCTCTTCTTTTTGAAACACTCGTCCGAAGGATCGCTCCATGAAAAATGTGCAAAAAATCCTCAACGCTATACTTTCGAAGAATGTCTTCGAATATCTTCTCGTGGATCGGGAGTACCGTATCGTACAGTTTTCGGCAGAGATCCAAACTTTCTTGGGAAAGGAGAGACGGCTCAAAGTAGGCGATTCGGTTTTCGACCTTCTCCCGGAGCTCGTCGGATCGGAAGAGAAGATGCACAAGGTTTTCGACGGAGAAAAGTCCAGTTTTGCGATCACCACCGTCTCGAAAAACGATCGTTACATCAATCTTTACGTCGATCATTTTGATGAAAAAAATCTTTTGATTCTCCTTCAAGACATCACCGAAATTACGAAAATACGTCAGCGAGCGCTTCAGTACAGTAATCAGACGACGCTGTTGACCGAAACACTCAAAAAGATCATCAACAGTCAAAACGCGATGATTTTCCTGGCCAATACCGAAAACAGAATCGAATTTGCCAATCAGAAATTTTTGGAGTATTTCAATGTCGATGCTGAGGAGATCCTGAAGAAAGATCTTGGACTCTACCGGGAAATGGGACCGGGATTCCGAAGTTACGAAGAGATGCATCGTGCGATCTCTGAGGGAATGAAAGAGCTGAGCATCGGTGAGGATGTCTTTTTTGTCGAAGCCATACATATCGATCCGGCTAACATTCTCTTCACTCTTTCGAAAATGACGGAACTCGCCCGCCAGAGAAAAGAGTTGCAAGAAGAGGTCGCCTACGATCAGTTGACACAGGTCTATCGGAAAAAAATCTTCGACGACAAAGCTTGTGAACTTCTCAAAAGTGATCGGCCTTTCGCGGTCGGTGTGGTGGATATCGACAATTTCAAACAGATCAACGATCGGTACGGGCATTTGATCGGCGACGACGTTTTGCGCTCTTTCGCCAAGCTTTTACGCCGTGAGATCGACGGCAAAGGGGAAGTGGCCCGCTGGGGAGGCGAAGAGTTTCTGCTTCTGATCCATACGGATTCCGAGAAGGAAGCCGTCGAACTCTGTGAAAAGATCCGCCGAAGGATTGCCGCCCAACGCTTCGATCCGGTCCCGGGATTGACCGTTAGCTGCGGAGTGACGATGCGTAAAGGAGACGAAAATCTTGAAAGTCTTCTCGCCCGGGCGGACAAAGCGCTCTATCGGGCCAAGGGAGAAGGAAAAAACCGGGTCGTCTATCTTCCTCCCGTCGAATGAATTTCCGTTCTACTTTTTGGAGACACCGCTTACAAGGCCGCTGCAGCGGCCTTGTGTTAAAATACCCCCAATTTATCGCATAGGAACGTTTGGTATGGACATTCGCAAACTCTACCTCGACTACTTCGCCTCCAAAGGCCATCGGGTCGTGCCCAGTTCGCCGCTGGTGCCCGACGATCCGACACTTCTTTTTACCAACGCGGGAATGGTGCAGTTCAAAAGCATTTTTACCGGAGAAGCTCCCATCCCCGAGCCGCCCCGGGCGACCAGCTCTCAGACCTGTATCCGCGCCGGGGGCAAGCACAACGACTTGGACAATGTCGGCTACACCGCCCGACACCACACCTTCTTCGAGATGCTGGGGAACTTCAGCTTCGGCGACTATTTCAAGAAGGAGGCCATCGCCTATGCCTGGGAGTTCGTCACCGGCAAAGGGTATCTGGCACTGCCCGTTGAGAAACTCTGGGTGACGGTCCACGAGAGCGACGACGAAGCCTATGACTACTGGAAAGAGCATATTTCCGAGGAACGCATTATGCGCTTCGGGGACAAGGACAACTTCTGGCAGATGGGCGACACCGGCCCCTGCGGTCCCTGCAGCGAGATTTTTTACGATCAGGGCGAAGAGCATTTCCACGGGCCCGAGGATCACATGGGGGGCGACGGGGATCGTTTCCTGGAGATTTGGAACCTGGTTTTCATGCAGTATGAGCGCGACAGCGAAGGGGTGCTCCATCCCCTGCCCAAACCTTCCATCGATACCGGGATGGGCCTGGAGCGGGTCGTGGCGATCAAGGAAGGGGTCTTCAATAACTACGATTCCTCCCTCTTCCGCCCCCTGATCACCAAGATCACCGAGATCGTGGGGCGCGAGCCCACCGAGGATACCGTCGCCAGCTATCGGGTCATCGCCGATCACCTGCGCTCCACCACCTTCTTGCTGGCCCAGGGAGTCAATTTCGACAAAGAGGGGCGAGGGTACGTCCTGCGGCGGATCATGCGTCGGGCGATCCGCCACGGCTATCTGCTGGGGATGCGCAAGCCCTTTATGCATCGTCTGGTCGATACCCTGGTTGAACAGATGGGAGAGCACTACGATTACCTCCCCAAGCGCTCCGAAGCGGTCAAGACGGCTATGAAGCTGGAGGAGGAGCGTTTCTTCGAGACCATCGAGGCGGGGATCAAACTCTTCGCCGAAGAGTTGGAGCGGACCAAAGAGGTCTTCAGCGGTGAAGTGGCCTTCAAACTCTACGATACCTACGGCTTCCCTCTGGATCTGACCGAGGATATGCTGCGGGAGAAGGGGATCGAGCTGGACCGCAAAGGTTTCGAGGCCAAGATGGCCGAACAGAAGGCCAAATCCCGGGCCGCCTGGAAAGGCAGCGGCGATGCAGCCGTCAGCGGGGATTTCAAGGCCTTGGAGGAGAAGCACGGCGTCAACCGCTTCGTGGGCTATGAGCTGACCGATATTGAGACCAAAGTAGTTGCCCTGCTGGATGAGAGCTATCAGGAGGTTGAAAAGCTCAGCGGGATGGGCTGGGTGATGCTCGATCCTACCCCCTTTTATGCCGAGTCGGGAGGCCAGGTGGGCGACCGGGGAGAGCTGATCGTTTGGGACGGCGGCCCCAATATCAAGGTCCTCGATACTCGGAAGTTCAACGATCTCAACCTCTCCTTGGTCGATACCGAAGGAAGTCTCCTGCGAGTCGGGGAGAAGGTCGAAGCGGTGGTGGACGACTCCCGCCGCCAAATCGCCAAGCACCACAGCGCCACCCACCTGCTACACGCCGCATTGCGGGACATTCTGGGTGAGCACGTTACCCAGGCGGGCTCCCTGGTGGAAGCCGACCGCCTGCGCTTCGACTTCAGCCATCCCAAGGCGATGAGCCGTGAGGAAATTCGCTCCGTGGAAGCCTGGGTCAACGACAAGATCGACCGGGCGATCCCCGCAAGAACCGAAGTGATGTCCATCGACGAGGCCAAAAAGGAGGGGGCGATGGCCCTCTTCGGTGAAAAATACGGCGACGAGGTGCGGGTGGTGAAAATGGGCGACGCCTCCATCGAACTCTGCGGCGGTACCCACGTCCACAATACCGCCGAGATCGGTCTTTTCCTGATCACAAAAGAGTCCGGGGTCAGCGCCGGGGTACGGCGGATCGAAGCGGTCTGCGGCAAAGAAGCCGTGCGGCAGGTGGAGCTGCTGCGCCGAGAGCGGGCCGAGCTGAGTGAAGAGCTTAGAAATCCCGATCCTCTGACGGGAGTTCGTAAGCTCAAGGAGCAGATCAAAATCCTCAAGAGCGAGCTGGACGCCGCTCTGGCTAGCGGGGCCAAAGAGCTGGCCGAAGAGAAGATCGGCGACATCACCGTCATCGTGGATGAAGTGGGCGCTGGTGACATCAAAAAGCTCATCGACGAGATCAAGAACCGTTACGAGAAGGTGGCGGTGATGCTCTTCCAGAAAAAAGGCGACAAAGTCCTCCTGGCCGCCGGCAGCAAAAACACCCCCGTCAAGGCCGGAGATTGGATCAAGAAGATCGCCCCGATCCTCGGCGGCGGCGGGGGAGGGCGCCCCGATTTCGCCCAGGCCGGCGGGAAACTCCCCGAGAAACTCCCCGAGGCGATGAAAGCGGCCAAAGCTTATCTGGACGAAGAGTTTCGGGTTTTGGATCTGTGAATAACAAGTAACAAGTAACTAGAAACTAGTAATATATGTGTAGGGTGGTGCCCTTCGGGCCACCGAATAAAGATGAGGTTTCACGTCGCAAGTATAAAGTGTAGCGTGGGATTGCTATCCCACGATGTGAATCCGTTAACGAATTTCCGGCATATTGCGGAGGAATTTTCTCTGAATTGAAGGAGCCATTATGCAAGACCTGTTTCAAAACTACGCGCATCTCATCGTCTTTCTCCACGTCCTGGGAGCCATCGTCTGGATCGGCGGGATGATCGCTATCCGTGTCGCGGTCCATCCGGCGATGCAGAGCATTGAAGATCCCGAGATCAGACTGGGTAAAACCCTGATGATCACCGAACGGCTCTTCAACCTGGTGATGATCTTCGTCATTCTTATCGTCGTCACCGGCCTCATTATGGCCATCGCTTTGGGAGGTCATCACGGGCCCCAGCAGGCTATCTTTATCACAAAAGAGGTGATTTGGACCGTGATGGCGATCAACTACACCTATATGTACATCAAACGCATCCGCGCCCAGCGCCACTTCAACGCCGGCGACCTGGCCGGGGCCAAAGCCCTGGTGGCCAATATCCCCAATCTTCTCTTGCCCATCAACATCGCTCTGGGATTGGTGGCCGTCTGGCTGGGAATTACGCTGAGAGGGTTTTGAGGATGATGGATTTTGGATGTCGGATTTTGGATGATGGGGTCGCCTTCGGCGACGATTTGATAAAAAGGGCTTTGCAAAGCGAAGCCCACCAAAACCATTCACCATTCACCATTCACCATTCATCCTTTCGTGGGATGGCAATCCCACGCTACGAATACTACTCACTACCCACTACCCACTACCCACTCCATGAAACACGAGGTGTTTCATGCTAAGGCTCTGTTCCGCCTCTGAGAGCCGCGCGAAGCTTCTGCGGGATTTCGGTATCGATTTCGTCCAATCTCCAGTGGATTTCGACGAAGAGTCGTTGCAGATCGACGATGCCCGCAACTTTGTCTACCACGCCTCCAAAGGTAAATTGGAAGCGGCCCAAGCGGCTTTCGGCCTGGAGATGCCTTTGCTGGTGGCCGATACGGTTGTGGCCGGGCCTTCGGGAGAGATCCTGCGCAAGGCGAAGGATCAAAAGGATGCCGAGCATATCCTGCGACTTCTCAGCGGCAACGAGATCGCCATCGTCAGTTGCGCCCATCTCAAATCGCCCCGGCGCTATTTCCTGGATCTCTCCGCCACCCACTATCGCTTCGCCCCCTTCGACGAGGAGGAGATGCGACGCTATCTGGAGAGCGGCGAATGGCAGGGCAAAGCGGGGGCCTGTATGGTCGAAGGATTCTGCAAACCCTATATCCGGGAAGTTCGGGGGTTGGAGAGTACGGCGATGGGCTTGCAGGTGGAGATCATCCGTCCCTGGATCGAAGGGTAGGGATGCCGTACCGACGGGAGCTTGCCGCTTTACGCCGGGCCGGGCGTCTACGCCGTCGCCGGCTCTTCGATCCCGCTCTTGTCGATTTCGCTTCCAACGATTACCTGGGGCTGGCCGAGAAGCCCAAACGGCTGGAAAAAGCCGTAAAACTCCTCGAAACTTTTCCCTCCCACGGCCCAAAAGCCAGTATGTTGGTCAACGGTTATCATCCGATCCATCAACTTTTCGAAACCCGTATCGCCGAACTCAACGGCTTCGAAGCCGGGATCGTGGCAGGCAGCGGATTTCTGGCCAATCTGGCCCTCATTGAAGCCCTCGTGCGCAAAAAGGACCGGCTCTTCATCGACGAAGAGTATCACGCCAGCGGAATGATGGCGACGGGCCTGCTGGAGGATCGTGTCACCCTCTTTTCCCACAACGATCCAGAGGAGTTACGCCGCTTGCTTCGCCGAAGCGACGCCGAACGCAAAATCGTCGCCGTGGAGGGGGTCTACTCGATGTCGGGGGAGAGGATGGCCCGTGAAATCTTTGATGTGGTTGAAGAGGAGGGAGCGCTGCTCCTCGTCGACGAAGCCCATAGTTCCGGGGTCCTGGGGGAACATCTGCTGGGGATCTTCGAGCATTACGGTATCGTACCGCAGCCCTGGCACATCAAAATGGGGACTCTGGGCAAAGCCTACGGCAGCTACGGGGCCTACATCCTGGCGAGCCGACACATCGTGGAGTATCTGGAAAACCGGGGCAAGCCTCTGATCTACTCCACCGCACCTTCAGTGATCGATACGGCCCTGGCGTTGGAGAATCTGGAGTACATACGAAGCTACGCGAAGAAATTGTGCCGGCGTCTTGAAAAGCGACGCCGAATCGTTCAAGAAATCCTGGGAATCGAGATGCAATCGCAGATCCTGCCCCTTCCCGTCGCTTCCGATGCCGAGACACTGCGTCTGCAGGAGCGTCTGACGCGGAAAGGTTGGCTGGTCGGGGCGATTCGCCGACCGACGGTGGAGCGTCCGATCCTGCGAATCATTCCGCGCCTCGGGAGCCCGACAAAAGAGTTGCGTCGAATGCTCCGCTTTCTGAAAAAGGAGGCGGAGTGATCCGCATCGAAAAGCTTCGTATTCTCAATGGGGAAAAAGAGCTGGTGGATCTGCATTTCGGGATCGACAAATCCCTGGCCCTGGTAGGGGAGAGCGGCAGCGGAAAATCCCTAACCCTCAAGGCCCTGATCGGGATGCTCCCTTCGACTCTGAAACTGGAGATGGATCTGCAAGCCCCCTTCGAGTTGAAGCGAGGCGAAACCCTCGCCTTCATCCCCCAGAATCCTTTTACCGCGCTTTCGCCGATGACGAAGATCCGTAAACAGTGGTTCGCCTCCGAAGAGAGGGCCCGAGAGCTTTTTGGCCTCCTGGGACTGGAGTGGGGCCTCTTCGACCGCTATCCGCCCCAGCTCAGCGGCGGGCAGTTGCAGCGGGTCATTTTCGCCATCGCCCTGGGCGGGGATCCGAAGCTGCTGCTGCTCGACGAACCGACGACGGCGCTCGATCCCCATCTGCGTGAAGAGATCGCCCGGCTTCTGGTAGACTTGCAGAAGCGCTTCGGTTTCGCCACGCTTTTTGTCACCCACGACATCAATCTCGCCGCCAAGATTTGCGAAGAGATGCTCGTTATCCGTAAAGGGCGGGTGGTGGAGCAGGGCCCCAGCCGCAAGATCCTCGAGCATCCGGCGAAGGATTACACCCGCCGCCTGGTGGAGGCGAGCTTCGCCCATAGGGAGTTTCGACAATGATCAGCCGTTTCATCAAAGGCTCCATCATCCTCGCCATTATCTTTCTGATCGCGTTGATCGGTGCCTTCATCTATGCCTATCAGGAGGTGGAGCTCGATGCGGATCAGCTCATCAACTACCACCCCCAGGTCTCCAGCGAAATCCTCGACCGCAACGGCAAGCGCCTTGCCTATGTCTTCAAAAAACGCCACCGCCTCTACGCCACCTTCGATGAGTTGCCGCCCCGCCTCGTCGAAGCGTTGATCGCCACGGAGGATACCCGCTTTTTCGAGCACGGCGGGGTCAACTCCGACGCGATCCTGCGGGCGGTGGTCGCCGACATCAAAGCCCGCAAATTCGTCGAAGGCGGAAGCACCCTGACTCAGCAGCTGGTCAAAAACAAGCTGCTCTCCAGCCGCAAAAAGCTGGCCCGGAAGATCAAAGAGGCGATCCTGGCGATGAAAATCGAAAACGTCCTGAGTAAAGAGCAGATCATCGAGCGCTATCTCAACGAGATCGCCTACGGCAACAACTATTACGGGGTCAAAACCGCCGCACAGGGGTACTTCCACAAGCCCCTCTCCAAGCTGACTCTCAAAGAGATCGCGATCCTCGTGGGCATTCCAAACGCTCCGAGCTACTACAATCCCCGGCGCCACTACAAACGCACCCTCAACCGGGCCAACGCCATTCTCTATCGGATGAAATCCTTGGGCTGGATCACCGAAGCCCAGTACCGCGAAGCGATCAAGGAAGTCCCAAAAATTTACCGCAGCAGCCTCAGCCAGAACATCGCCCCCTACGTCGTCGACGAAGTATTGCGGCGTTTCAAAGGGAAATTCGGCGATATCCGCACCGGAGGGTACAAGATTTATACCACCATCGATATGCGGATGCAAAAAGCGGGTCGGGATGCGGTCAAATACGGTTACGAGCGCCTGATGAAGCGCTACAGGGAAAATCCGAAAAAGAGCAATCTCAACGGTGCTCTTATCGCCGTGGAGAACAAGACCGGCGATATCCTGGCCCTGGTGGGGGGAGTGGATTACCGCAAAAGCGCTTTCAACCGGGTGACGATGACCAAGCGTCAGCCCGGATCGGCCTTCAAGCCTTTCATCTACCAAACCGCCCTGGATATGGGCTACAACCCCGCCAGCAAACTCACCGACCTGGCCCGGACTTTCCAGTACTACAAAAACGGCAAGCGCAAAGTCTGGGCTCCCAAGAATTACGAGCGGGATTTCAAAGGGTTCATCACCCTGCGCGACGCCCTGGTGCATTCACGCAACCTGGCGACGATCAACCTGGTCTACGACATCGGACTCGAGACGATCCGTAAACGCTTGGCTCTGCTGGACGTCAAAAACATTCCCCGGGATATGTCCATCGCCTTGGGTAATCTCGCGATCAGTCCCCTGAAGATGGCGCAGATCTATACCGTCTTCTCCAACTACGGCCATATGATCGAACCGCGGCTCGTGAGCAAGATCGTCTCCAAAGAGGGGTCGATCCTCTACGAAACCAAACCCAAAGAGATCGTGGATTTCACCCGCCCTGAGCAGGCGTATCTGATGACCGATATTCTGATGGATGTCATCAAACGGGGAACGGGCAAAAAGGCCGCGGTCAAGGGGCTGGAGTTGGCGGGCAAGACCGGGACCACCAACGACAGCGTCGACGCCTGGTTCTGCGGCTACTCTCCCGCGGTGACGACGATCACCTGGTACGGCCGGGACAACAACCGTCCCATCGGCCGCCACGCCACCGGCGGCTCGGTCGCGGCACCGGCTTTCGCCCGTTTTTACCGTGATCTGCTGACAATCGATCCCAACACCCCCCGTGCCTTTCCCGTCCCGGAGGGGGTCTATGTCGGTGAGGTGGACGGCCACAAAGAGCTCTACACGAAAATCTCTCCCTTGCCCAAGGACAACGGTGCCAGAGACATTTTCGAAGAGGGGTTTGTACCGACTCCCTCTCGGAAGAAGACTTCTCAGAATGAAAACAGTGTAGGGAGTTCATCAAATTCAGAGACGGTGGAATCCGTCGATCTGGGGGGAGCGAAGCCCGCCGATGAGAACGGAGTACAAATTGATCGTCCCGGTGAGACAGATCACGATCTTTTGGCCCCGAATCGTCAAAAGCCGGATAAGGTGGATGAGGAGAGCGGCTCGCTCTTTTGAAGTTCGCGATTCGTTGTTTGTTTTTAGGTTTTATTTTAGGTTTTAGGTTCTGGGTGTTGGGGGAAATTTCTGTAGTTTGTGCTTAGGATTGTTATCCCGCGACATGGGGAGTACGCTATTCTCCGACGGAAGCGGGCCTTCTGTCCCGCACTGCAGGGTTGAGACTCTATTCCATGTCGTCGAATGATCCTCCCCTGTGCAATTACGTAATAAAAATCCGGGATTTTCCCGGATTTTTATTGGGCTGTTTTTTTCTCCGGCTTTGTTTGGTTCGTGGAAGTTCCCGAAGTCTTCGTCGGGGCGGATTTTTGGATGGGGATGACTTTGGCCGCTTTCTTCTTGGCGACGGTGATGACGATGGTGTTACCTTTTTGCTCCGCTTTTACCGTGGCGGGATCCGCATCGGGAGGTAGGGTGAAGCTCTGGACGGAGCTGCTGTTGGAGTAGCTGATGATTTTGCCGTATTTGCCCTGCTGTTTTTCGATCTTTTTGTTTTCCGTGATTTCGACGGTAAGCATATTGTTTTCCGTCGAAATTTTCACTTTGGAGTTTTTGAGATCGTTGACCTTAATCGAGAGTTCGTAATGATCCCCCTTGTCCTGAAAGCCGGAACTGAGAATCCCCGATGAGTGGACCAGGATCGGCATTTTCACAATCGAAGGGGTTTGGAAGTTCTTTTCAAAGTTTTGAAAAAGTTGATCCATCTGTTGCTGCATCGCACGCATCTGCTGCATCTGCATCCGGAAAACACGCTCCATGTCGGCAAAAGGATCGCTTTGTGTATTTGCGCTGAGTGCGGGAGCGGCAGAGGCGACTGTAGCCCCTGCAACTAGAGCGGTGACGATTTTACTGATAGATTTCATGATCTCTCCTTTAGTTAATCTCAGTATCCATATATGAATTATATTGACTCAAGTTTAACCTTTTTTAAACAAATCCTAAGTTTTCCGAAAGCCAGATCTACCGAAGGGGAATTTCCTTGGAAAACTTGATCGAAATCAAGAACACTTCAGAGCCACCGCTCTATAATGCGCTATCTTTTTAAATAGGAGTTATTATGTCAGATATAACCAAAGAACCCATCGAAGTGCCTGGAGCGACCGTTCCTTTCTTTACCTATAAAGAGGGAGAGACTCAGGTCTACGAATTCGACACTTCCAAATGCGGCCCTCCGGAGCCGATGGTCAATGCGATGGCCGGCCTCAAGCTGATCGACGGGCCTGACAAGCGTCTGGTGATGATCAACCACAAGAAGCCGATGGGGCTTCTGGGCAAGATCGGCGACAATTTCGCTCTGTTGGAAGAGGAGGAGCTCCCCGACGGGCGGGTCAAACTGGTCTTCGGTTATAAGCCGGGCGCCAGTGAAAAGGCGAACCTCGACGACGCCAGCTGCGCGGGCTGAGGCCGATGTTCTCCATCTCCAAGGATTACGCTCCTCCCTTCGGGAT
>WFQO01000033.1 GCA_015486995.1 Nitratifractor sp. | reverse complement strand
TGATCACAGCGATAAAGACGAAGGTCAAAATCGGATTGAGCGTCGTGACCAAAACACCGCCGAAACCGGCCTGACCGTAATGCGTCCCCGTGAAGAAAAAATAGTTGTACGCAATCAACCCCATCGCGCTGATCGATGCCAAGGCAAATCCTTTCCTGTCTATCTTGAAACTTGCTTTGGTGATTTTTATGACGAGAACCAATCCCAGAGCGGAGAGCAAAAAACGCCAATAGATGAGCGAATACGCATCGAGATATCGCATCAAAATCTTGGCGCTCACCCACGTACTCCCCCAGGCGACCATGGCCAAAACCATCAAGATTGTCATTGATTTATTTGTCATAAGATATCCTTTTGATGTCCTATCTATGACGTTATAGTAGATGAAAGATCGATGAAGGTATAGAATATTTTTGCTCCGTTCGTTTGGAATTGGTCGAAGCGGGGCAGAAACTGAAGAAGGTCAAAGGGTAGCTGGCCGGTTTGCGGTAAACTATTCCAAAAAGGAGGGGGGTCACTATGGATGTACTCAATCTGAAAAACCTGGGCGAAGCGATTCCTCAACTCTATCGGTACGAAACAATCGCCCGCGCCAACGACCACACTTTCACTTTGGTCAGAGTCAAAGATCGCACACTCGATTTCCATAGCCATCCCGAGTCGGACGAAGTCTTCTTCATCGTATCCGGAAGCATGCAACTGGAGTTTCGGGACAAAATCGTTACGTTGAACGAAGGGGAGATGTGCGTCGTTCCCAAGGGAGTCGAGCATCGTCCTGTTTGTACGGAGGAGGTACTCTGCCTACTGATCGAAAAAGCGGGCACGTTGACCCCCGACAATACCGGAGGAACGTATCAAGACGACAATTAATCGGATTTTCATCACATCAAGACGACCGTCATATCCCCCTCCAGATACCCGGCAATGATCTCCACTCTAGCATCCAGCGGGCGGAGGAGTTCGCGCACTTCCCTCGGCTGCCAATAGCCGAAGATCCCTTCCCGCTCTCTGCCCTGCAGGAGATTAAAAACGAAACCCTTTCGGGCGTGCTCGTAACAACGGCGGATGAAGATCGCCGTTTCGGTGCGACTGAGTAGGTTCATCGAGCCGCTGGCTGCATACCAGTCGGCCATCGGTAGGCTCTGGCGCAGGATGTCGCGCTGCACTATCTCGCACCCGGTACGCTCCCTGGCCGCCTCCACCATCTCCGGCACCAGATCGATCCCGATGTAGCGCCTCGGCAGAGTGCCCCGCTCTTTGAGATAGAGGTAGAAATCCCCGAAACCGCACCCCGCATCCACGAGGGTCGAATCGCTCAGATCTCCCAGCTGAGCCGCCAGCACGGCGAAACGCCGTCGCTGGGTCCGGGCCGAATCCCAGGCCACACCCTGCGCTGTCAATCCGTAACTTTCGATGTTCTTTTGGTAAAAAATTTTCTGATCAATTCGGGGCATACGGGATTGTATCCAAGTTTCCTATGAGGATTGAGCTTTCCGAACAACATCCCGGAGAACACCTTCCATCCGGAATCGATGCCGTACATATCTCACCGAAACACCGCTTACGCTATAATTCCGCCAAAGTTTTTATGAAGGAACGAGATGGGACGAGCGTTCGAATACCGTAAAGCGGCGAAACTGAAACGATGGGGACAAATGTCTCGGATCTTCCCCAAATTGGGCAAGATGATCACAATGGCGGCCAAAGAAGGCGGCAGCCCCGACCCGGAGATGAACGCCAAACTCCGTACCGCCATCGCCAACGCCAAAGCGCAAAATATGCCCAAGGACAACATCGAAGCGGCGATCAAACGGGCTTTCAACAAAGACGCCGCCGACATCAAAGAGATGCACTACGAAGCCAAAGGCCCCTACGGGACGCTGATGATCATCGAGTGCGCCACCGACAATCCCACCCGCACCGTCGCCAACGTCAAAGCGACTCTGGTGCGCAACAAAGGGGAGCTCCTCACCAGCGGCTCTTTGGATTTCATGTTCACCCGTAAATCGGTCTTCGAGTTCGATCGTGATCCCGCAATGGATCTCGAAGAACTCGAACTCGAATTGATCGACTACGGCCTCGAAGAGATCGAGGAGGATAAAATTCCTCAGGAGCACGGCGATGACAAAGAGATCGTCCGCATCTACGGCGAATACAGCTCCTTCGGCGAACTCAACAAAGCCCTCGAAGAGCGAGGGATCGAAGTGAAAAAAGCCCAACTCCAGTACATCCCCAACACCCCCCTTGAACTGAACGACGAGCAGATGGATGATGTAACCGTCCTCATCGACAAACTCGAAGAGGACGACGACGTCCAGACGGTCTATACGAATATCGCATAAAATGGTGTATTGGTTATTGGTTATTGGTTATTGGGGGCGCCTGTGGCGCTTTACGTCGTCAGTCGTTTGTCGTTTGGACACAGTCGGCAGTGAGGGCGCCTTTGGCGCAGTCATTGGTCATTGGTCATTGGTTATTGGGGGCAGGGCTTCAGCCCTGCATTTTGCGGATTTGAAGTCCCGCCTCCAAAAAATTGTTAATAAAAAGCGTTGCAAAGCAACGCAAACCAAAACTCTTCACTCTTCACTCTTCACTCTTCACTCGAAAGCGGAGCTTTCGCGATGAAACTCGCCCTCGCCATTTCCGGAGCCAGCGGCGTACGGCTGGGTGAGCAGTTTCTCCGTTATCTGCCTGATACGGTCGAGGTTCACCTCGTCGTCTCCGACAACGCCCGGACCGTCGACCGTTTCGAACGGGCCGGCTTGACCCTTCACAGCGACACCGACATCGCCGCTTCCATCGCCAGCGGCTCTTTCGGCGTGGACGCTACCGCCGTGATTCCCTGCTCGATGAACACTCTGGCCAAAATCGCCTGCGGGATCTCCGATACCCTTACCACCCGTATCGCTGCCGTGGCCCTCAAAGAGCATAAACCCCTCCTCCTCGCCCCCCGGGAGATGCCCCTCTCCGCCATCGCTCTGGAGAATATGCTCAAACTCTCCCGCCTCGGTGTCGTCATCGCCCCGCCCGTCGCCGGCTACTACAGCGACCACGACGATCTCGACGCCATGGAACGCTTCTTCGTCGGCAAATGGTACGATGCCCTCGGCATCGAAAACACGCTCTACCGGCGTTGGGGAGAATAGATATGGTTATCGGGAAGAGAGTGCAACGTTTTTTATCGACTGACGTCTGTCATTTGAGTATTGTCGCATTTTTTGAGTCATCTGAACAAAATCATTCAGCATTCAACATTCAACATTCAACATGCTCTTTTCATATGGAGAACTCCATATGAAAAGAGCAATTTATCCCGGCACCTTCGACCCCATCACCGTCGGCCACATGGATATTGTCCGCCGTGCCTGTAACGTCTTCGACGAAATCATCCTCGCCGTCGCCGAATCCAAGAGTAAAAAGCCGATGTTCTCCCATACCCAGCGTATCGCCTTCGCCAAAGCGGCAACCGAGAATTTTCCAAATGTTCGCGTCATCGGTTTCGAGAGTCTGCTGGTGGATCTCTCCGAAGAGCTCGATGCCTCGATCATCATCCGGGGATTGCGTGCGGTGAGCGATTTCGAATACGAACTTCAGATGGGCTATGCCAACGCTTCCCTCAAACCGGATCTGGAGACGATCTATCTGATGCCCAGTCTTGAGCATGCTTTTGTCAGCTCGTCGGTTGTACGCACAATTCTGCATTTCGGCGGCCAAGTCGAGCATCTCCTACCGTCCGAAGTCTATACCATGATTGCTGCCGGAGGAAAGTGATGTATGTGCTTTTCGAAGGGATCGACACCTGCGGCAAAACGACCCAGATCGAGCGCATCGCCCGCGAACACCCCGATGCCGTCATCACCCGGGAACCCGGGGGCACCGCTTTCGGCGAGAAGGCGCGCCAGATCCTCCTCACCGGCACGATCCGCTCCAAGCGGGCGGAGCTGCTCCTCTTTCTGGCCGACCGGGCCGAACACTACGAAGAGATCGTCCGTCCCAACCGCTCCCGCTTCCTCCTCTCCGACCGGGGACTCCTCTCGGGGATCGGCTATGCCCTGGCCAACGGCGGGGCGAGCCTGGAGGAGCTGATCGCCCTCAACCGCTTCGCCATGCAGAGTGACTGGCCCGATAGGATTCTCTTCTTCGAGACCGACGAAGCGACGCTGCGGGAGCGTCTGGGCGCCAAAAGCACCGACGGCATCGAAGCCCGGGGGATCGACTACCTTCTGAGGGTTCAGGAGAAGATGAGAAATGCCCTCCCCAAACTGGCCATCCCCTACCTGATCATCGATGCCCGGGAGGATATCGATGTGATCCATCAAAAGATCGTAACCTATCTCGGGATATAATCCCGTCGACATAAGCGCTGAGCGCTGAGCGTTGAGCGTTGAGACTATTCTGGAAGGCAAAAGTATGATCAATGCACTGCGCGGGATGAAAGACCTGATCTTCGAAGAGGCCGAGCGCTACCGCTATATCACCGAAACCGCGGCGCGAATCGCCCAAAACTACGGTTTCTCCTACATCGAAACCCCGATCCTCGAAGAGACCCGCCTCTTCAAACGCTCCGTGGGAGAGAGCTCCGATATCGTGGGCAAAGAGATGTACCAGTTCACCGACAAAGGGGGCAACGACGTCTGTCTCCGCCCCGAGGGAACCGCCGGAGTGGTCCGGGCCTTCATCCAGGCCAAACTCGACCGCCAGCAGGGGCAGAAATACCGCTTCTTCTA
>WFQO01000032.1 GCA_015486995.1 Nitratifractor sp. | reverse complement strand
CTCGTCGGCGGCGAAACCCAGCTGATGGTTGGCCTCGACGGTATCGTACCCCCGGTCCTGCAAGGCGTAAGCGTTGACCTTGTTGAGCAGGCCGATGTTGCGCCCCTCCTGTCGGTGGTAGATCAGCATCCCCCCTTCGCGGGCGATGATTTCCATCGCGGCGTGGAGCTGCTCGCCGCAGTCGCACTTGATCGAGCCCAGGGCATCGCCGGTCAGACATTCGGAATGGACCCGGACAATGGGAACCTCGGGCATCGTCTCGGTGAAGAGAGCGAGGTGCTCTTTGCATCCTTCACGAAAGGCCTGGATCCTGAAAGTCCCGTACCGGGTCGGCAGGGTGGCTACTTCGGAAATTTCGATTTTTTTCATAAGCGCATTATACTCAATCCTCCCGGACGCCCTCTCTCCCTCGCCTTCAGTATGCACAGAGTAAAATAGTCGAAAAAACGAAGGATACCTATGTTTGCACGCTTTCGACGACGACGCATCTCTCCCGTCCTGCGGGATCTGCTTCAGGAGACCCATCTGAGTGTCGACGACTTCATCTACCCCCTCTTCATCCGCGGCGGAGAGGGTATCCGCAACGAAGTGGCCTCCATGCCCGGCGTTTTCCAACTCAGCATCGACGAAGCGATCAAGGAGTGTGAAACCCTCAAAAACCTGGGACTTCGGGCCGTGATCCTCTTCGGCATTCCCGACGTCAAAGACAGCGTCGGCAGCGACGCGCTCTGTGAACACGGGATCATCGCCACGGCCGTGCGGGCCCTCAAAGCCGCCCATCCCGATCTCTTTGTCGTTACCGACCTCTGTTTCTGCGAATACACCGACCACGGCCACTGCGGGATCCTCGACCCGGTCCTGCAGACCGTCGACAACGACCTGACCCTGGCCAATCTGGGCAAACAGGCGGTCATCCACGCCCAGGCCGGCGCCGACCTCATCGCCCCCAGCGGGATGATGGACGGGATGATCACCGCCATCCGCTCGGCGCTGGACGAAGCGGGCTTTGCGATGCTGCCGATTATGAGCTACTCCACCAAATTCGCCAGCGCCTGGTACGGCCCCTTTCGGGATGTAGCCGAGAGCGCTCCGAGCTTCGGGGATCGCCGCAGCTACCAGATGAATCCCGCCAACCGCCGCGAAGCGATCCTCGAGAGCCTCGAAGACGAGAAAGAGGGCGCCGACATCCTGATGGTCAAACCCGGCCTCGCCTACCTCGACATTCTGCGCGATATTCGGGAAGCCAGCCGCCTCCCCCTGGCCGTCTACAACGTCAGCGGGGAATACTCCATGCTCAAGATGGCCGCCCAAGCCGGAGTCCTCGACTACGAGAGAGTGATGATGGAGACCCTTCTGGCTTTCAAACGCGCGGGGGCCGACATCATCATCAGCTACCACGCCAAGGAGGCCGCCGCCCTGCTGCGCGGATAAACTCCGCCTTGTGATCCCCATCCCCCGAAAGGACGATCATGGACGCCAAAGCCTACACCGAAAAGATTCTCACCTCCATCCGGGAGTGCTCTCCGGGGCAGACCGAGTTTTACCAGGCCGCCACGGAGGTCTTCGAGAGCCTCGTCCCTCTTCTGGAGGAGGAGAAACGCTATCAGGAACACAGCATCCTGGAGCGGATCGTCCTGCCGGAGCGCACCATCATCTTCCGGGTCACCTGGATGGACGATTCCAACACCATCCGTACCAATCTCGGCTACCGCGTCCAGTTCAACTCGACGCTGGGGCCCTACAAAGGCGGCTTGCGCTTTCATCCTTCGGTCAATCTCGGCATCGTCAAATTCCTCGGTTTCGAACAGATCTTCAAAAACGCGCTGACCAACCTCCAGATCGGTGGCGGGAAAGGGGGGAGCAACTTCAACCCCAAGGGTAAGAGCGATGCGGAGGTGATGCGCTTCTGCCAAGCCTTTATGAACGAACTGCACCGGCACATCGGCCAGACCCGGGACGTTCCCGCCGGCGACATCGGGGTCGGTGCCCGGGAGATCGGCTACCTCTTCGGTCAATACAAACTTCTGACGGCCCATTTCGAAGGAATCGTCACCGGCAAGGGGATCGGCTGGGGCGGCTCCTTCGGCCGTCGGGAAGCGACCGGCTACGGCTCCGTCTACTTCGCCGAGCACATTCTCAACCAGCACGGCGACGAGATCAAAGGCAAGCGCTGCGCCGTCTCGGGCGCCGGGAATGTCGCCACCTATACCATCGAGAAGCTCCACAGTATGGGAGCGATCCCCATCAGCTGCTCCGACAGCCGCGGGACGATCCACCACCCCAAGGGCATCGACGTCAAAACCCTCAAAGCGATCAAAGAGGTGGGCCGCGAATCCCTCGCCAAATACGCCGAGCTTCATCCCGACGCCACCTACATTCCCCTGCACAACTACCCCGAAGGGGGCCACGCCGTCTGGACACTGCCCTGCGACGTCGCTTTCCCCAGCGCCACCCAGAACGAGCTCAACTTTGTGGATGCGAAAAACCTGGTCGCCAACGGCTGCATCCTCGTCAACGAGGGAGCCAACATGCCCACGACCCCCGACGCCTACGAATATCTCCGGGCCCATGGCGTCCTCTTCGGCCCCGCCAAAGCCGCCAACGCCGGCGGCGTCGCCGTCAGTCAGCTGGAGATGGCCCAAAACGCCAGCATGCAGCGTTGGAGCTTCGCCGAAGTCGACACCCGTCTCTTCGGCATCATGAAAAACATCTTCGACACCGCCTACGCCACCTCCAAAGAGTTCGGCGACGAAGGCAATCTCCTGATGGGCGCCAACATCGCCGGCTTCCGCAAAGTCGCCGACGCGATGATCGACGAGGGAGCGGTCTGAGCCGCCCTAGCTTTCCACCTTCTCCACGATCCACCCCTGGATCCAGGCCGCCAGAACGATGTAGAGCGAGAGGAAGAGAGTAAAAGGCCAGCCGAAATAGTGCACCATGATGGGCAGAAGAGGGACTTTGACCGCCCGGGCGTAAAAAAAGGCGGCGATGTAGCCGTCGCGAAGGCCGTGGCGGCGCAGGTCTTCGATCATCGGATACCAGGCGTACATCGGGCCGTGGCTAAGGATACCCGCTCCCAAAGCGATGAGCCAGCCATGCCACCCCGCTTCCTCGCCCAGATGGCGCGCCAGCTTTTTCGGATCGAGCCAATAGTGGATCGCCCCGGCGATGAAAACCACGACGAAGAGGATCGGGACGATCTCCGCCAGAACACCGAGAGAGGTTCTCAACGCCTCCATCGTCTGCTCTTCCCGCCAAAAGTAGAGAGCCAAATACAGAACGATCACCCCCGACAGGAACTTCACGCCCCTCCAGCGAAAACGCCGGGGCGCTTTCTGCGGCCCGGTCACTGCAGCCACTGGGCGCTCCAGACCGCGGCGACCGCCGTCAATATCGTAAAGACGAAGGCCAGAGTATTGCGCAATATCGTAAAACGCAGCCCCAGAACTTCCGCTTCCAGAGGCAGCTGCACCACCCCGAGCGTCACCCAGGAGAGGACGAAAGCCGCCACGGCGTAGAGGCTGATCCCCTGCTCGAGCAGTTCACCTCCCAGGATGTAGCTGACGATCGCCTGCCCCACCGCGATCATCCCGGCGACCGTCCCGGCCAGGGTATCGCTCACGACGTTGCCGGTGAAGACCGCGGCGAGCATCTCCCGGCTGACAAAGGCACGAAAGATCCCGACCAGGCCCACGATCCCCAGCATCATCGGTAGGATCGCGATGATTCCGATCGCCGCTTTTTTGAGCTCCCGGCGGTAGCTTTTTTCGCCGTTCATTCGTCGAACGCCTTGCACATCCACTCTTCGATCTCTTCCGGGGAAAAGCGCCCGCCGGTAAACAGATCGAAGGCGATCACCCCCTGGTAGAGCAGCATATCGCTGCCGTCTTTGGCCGGCAGGCCGTACGCCTTGGCAAGCGCGAGGAAAGGAGTCTGCCGTCCATAGACCACATCTACGGCTCCTTTGGCCTCTTTGAGTACAGGCTTCAAGAGCGCTTCGGGAGCGGGGAGCGCCTCGTCTTTGAGCCCAGCGGAAGTCATATTGACCACCAGATCGAAGGGGCGGGGCCGGAAATCCTCCCACGTATGCACCTCGAAACCCGCTTCCCGGAAGGGCTCCAGCCGGGCGGCACTGCGGTTGAGCAGCGTCACACGGTACCCCGCCTCCCGCAGCACCGCCGCCGTCGCCCGGGCCGTCCCCCCGGCCCCCAGGAAGAGGACGTCCTTCCCGCCCAGCGTTTCGATCGCCCGCAGGAAACCGGGCGCATCGGTGTTGTATCCATAGAGCCTCCCCTCCCGTTCGACGACCGTATTGACCGCCCCCACCTGTCGGGCGAAACTGTCCAGCTCGTCACAGGCCCGGTAGGCCGCCTCCTTGTGCGGGACCGTCACATTGACACCCCGCAAACCGAGCGCGAAAAACATCTCCCGCAACTTTTCTCCGTCGGGAAGACGATAACGGGTGTAACAGCCGGGATAGCCCAGGCCGCGAAAGGCCCAATTATGCATCAGGGGGGATTTGGAATGCGAAACCGGATCCCCGAAAATGGCGAAGAGTTCTTTGGGCATTAGCGCTCCTTTCAGCAATAAACAATCGTAGAGTTTATTATGGCACAAGCGACTTTGAAAGAGAGGTTTGAGTAAATTCTACTCCATGTTTTTCTCCCTCGCTATTAAAGGATGGGCTTTGAAATACTCTTCCCTCTTTTTGACACTACCGAGTTTGGTATAGATCTGGGTCGTCGCCATGCTCGCATGGCCGAGAAGTTCGCTCACGTCGGCGATCCGGGCACCGTGCTCGAG
>WFQO01000031.1 GCA_015486995.1 Nitratifractor sp. | reverse complement strand
TTTGAATTGTTTTGATGAAACGATAACGAAAGGGCACGAGTTTCACTTGCGACGTGGGTTGCAATCGAAGTATAATCCTCGGGATGAATAGGCAAACACTCAAAAGGCTTCTGGATCGGGAAGCCGCCCGGCGCAACGACCCGGCGGAGCTAAGACCGGAACGGCCCGATCCCCTGCTTGTGGCTTCCGAATATCGGGAGGAGCGGATCGCCCTGATCTGCGCGCTCTTCGGTTACGGAAGCGCTCGACAAATCGTCTCCTTTTTAAAACGACTGGATTTTTCTCTCTTGGAGGCGGCGTCGGAAAAGCTTATTGTCGAGAAGTTGCGGGGGCTCAAGTACCGCTTTCAGGCTTCGGAGGATGTGGCGGCGCTCTTCATTGCACTGCAGCGGCTGGGGCGGGAACGCAGTTTAGAGGAGATCGTCCGAAACGGCTATCGAAGAAGCGGGGAGATTCGCGAGGGGCTTTGGGAGCTGATTTCAGCGCTGAGATCAGCATATCCCTACGAGAGTCGGGGATACGATTTCCTGGTAGGGCGAGTCCCCGGACATCCCGATCGTTGCGCTCCCTACAAACGTTATATGATGTATTTTCGCTGGATGGTACGTCGTGATGCTCTGGATATGGGACTTTGGAAGGGGATCGATCCGGCGGATCTGATCGTCCCTCTCGATACCCACACCCATTCCGTTTCTTTACGCCTGGGCCTTTTGAAGCGTAAAAGCTACGATATGAAAGCGGCGCTGGAACTGACCGAAGCTCTACGCTGTTTCGATCCCGCCGATCCCGTGAAATACGATTTTTCCCTTTATAGGATAGGACAGGAGGCGATACTGGATAAATTCCGTTAAAATACAGCGTATAGTTTAAGATGAGTTGAATAAAACTTCCGGAAAAAAATTCAAAGTCTTTAAAAACTTCCTTTTTTAATGGCATGCAAATTAAAAAATAAGGTAAAAAACAACGATGGAAATGCCTCAGCTCGTTCGAAAACTGAAAGGTCGACTTTTTCTTGCATTTCTCATTGCGGTAGCGGGGATCCTTTATTTCGCGGGAGAGTACCTTTCGGATAATTATCATAAATATTCGGAGCTTAAAAACGTCCAACAAGTGGTAGATTACCTTGCCGTTGACGCTCAATTGATTCAAGCGATACAAAAGGAGAGGGGATTAAGCTTGGCATGCTCTCTCTCCCCGCAGTTTTGCACTGAGGCTGAGAGACAATATCGACAGACAGATCGGATAAGAAAGGCTTATTTAGAAATCTTGCAACGGAAGGATATCGCTAGAGTGGAAGATGTGGAGCGCCTTTTGAGTGCACTGGATCGCCTGGGACTGTTACGCAAAGAGAGTCGAATCGCCGCCGTAGATCCTTTGAAGATTTTTGGAGACTACAGCCAAATCAACCATACACTGATTCATTCCATCGATCCGATGTTGGAGACACTGGGTGATCGGGCCTATCTCGGGAATCTCTTGTTGTTCAAGACCCTGATCGATTTGATCGAATTGGAAGGAAAAGAACGTGCACTTCTGATGTCTCTCTATGGACCGCAGGGAAGAAATCCCAGAGTGGAACGAGAACTTTCGATCAATGAAAATCGACTGAAAGCAACTTGGGAGACGGTCCATCTGGCGCTTTCTAAACCGATGCAGGTAAGCTTTCGACGTATTGTGCCTTTTGCTCTGCAACGACACTATGAAGAAATGCGTCAATTGATGAAACGGCCCGATCATAGTGACGTGAAAAGTAAACGCGGATGGTGGAAGACGGCAACTGCTTTTATCGATCGGCTCTATCGTTTTGAAAAGGATGTACTCAAAAAGATCGACGAAGAGCGGTCTGCTTATGAACAAAGAATCCAGACAACCCTTTTTGAAGGAGTGCTTTTCCTGGGAGTCTTGGTACTTTTTCTTGCTTTTTTCCTGCAAAACATCACTGAATTTTTCGACAGGATTTTGTCCAAGATCCGGCATGTCGCTTTCGAGAGACGTCTGACCGCCGTGGTGAGCGACTTTTGCGAAAGTTCCCTGCAGATTTCCAATCGGAGCAACCTTTTTCATAGTTTGGCTCAAGCCCTTGCCCGTTTGGAATATTTCCAGTTTTTCTGGATTGAAGAGTTGCCCGATCGTCGAATCGTTGTCAGCGAAAACATTCCTGTCAAACGGTTGCAGAAGGAGTGGCCCTCTTTGTTTCATCGATCAGGTAAAGAGGTTGCAAAGAGCGGCAAGCCTCTCCTCCTTCCTTTGCATATGGAGGAGCCGGAATTGTTTCGACAGGTGGAATTTCTGGGAATTTTCCCCATTTTGAAAGATGAAGCCCCTGCGTATCTGCTGTATCTGTTTGTGCCATGGGGTCAACGCTTTGAAGAAACAGTGAAAAATGCCGTGGCAAAAATGCTCGAAACAACACAGCAGGCTTTGGAGCGGATCGAGGAGGAAGAGACCGTCAATGCGATGAAGAAAGAGTTGAGTCTCTACGGTACGGCTTTCGATTCCCAGGAGGCGATTTTGATTACCGATCGACATGGTGAAATCGTCAAAGTCAACAAGGCTTTCGAACGGATTACCGGCTATACCCGGGATGAAGTCCTGGGGAAAACCCCCTCGATCATGAAATCGGGGCGTCATGATGAATCTTTTTACCGGCAAATGTGGGAAGAGATAAAGCGAGAGGGACACTGGAAAGGGGAGATCTACAATCGTCGCAAGGACGGTAGCATCTATCCGGAGATACTTTCCATTACCGCGATCCGTGACGCCAAAGGGGAGGTGAGTAATTATGTCTCGCACTTCTTCGATATTAGCGATCTGAAAAAAGCGTACGCCGAAAGTCAGCATCGGGCCCATCACGATCCCTTGACAGATCTGTATAATCGCATGAAACTCAAAGAGGAACTGGAATTGATTTGGGAATTGGGTATCAAAGAGGAGTTCTACAGCGCCTTTTTCTTTATCGATCTGGATAATTTCAAACAGATCAATGATTCCTACGGCCATGCGGTAGGGGATAAAGTCATTGTGGAAGTAGCTAGGCGTCTAAGAGAGGTGGCACGCGAACGGGATGTGACGGCACGAATCTCCGGAGACGAATTTGCTCTCATTCTTGTAGATTTGGGAAAAGATTCCCGCATCGCCACTCACAGTGCCGCACTGTTGGCCGATAAGTTGGTCAAGCAGCATACCGAACCGTTTCGGGAAGATGGATTGGAAATTCCCATCAGCTTCTCCATCGGTATCAATCTCTTTCCCAATGGCCAGAGTGCTCCGGAACAGGTGGTCGAACAAGCCGATTTGGCCATGTATCATAGTAAAAAGAGCGGTAAAAACCGTTTTACCTTTTTCAATGAGCAGCTTGACATAGAGTCCCAGAAATTCCTCCTGATGCGTTCTGAAATCGAAAAAGGGATCAAAAATGGAGAATTTGTCGTTCGCTATCAGCCCAAAGTCTCTCTGAAAGATGGCAGGATTGTAGGCTTTGAGGCTTTGACGATATGGAACTCCTCCTCTTTCGGAGTGATGGGGCCGGAAAAGTTCCTCCAGTATACGTACGGCAATCGTCTACTTTATCTTTTTACCCAGTATGTCGTGGAGCAGGTACTCGAGTCTCTAAAGATTTGGGAAAAGCAGGGGATCGATACCTGCGTGTCGATCAACCTTCCTACGGAGCAGTTCAACAATTCGGCTTTTATGGAGGAGCTTTACAGGAAGGTACAGGGGAAACACGCTTCGAAAATCATGTTCGAAATTGTTGAAGACGCACTCATCAAAGATAGTGACGGTGCCATCGAGACCATTGAAAAGTTTCGGAAAATCGGAGTTCTTTTTTCCATCGACGATTTCGGGACCGGTTACTCTTCCTTCAACTATCTCAAGATGCTCCCTGCCGATGAACTGAAAATTGACCGGGGATTCGTGATTGAGATTTTTCAGGAGAACAACAATGAAATAGTGCGAAAAATCGTCGAATTGGCCAAAATTTTCGGATTCAACGTCACTGCCGAGGGAGTGGAAGCGCAGGAGACGGTGGAGTTTTTACGCGAGATCGGCTGTGACAATTACCAGGGATACTATTTCAGTAGAGCGGTCGAAAGTGACAAAGTTCACCGTTTTTTTGATGGTAAAGAGTAACAGAGAAAGAGAAGAGGGAGCTCTCAATCATAGCGGGATGAAAAAAAGCGAATATCCAAAGCGATATAGATGAAAAAGCGAATGAAACGTGGCCTTGAACGAGCATCAGCCAATCCTGTCCTTCGTCGAAGCATACAATCGATGAAGCCTTCGACAGGAGTGTGGGGGATTGTCGGCGTTTTGTTGTTTTTCATTGTTCCGGAACTTATCGCCTTTGGCTGGGGAGCGCAGATTACCGCCTGGGCACATCATCGTTATCTCACCGAACCCGAGCGAATTATCCGTCTCAATTATTGGTTGGTCGAAAAACTTTTCGAAGATGGAGGAAGCTGGGTCAACCTGGGGGTCGGAGTGGCACTGCTGGGCTGGATCTTCCGGGAACGAAGACGGGAACGAAAAATCGATGAATAGAGACATCGTATTCCGTTCGGGCATGAAAACGATGCTTCCAATATAAATTCGGATAGACTCTTGTTATGACGAAGATCGAGATACTCAAACAACATTTCGGACATGAGACCTTCCGTCCGTTTCAGGAAGAGGCGGTGGATGCGATTCTTGGGGGGAGAGACCTATTGATGATCCTGCCTACCGGCGGGGGAAAATCTCTGTGTTATCAACTGCCGACATTGATGATGCCGGGAGTGACGGTGGTGGTTTCTCCCCTGTTGGCGTTGATGCACGATCAGGTGACGGCTCTGCGGGATCAGGGGATTGCGGCGGCGATGCTGGGATCGATGCAGTCGATGGCGGAACAGCGGGTGACTCTCGATCGACTGCGTCGCGGAGAACTGAAACTTCTCTATGTCGCCCCGGAACGTCTGGCCAACGACTTTTTCTCTCGGATGTTGGAGACGCTGCCTATCAATTTCTTCGTCATCGACGAGGCTCACTGCGTCAGTGAGTGGGGACACGAATTTCGCCAGGATTACCGCCGTCTCTCGATGCTGAGAGAACGCTTCGGGCGTATTCCCATCGCCGCTTTTACCGCTACGGCCACGGCGGAGGTGGAACGGGACATCGCCGAGCAGCTACGACTTCGAGACCCGGTGCGTGTGCGGGGTAGCCTCTATCGGAAAAATCTCACCGTCACGGCTCGCCACCGCCTGGGCGATGGCCGGGGGCAGCTTCTGGAACTTCTGGCTGCACACAGAGGAGAGTCGGGAATCATCTATACCCTCTCGAGAAAACAGACCGAATCTCTGGCGGAATTCCTGCGGGGCAAAGGGCATAAAGCCGCCGCTTTTCACGCAGGATTGGAGGCTCACGAGAAGCGAAGGGTCTACGAAGCCTTTCTGGCCGACGAGATCGAGACAGTGGTGGCAACGGTGGCTTTCGGGATGGGCATCGACAAGAGCAACATTCGTTACGTAGCGCACATGAGTTTGCCCAAAAGTGTGGAGAATTACTATCAGGAGATCGGACGAGCGGGACGTGACGGTTTGGAGGCCGAGACGCTGCTGCTCTTCGGTGCCCAGGATCTGCTCATGCAGAGGCGTTTTATCGATGATCTCCCCGAGAGCGCCTACAAAGATCACGCCTACGACAAGCTTCAGGCCCTCTGGCGTCTTTGTGCCGGGGAACTTTGCCGTCATAAAGCTTTGGCCGCTTATTTCGGCGAAGTGCTCGATGAGTGTGGAAACCGCTGCGACAATTGCCTGATCCCAAGCTCGGAGCAGCTGGAGATTACCGAGGCGGCCCGCAAATTTCTCTCGGCGGCTTGGCGAAGCGGTCAGCGCTTCGGGACCGGCTATTTGATCGATCTGCTACGGGGCAGCCGGGATCGACGAATTCTGGCCAACGGGCACGAAACTCTTTCGGTCTACGGTATCGGAAAAGATTTGGATAAAAAACAGTGGGGAGTGGTGGCTGATCGACTTTTGGAGCTTGGAGCTACAACCCTCAACGAGCATAAAGGTGTACTCCTTACTTCCCGAGGCGCGGAAATTCTCAAAGGACATGAAGCGGTGGTGATCCGTCGGGAACGCATGGAGACAAAAACTCCATCCCGGCGTCCCCTTGTCGAGTCCGACAGCCATGAAGATTTTGATCGGGAACTTTTTGAACGCCTACGCGTATTGCGTAAAGAGATCGCTAAAGAGCACGGACTTCCCCCCTATGTCGTTTTCTCCGATAAGACGCTTAGAGAGTTGGCTCTTCACCGTCCCACAAATCGGGAGGAGATGTTGGCGATTCACGGGATCGGTGAAGTAAAATTCGAGCGATACGGAGAGGCATTTTTGGCTCTGTTGAAAGAGTAAGAAACTCTAATCAAGTGTTCGGAAAAAGCTCCGGTTTTATTCGAAGCTAAAGGCAGTCGCAAACATGAGAAGCGTCACAATCGCATTCATCGGGAGGACTGTTCTGAGGTTTTTCTTTAGATTCGCTCCCACTTGGTCCCTTCGGGGGTGTCCATCAGGGCGATCCCCATGGCGGAGAGTTCGTCACGAATGGTGTCGGCCCGGGCGAAGTCTTTGGCCTTTTTGGCAGCGTGACGCTCGGCAATCAGCGCTTCGATCTTGGCACGCTCTTCGTCGCTCACTCCGTGCTGGAACCATGCGAAAGGATCGGAGCCGCCGAACCCCAGGAGTTCGTCGACGAAGGCGATGTTGCCCAGGATTGTGCGCTTGAGGAGCTTGTCTTTGGGGTTGGCGTCCAGCGCTTCGTTGGCGTTGCTTACCATCTCGTCGACAATGGCCAGGGCTTTGGAGGTGTTCAGA
>WFQO01000030.1 GCA_015486995.1 Nitratifractor sp. | reverse complement strand
CGATCGATCTCGAAGTCTGGCTTCCCGGACAGGGGAAATACCGGGAGATCAGTTCCGTCTCAAACACCCGTGACTTCCAGGCCCGCCGTGCCAAAATCCGCTACAAGGACGGCAAGAAAAACCGCCTCGTCCACACCCTCAACGGTTCCGCTCTCGCCGTCGGCCGTACCCTCGTCGCCATTATGGAAAATTATCAAAACGAAGACGGCAGCATCGAAATCCCCGAGGTTTTGAAAAAATATGTCTAAACAATAAACCCCGCTCGAGAGCGGTGAGGAACGGAGCGGCTTTCCGCTTTCGATGCGCAAGCCGCTTTGTGGTAGAATAACGCCGACGAGAGTGAAGGAATTCTATGACTGCTTCAAGTATCAAACCTATGTATGCGTCGATGCGTTCCATCGGCGCGTATGTCCCCCCCAAAGTTCTCCGTAATGAAGATTTCGAAAAGATGGTCGATACGACGGACGAGTGGATCGTCAAACGTACCGGAATCAAAGAACGTCACATTGCCGATCCTGATGTGGCGACCAGCGATCTTGCTGTGGAAGCCGCCCGTGACGCCATCGCCCGGGCCGAGCTTGAACATGACGAAATCGATCTGGTCCTTTGTGCGACGGTCACGCCGGACTATTTCAACATGCCTTCGACCGCCTGCATCATCTCCGACAAACTGGGGATTCATAATGTCCAGGCCTTCGACATCTCCGCTGCCTGTAGCGGCTTTGTTTACGGTCTTACCCTGGCCAAGGCTTTCATCGAATCGGGGATGAAACGCAACGTGCTGCTTATCGGGGCCGAAAAGTTCAGCTCCATCGTCGACTATACGGATCGTAGTACCTGCATTCTTTTCGGAGACGGAGCCGGTGCGGCGGTGATCTCGGCGACCGAAGATCCCGAAGAGGGGATCATCGATATCCATGCGAGTGCCGACGGGCGTTACGCCGATTTTCTCATCACTCCCTCTCCGGGGTCGGTACATCCTGCCAGTTGCGAAGCGATCGAACAGGGCTTGCAGTACGTCAAAATGAAGGGAAACGAGACTTTCAAACTGGCGGTCAAGACACTGACCAAGGACGTGAGGGAGATCCTCCGGCGCAACGAAGTGCCGGCCGAGGAGATCGACCATTTCGTTCCCCATCAGGCCAATTACAGGATCATCAAAGCTGTCGGTGATGCCCTAAAACTTCGGGAAGAACAGATCATCCTAACCGTGCACAAATACGGCAACACCTCCGCCGCCTCCATTCCGATGGCGATTAACGATATCTACGAAGAGGGGAGGCTGCGTTACGGGGATCTGATGCTGCTGGACACCTTCGGCGGAGGATTGACCTGGGCGAGCGCACTGTTGCCGTTCGCGGGTAAAAATCTCTAGGCCGGTAGACGCGGATTTTCGCAAAAGTTCAAAACTCCCCGTGATCAAAATGAATTCGGCGATCGATAACTCCTTTGAACTCCTTTCTCGCCTAAAAACACTTGGGTATGACAATGCGTCGCGTGATCCCTGGTGGTGGCCGGCCAGTGGAAGCTTCGAAGTGGTCGTCGGAGCGATCCTGACGCAGAATGCCAATTGGGAGCGGGTCGAAAGATCCCTGGAAAATTTGCGGAACGAAGATTTGTTGGATCCGGAAAGATTGGCGGAGTACCCGGCCGTATCTTTGGAAGCGCTAATCCGTCCCAGCGGCTTCCATAAGGCCAAAGGACGCAACCTTCGGGACCTGAGTCGGAAGATGCTGGAGAGTTTCGGCTCCTTCGCCGCCTTTTGTGAAAACGTAGATCGACAGTGGCTTTTGGAGTGTCGAGGCGTGGGGCCCGAAACGGCCGATGCGATTCTCAATTATGCCTGCTATCGTGAAGCCTTCGTCGTCGACAGTTACACGGCGCGGCTTCTGGTCGCCTTGGGGTACGAACTTACCGGATACGACGCGGTCCAGGAGTGGATGCTGGGAGGGTTGGAGGGGAAGAGTCCACTCCTCTTCCCTACACTCTCTACTGCGCAGTGTTACGCCCGTGCCCATGGGATGGTCGTAGAGTACTGCAAAGTGAATCGCCGAGGAAGAGAGATCGATGTTTTCGCACTTCTCGGAAAGAGTTAATCGCTTTTTAAGGCTTTGACGGGTAATATCTCAGCACTTTTTTCAGGCTGGGGCGCTGCCGCATAGGTCAGTGTTTTCCAGGATCCTCGAAAATCAACATTCAAATTCGATAAAGGCTTTATCATGGCAAGACGATGTCAAGTAACCGGTAAAGGTCCCCTCGTAGGGTACAACGTATCCCACGCCCACAACAAGACCAAGAAGCGTCAGCTTCCCAACCTGCGTACCGTTCGAATCACTCTCGAAGACGGTACTCGCAAGAAGATCAAGGTGGCGGCTTCCACCCTGCGTACAATGCGCAAAAAAGCCGCTGAGGCGGAAATCGCCTGACTTTTTTCTCCCGGTGAACTGACCGGGGAAATCCTCAAACTATTTTTCTTTTTTTTCCGAAAACTTCAAACTATTTTATTTGCTCTTCGCATCCCATAAAATTATTTTTTTCAAAACATAGACCAATTGACGAAGATAGAGATCCCTCTAAAAGCAAGAAGCACGAGCAGTCCCGCCGCGAAGCCGGCCAGGATATCATCGAGCATCACCTGGAGGCCGCCGCGGAGATTACGACGGATCCAGCCGATGGTGGAGGGGGCCCAGCGATCGAAAAGGAGAAAAGCCCCCAGAGCTCCGAGCAGCGCCAGCGGCACGGCGTAGGGGAGCGTGGGGGTGAGCGCCGGAGCGTAGGCGGTGACGCTCAGAGCGACCCAGACTCCCACCGCCGCGTCGAGGGTGATCTTTTCTGTTTTTTCAGGATCGTCGGAGAGTTTATTACTCTCGAAAAGCCCGATCAGAAAAAAGGCGAAGGCGAGAGTGAAGAGGCTCTTGGGCCCGAGAAAGAGCAACAGCGCCACCCCGATTCCCCAGGCGAGAAGAATCGTCGCGATCCGGGGTCGGGGCAGTTTCCCCGCACCGAAAAAGTTGAGAAAAAGTTCGGAAAGTTTCATAAATTCTGCCTTTTTAGTCATTGGTCATTAGTCATTGGTCATTGGGAAGGAGACTTTTTATCCGAAATTCTCCATTCTCCATCCTCAATTTTCAATTCTGGCGTGAGTCTTTGACTCACGTCAGCGAGCTTGTCTGATAGAGCTCCATCAGCTTGATATAAAACTGCTCGTCACTCTGTGGTTCCAGCAGGCCGCTGCTGGGCATCAAAGAATAGTAGGTTTCCTGGAGGTTGCGAAAACGACGGGGGAAGAGGGCGGCGACGATGTTGGCCGAGATCTCCTTGCGCACGAGGATCGTCGGGGGCAGGAGGCCGTTTTGGATCAGGGACATAATCGAATCGGAGTGGTAGTGGATATGGTGGTGCTGGCCGTGGGGGCAGGTCTGGATACTGACCAGGGTGCGGCAGGTATCGCAGTAGACGTACTCGTCGACGGTGTTGATCCCGATCCCCAGGTCGCCCAGCGTATCGAAGATCGTGCTGAGACGGTTTTGATCGTAGTAGAGTCCCAGTCCCGCGTGGTTTTTTCCGATCACCAGCTCCTGCGCTCCGTAATTTTTGGCCAGGAGCGCGTCGAGGATCAGTTCGTTGTATCCGGCGAAGATGTAGGTGTTTTCGAAGGGGATCACCAGGACTTTGTTGCGCGGGAGAAAATTGTCGATAAAGAGATTGAGCGCGTTGAGGCGGATATCATAGCGCAGGCCCTCGTCGGTAAAGGGTTTACGCAGAAAGAGAATCATCAGATCGCTCTGACCCAGGGTTTCGCGAATCATCCGTTCGTGGGCACGATTGAGAGGGTTGGCGGCGAGCATCATGGCCGAGACTTTCCGCGCGCCGGTGCGCCGGATCATCTGTTGGACGCGGTTGACGGTGTCGCGGATCAGCGGGTATTCGACCCGGTAGGGGCCGCTGACTGCCAGGTCACCGAGACGTGCGAGTGTGCCGCGGACTCCGGGATGGGTCGGATCGCCGGAGCCGTAGATACGGACGACCCGCTCTTGGGGATCGATGGGATAGACCTCTTCCACGGTGAGCTCTCCGACGGTTTTCCCCTGGCAGATCAGATCGAGTGTCTCGCCGGGGCGTGCCTGCTCCAGGACTTCACGGTTGCGTCGTCCCCGGGGAGCGAGGATGAAGGAGAAGGGAAAGGGGACCCCTTTGTAACGTCCGGTCCGGTCGACCTCACGGGCTTCGGCTTGACCCATCAGGCCGGTGACGGGCGCCAGCAACCCTTCCTGGACGAGGGCAAGGGTGGAGAGGGCCTCGGTATCGATCTGCAGGGCGTGTTTATTTTTTCTTGAAGAGGTCATACTTTTTCCTTTTTTCCCAGAGGCTCTTGCGGGAAATACCCAGTTTTTTGCTCAGTTCGGTGTCGGGAAACTTGTACTGAAACGTTCGGACGATGTACTGGACATATTCGTCGATGGTGAGGATCTCCTCCTGGTCGTAGAGCTTCTCTCGGGCGGTGAGCGTCAACGTGGGGAAGGGGGTCTCGATCTCTCCGGAGCTATCGCTCATCAGAAAGCGTTTGCCCTCGAGTAGGGGATAGAGCTTCTCCCTCTCGCCCTTTTTGAGTTTTTCGAGATGGGGAAGGTAGGCGATGGTTTCTCGGCCGAGATTTTCGACTTTGTCCGCCCAGCCGGCTTCATCGAGACTGATGTAGGTAAGGATATTTTTTTTGAGACGGTTGAGCTGCAGGGCGATTTTGTCGGCGATACGCTGGTAGTTGGTTCGGATCACGAGCGGGAGGGTGATCTCTTCGGGATCGAGCTCCAGTTCGATGCCGTCGTAGAGGCGGTCGAGATAGGCTTCGTAGAAGCGGTTGCGCTCCTGGAGCATCCGAAAGTTGTGAAAATGCTCGATCTTACGGATCAGCTCTTCGATCATAAAGGGTTTGACGATGTAGTCACGTGCTCCGGCTTTGAGGGGTTCGCCGACGGTATCGTTATTGATGTAGTTGACCATCAGCAAGACGTTTTTGTCCCGGTGGCGTTCGATGAGCGGGAGGCAGTTTTGTCCCGGGAGATTGGTGGAGAGGAGATAGACGTCCCCTTCGACCTCCATCGCTTCTTTGACGGAGCTGTAGATTTCGGTTTCGAAATGAAATTCCGAGAGCCGTGCGGCGATGCTTTGGGCAAGATAGAGTTCGTTCTCGATGATGACGATTTTCATAAATGCTCTTTCCAGTTGAAATATCCGAGGGTGGCGACAGCGTGGACGGTGATCCCCTCTTTGCGCCCGACGAATCCCATCTTTTCGGAAGTGGTGGCTTTGACGTTGACTCGGGAGGCGGGAAGCCCGAGCCCGGCGGCGAGACGCGTACGCATCTGCTCTTTGTAGGGGGAGAGGCGGGGGGTTTCGGCGAGGATGCTCAGGTCGACGTTGCGTAGCGTCAAACCGCAGCCGCGAATCCGGGAAACCACCGCCTCCAGCAGCCGCATCGAATCGGCCCCTTTCCATCGGGGATCGTTGTCGGGGAAGTGTTCGCCGATGTCGCCCATTCCCGCGGCACCCAGTAGCGCGTCGATGAGGGCGTGGACGGCCACGTCGCCGTCGCTGTGGGCTTTGAAGCCGAAAGGGGAGTCGATGGAGATTCCGCCCAGAATCATCGCTTTGCCCGCTTCGAAGGCGTGGGTATCGAGCCCCATACCCACAAGCGGCTCCGAGGCGGGGGCTTCGAGACACTCCAGACGCGCAAGATCCTCGGGGGTCGTGAGTTTGTGGGCCCGGGGGGAGCCCTCGATGAGTACGACTTTCTCTCCCAGGGCATGGATCGCGCTGCTCTCGTCGGTAAAATCCCCTTTTTCCAACGCCCGGCGCAACACCGCACTGCGGCTGAGTTGGGGGGTCTGGATGAGACGGATTTCCCCCCGGTCGACGGGGGTGTTTCGGTAGTAGACAGTATCCACGGCGGGCAGAGCCGGGACAATGCAGGCCGCTTCGTTTTTATGGGTCAGGAGACGCTCGAGCAGGGCGGGATCGAGGCAGCAGCGGGCGATGTCGTTGACGAGGACCCAGGGGGTTTCGACTTCCGTCAGGGCGTTGCGCAGCGAAGCCTGCCGACTGGAGCCGCCCGGGACGTAGCGATACTCCGGAGCGAAGAGGCGCATATAGGCCAATTCGTCGGGAGCTCCGACGATGACGATCCGGGCGAAGGGGGCCGCCGCTTCGAAATTTTCGGCGACGCGGAGCCAGAGCGGCTCTCTGCCCTGATAGAGCCACTGCTTTTTCGCCGGCAATCCGAAGCGGGTCGAACTCCCTGCCGCCAACAGTACAAGGGTAATGTCCGTTGCTGTCTCCATAGATGAGCCTCCCTAGAAGTTACGAAATTATACACCTTGAAGCTTATTCATCCTTTTTCGATACTTTTTGAAACACTTTAGGATTGACTTTCTCCTTGGATCGACCAAGTCGTCTTTTTTGGAACAATCGCTTTCGCATTTCATTTGACAAATATGATGAATTTTGTCAGGATTAGGGGAGCGGTTGGACTCCACGCATTAAGATTTTAAGATTGGGGTGGTATAACTCCTTTCGACAACCCATCAAAGAACCAGAGGAAAGACCAATGAGAGAAACCTGGCTCGAAGCACGACAGAACGATCCCGTACGGACACAGATGTACTACGCCCGGAAGGGGATCGTCACCGAAGAGATGAAACATATTGCCGCGAAAGAGAAGATCGATCCCGAATTCCTGCGCAGCGAAGTGGCCCGCGGGCGTTGCATCATCCCCGCCAACGTCAACCATAAGCAGCTCGACCCTATGGCGATCGGGATGGCCGTCAGCTGCAAGATCAACGCCAACATCGGCTCCTCGGCTCTGGCCAGCGATATCGCCGGTGAGATCGAAAAGGTCGACGTCTGCCTCAAATACGGCGCCGACACCATTATGGACCTCTCCACCGGCGGGGACCTGGATGCGATCCGCGAAGCGGTGATCGCCCACTCCACGGTGCCCATCGGAACGGTGCCCATCTATCAGATCCTCCACGACATCAACGACAAGGTCGAAGACCTCACCATCGATATCATGCTCAAGACTCTGGAGAAACAGGCGCGGCAGGGAGTGAGCTACTTCACGATTCATGCCGGATTCCTGTTGCGCTTCATGCCCCACGTAGCCAAGCGCAAGATGGGGATCGTGAGCCGGGGCGGCTCCCTGATGGCGGCCTGGATGATGCACCATCACCGGGAGAACCCCTTCTACGAAGCCTTCGACGAGATCCTGGACATCTGCCGCCGCTACGATGTCTCTCTCTCCCTGGGAGACTCTCTGCGCCCCGGCTGCCTCTACGACGCCAGCGACGAGGCGCAGCTGAGTGAGCTCAAGGTCCTGGGGGAGCTGACCCTCAAGGCCTGGGAGAAGGATGTGCAGGTGATGATCGAAGGGCCCGGCCATGTGCCGCTCAATCAGATCGAGCGCAACATGAAGCTGGAACGCGAATATTGCCACGAGGCGCCCTTCTACATCCTGGGGCCCCTGGTCACCGACATCGCCGCCGGCTACGACCACATCAGCTCCGCCATCGGGGCGGCGGTGGGCGGTTGGCACGGAGCGAGCATGCTCTGCTACGTCACTCCCAAAGAGCACCTGGGACTCCCCAACGCCGCCGATGTGCGCGAAGGGATCATCGCCTACAAGATCGCGGCGCATGCCGCCGACATCGCCCGTGGCCGCCCGGGAGCGAGGGACGTGGACGACGCCATGAGCGACGCCCGCTACGGTTTCGACTGGAACAAGCAGTTCGAGCTGGCCCTCGATCCCGACCGGGCCCGGGAATACCACGACGAGACGCTGCCGCAGGATGTCTTCAAAGAGGCGGAGTTCTGCTCCATGTGCGGCCCCAAGTTCTGCTCCTACAAGATCACGCAGAGTATCGTCGAGGAGCACGGGGAGAGTATGG
>WFQO01000029.1 GCA_015486995.1 Nitratifractor sp. | reverse complement strand
TCGCCGACCGCCGTATCTACCCCGCCATCGACGTCACCAAATCCGGCACCCGCAAAGAGGAGCTCCTCACCGACCCCGAAACCCTCCAGAAAGTCTGGGCCATCCGCAACGCCATGCAGAACATGGAAGAGGTCGAAGGCCTTAAATTCCTCTTCTCCAAAATGCTCAAAACCAAAAGCAACGAGGAATTTTTGTCCATCATGAACGAAGGAGCGTAACGCGAAACGTATGTTTCGCAGATGGAAGATGGAGGATGGAAGATGGAAAATGAGGGAAATGAAATCGTTCGTCTCAGTTTTCAGTTCGCCGTCCGGATCGTCCGACTTTCAGATTATCTGAAAGAGAAGAAAAAAGAGTTCACCCTTTCAAATCAGTTGCTCAGAGCCGGTACCTCCATCGGGGCGAATGTGACCGAAGCGCAGGATGCCCAAAGTAAAAAAGATTTTATCTCCAAAATTTCGATAGCCCTGAAAGAGGCCAAGGAGACCCGTTATTGGATTGCCTTGTTACAAGCCACCGAGTATCTCCCCAATAACCATAAGAGAGTGACCACTCTCAATCAGGAATTGGATTCGATTATCCGTTTACTCAGTCGTATCCTCATCAGTAGCAAACGGAATCTCGGATAATGGGTCCCAATTCATCTTCCATCTTCCATCTTCCATTTTCCATCCGAAAACGCATTGGCGTTTTCGACTCCGGTCTGGGCGGCCTCACCGTCGTCCGTTCGATCCGGGAGCGGCTGCCCGGAGCCGAGATCCTCTATCTGGCCGATACCGTACACGCTCCTTACGGGGAGAAATCCCACGAGACAATCCGCCGCTATTCCCTGGAGATCGCCCGCTTTTTTATCGAGGAGCAGGGGTCCGATGCTCTTGTCGTGGCCTGCAACACCGCCACCTCGGCGGCGATCGCCACACTGCGGGAGTGCTATCCCGAGCTGCCCATTGTGGGGACCGAACCGGGGATCAAGCCGGCGCTTCATACCACTAAAACAGGAAAGATCGGCGTGATGGCCACTCCGGCCACTCTGGCGGGGGAGAAGTATCAGGCCCTGGTGGATCGGCTCTGCGGTATCCGGGAGGTGGAGCTTCTCGAACAGCCCTGCCCGGGACTGGCGGAGCGGATAGAACGGGGAGAGATCGACGCCCCCGGGACTCAGGCAATGCTGGAGGAGTGGCTGGTCCCTATGCGCCGTGCCGGGGTCGATACGATCGTCCTGGGCTGTACCCACTATCCACTTGCCGCCGAAACGATCCGGCAGGTGATGGAGGCGCCGGTGACACTGATCGAGACGGGAGAGGCGATCGCCCGGCGTCTGGCGACGCTGCTGGGGGAGCAGCCGGCTGAGGAGCCGGGCAATGTACGGATCTTCGCTACCGGGCCCATCGACGAAGCGGCGGTGGAGCGGATTGTCGGAGAAAGAGTGGTGATCGAGCCGTTGACTTTTTGACATATTCTGATATTATTTAGATAATGTTGGAATAAGGATTGAAAAATGGTGGAATATGCTATAAGGTCGATCACAACGAATCCGACGCTCATCACAAAAGCTACGGAAGTGATTCGTCTGGTCGATACCAGGAGCCATCGGACGCGGGCCTTCGTGATACCGGCGATCTACGAAGCGGAAGTCAAAGAACTTCTCAAGAGGATCGAATACAAAAACTGGGTCGAAGAGAAAAAAAAGGCCCTGCTCGATGCACAAAAGAGTGACAGACTCGATGAAGATCTGATGAAAAAAGGGTGGGAAAGCATCGAAGGGTATTTGAGTGAAGAGGGGTGAGATCTATCTTGCCGATTTCGGAAAGAGCAGAAACAGTTTCGAATTCGGGAAAAAACGTCCGGTATTGATCTTTCAGACCGATAAACTCAATCTGGCAGTAGAAGCCGGAATATATGATTATTTTCTCGTTATTCCTCTTTCGACAAAACAGGATATCGTCACCGAAGAGTTTCGCTACGCTATCTCATCGCGGGAGCGATTGAAAGAAGAGAGTTATGCGGTTTGTAATTCGCTCTGCTTTTTGCCGAGAGCTGCCTTGAAGGAGAAGATCGCGACGTTGACTCCTCAGGAATGTGTGGAAGTGGAACAAATTCTCAAGAATCTTTTCGAGATCTCAGATGAGTGATGGAAGAGGCAAGATGATGTCGGTCGAATCTACTACCGAGAGGCAAGGAATACGTTGATGCGTCTGGATGCTTTTTTGGTAGAGCGGGGGTTTTTCGCCAGCCGCAACAAAGCCGCCGAAGCGATCCGTGCCGGGAGAGTCAGTGTCGGGGGACGGCAGATAACCAAGCCCTCGTACAAAGTGGGACCGGAGGATGAAATTAGCGTCGCGAAAGGGGAAGATTGGGTCTCCCGGGCCGCGGGGAAGCTGGCGGGCTATTTGTGGGAACATCCCCTCGCGATCGTCGGCAAAACCTGCCTCGACATCGGCAGCTCCACCGGGGGCTTCACCCAGGTCTTGCTGCGCCAGGGCGCGGCGCGGGTAGACGCGGTGGATGTGGGGCGGGATCAGCTGCATCTTTCATTACGTGAGGATCCCAGAGTCCGCGTCCATGAATCCACCGACATCCGCGATTTCAATCCGGGAATCCGCTACCCGATCATCGTCTCGGACGTGAGCTTCATCAGCCTCTCACACATCCTCCCCTCCATCGTCCGGCTGGCGGAGGAGGAGGCCGAAGTGATCCTGCTCTTCAAACCCCAGTTCGAGGTGGGTCGGGAAGCCAAACGGGACCGCCGCGGGGTCGTCACCGACGAGAGGGCGATCGCGGTGGCCATGGAGCGCTTCGAGGGGGAGACGGCGGCCCTGGGCTGGGAACTGCTCCGCAAGGTCCCCAGCACCGTGACGGGAAAAGAGGGGAATTTGGAGTGGGTTTACCATTTCCGCCTGTAGGCGGAAACGGGATGTTGGATGCTGGATTTTGAATGTTGGATGAGAATGTGGAAAAATGATATGATTGTTAAAAAAGGAGAGACAGGATGCACGCCTATAATGCCGAAGAACTCCTTGCAGATGTCGAATCGCTACCGACGGATCTGAAGACAAAATTGATCGAGAAGCTTTTGAACAGTCTGAATCCTTCAAAATCAAGTATCGAAGATCTTTGGAAAAAAGAGGTCGATAGACGTATGGTTGAGATTGAATCCGGAGAGATCGAATTGATCGAGGGTGAAGAAGTTTTTCGTAAGATCCGTCATCGTTTTGTTAAATGAATTTCAAGTTTCATCCCGAAGCGGAAGCCGAACTGAATGCTGCGATTGATTATTATGAAGAGCGGCAAGAGAATCTCGGGCTGGAGTTTGCGCAGGAGGTTTACGCCGCCATTCATCGTATTATCAGCTTTCCCGAGCCTGGCAACGGATGACGGAAACGACCCGCCGCTGCCTGACGAACCGTTTTCCTTTCGGTATCGTTTACACTCTAAAAGACGGAACCATCGTTATTGTCGCCGTTATGCATTTGAATCGTGAACCGGACTATTGGAAAAAACGTTTCTGAACTTAACTCATCAATATTAGTTTCCGGGTATCAATGTGGATAGCAGAGAATCACTTGAACATGAACTGAACAGGCTGCTGAGAGAGCGGGAGACGCTCGATAGGCAGATCGATCGATTACGAAAAAAATTGGATTCGAGTGCGGAAAATACTCTGTCGAAACAGGAAAAAATTGCACTTTTCCGATCGCTTTTCATAGGGCGGGAGGATGTTTACGCTCAACATTGGATCAGCAACGACGGGAGCAGGAGCGGTTACAGCCCACAGGCGTTCACTTTTCGGGGTAAGGATTGGAAGCCGTTGAGCGACGAAGTAATCCGGCGACATCTCGAGGGAAAGATCCGTATCGGAACCTATGTGGTTTTCGATCGGGACAAGACACGATTTCTGGCGATAGACCTGGACAAAAAGACCTTTTTGGAAGATGCCAGAGTTTTGTTTTCCGTCTGTCGGGAGCTGGGCCTTGAACCGTTGATAGAGATCTCCAAGTCGGGTTCGGGGGTTCATTTGTGGCTTTTCTTTGCTGAGCCGGTTTTCGCCGCCGAAGCACGACAGCTCGGAGATCTTTGTATCAGCCGGGCGATGGACCGAAGTGACGGGATCGGAATGGAAAGTTTTGACCGAATATTCCCTCATCAGGACTTTGTGGATGAAGGTGGCCTGGGCAATCTGATCGCTTTGCCCCTCCATTACGGATCCCGCCAGGAAAACAGAACCGTTTTTGTCGACCCGGAAAGTTGGAAGCCATACAAAGATCAGTGGAGTGTTTTACAAAAAGCCGACAGGATATCATGGCAGAGATTGACGCAGATTCTGAAAGAAAACGGCACGAATATCTTCGAGGAGAATTCCACACCATGGATTGTCGACGAAAAGGCTTCGATCCGTCTACCTAAAAGTGTCCGGGGAATTCTGTACGATGCCATTCATATCGAAGCCGAGGGATTTGACCGGGTGGCCGTCAACCGTCTGATGAGGATGGCTTCCTTTCCCAATCCCGAATTTTTCCTGCGTCAACGTTTGCGGAAATCAACCTATAACGTTCCGAGGCTTGTGACTCTGTTTGACCGCAACAAGCGATATTTGATTTTGCCCAGAGGAATAAAGGAAGAACTCGATCAGTGGTTTGCCAAACAGGGAAGCCGGATTGTCTGGGAAGACCGACGCCATCGGGAAAGTGCAGACATTCCACCACTGAAACTCGAAGCGAGAGGGCAACAGGTGGAAGCTATCGAGGCCCTGTTGCAACATGACTATGGAATTCTGCTCGCACCTCCCGGTTTTGGCAAGACTTTTGTCGCTGCGGCAGTGATGGTCCGACGGAAAGTTTCGACACTGATTCTCGTCCACAAAACGACTCTTTTGGAGCAGTGGAAGGATCGTTTGAGCGATTATCTCGATTGCGAGGAAAGTGAGATCGGGATCTTGGGCAAAGGGAAGAAGAGCCTCAATGGAAAACTGGATATCGCCACGCTCCAATCTTTACGGCGCCGGCCAGAATTGATCGAGGAGTATTCGCAGGTTGTTGTCGATGAGGCGCACCACATTCCCGCGGCCAGTTACGATATTCCATTGAGGCGTTTCCGGGGACGTTACCTGTTGGGGCTTAGTGCTACCCCTTATCGTAAGGATGGAATGCATCCGATTATGTTCCTGCAATGTGGTCCGTTGGTCCATCGGGTTGAGTCTTCCGTCAGAAAAAGGCATCGTGTGGAAGTGCATTCGACTGGCTTTGAAACGATGCAGGATGATTTTCCGGCTATTCTCAATGAGATGGTCGAATGTGAAGAACGTAACGCTTTGATTGTGAAGAGTCTATTGAAGCATCGAGGACGAAAATTCCTGCTTCTCAGTGAACGGATCGAACATTTGAATCTGCTCTATCATCTTCTCGACAATCAGGGGGTAAATGCAGTGCTCTTACACGGCTCACTGAGTATGCGCCTGCAAAAAGAGATGAAAGAAAAAGCGCAGAGGGCCGAAGTCATTCTCTCGACCAGCAGTTATATCGGAGAGGGGATCGACATCGGCCACCTCGACGGTATCGCCCTGACAATGCCGATCTCCTACCGTGGCCGGATGGTGCAGTATCTCGGGCGTATCGGTCGGCAGGGGCAATCCTGCCTGGCAATCGATTTCGTGGACGAGAGAGTTCCGCAACTCAAAGCGAGTTTCCGAAAGCGCAAGGG
>WFQO01000028.1 GCA_015486995.1 Nitratifractor sp. | reverse complement strand
CACCGTTTCGCCGTTTTCGAGGCGATAGAGGAGGCGGACCATCGCTTCGGCTTCCGGATCCTCGTTGATGTGGGGATAGAGGATCTTCAGGGCCTCCTGCGGCTTGTAATGACGTCCGGTGGGACCGCGGCGACGGGGACGGCCCGCGAACTTCCGGTAGAGGAGGCAAAAGAGTGCGGCCAGAGCGATCCCCGCGGCGAAAGCTCCGGCGAGATACCAACGTAGACGGGCGGCTTTCTCTTCGTAGGCTTTGCGCGCATAGTAGGCTTCGTCGGTCAGCAGGCTGCCGTTGCGGTCCGCAGCCCGGTGCGGGGCGGCTGTAGCCGCCGATACAGCGGCGGCGGGGGCCCGGGATGTCCCGGCGGCGGCACGGCCCGTCCGGGCGGGAGCGGAAGCGGATCCCCCGGTCACGTGAACGGCGATCGCCGGGGCCGTGATCTTTTTGACTTTCCCGCTTTGGGGATCGAACTCTTTCAACGTCAGGGCCGGAATGGTGAAATCACGATCGGAGATGAAGGCATAGCTTTTGCGCCAGACGCTCTCGAGTTTGTCCCCGACCAGGCGGCTTTTAACCTCCGCGGCATCGCTGTAGACGGTCACGCCGGGAATGTCGAAGCTCGGATCGGGCAGATCCTCCAGGCTCCCCTCCCCCCGGATCGTCAGGATGTAGTTGACCGGTTTGTTGGCGGGGACCCTCTTTTTGTCCACGTGGGCCTCCATCGTGAAATTCCCCACCAGATCCGCCGCGACCGGCAGCGGCCGGACATCGATACTCAGCGGCCGGGAGCGGATCGAGTACCACTTCAGAGGTGTCCCGAAGATTCCGAAAGGATCGCCCACCGCCTGAAGATCGCGAATCCCGATGCGTACCTGGGCGGGAGGGATCTGCAGTTTCCCGGGCCGGTTGGGGATGAGCAGGTAGCGAAGCTCGTGGACGGTGGCATTCCCCTGTCGCAGCTGCTTCTCTCCGCCGAGAGGTTTGACGAAGAAATCTTTGAATTGCGGAGGCGAGTACTGCATCTGCACGATGGATCCGTTGAGCGGCTCGACCGCATCGACGGTGAGAATCAGCGGCTCACCGACGTAGAGCTTCTTTTTGTCCGCATGCATCCGCAGAGCGAATCCGGCGACGGGGCCGGCCGTCGCCGCGCTCCCGGCTGCGACGACATCCACATCCACCGGCTGAGTCTGCAAGGTTTTGCCGTCGACTTCGACCTTGAAGGGAGGAATCGTCACCTTCTTGTCTGGATAGAAATCGAAGGAGAGGATCCGCTGCTGTTTGGAGCTGAATTTTCCGTTGATGAAACGGGTCTCCAGTTTGCTGCTACGCCGCAGGTTTTCGATCGGATAGTTTCCGATTTTTGCGATAGAGGGGAAACGGACTTTCGACCCTTCGGCAATGATTTTGACGGTCACGCTCTGGCCCCGGCTCACCCGGGTCGAACTCACCTGTGTCCGAACGCTTCCCGCCCAGAGCAGCGTACCGAGTAGGAGAAAAAGTATCCCCCCTCGCTTCCATAGTGTCTGTCTACTGTTTTTCATTGTTACTTCCTTTGTCCCGTTGGGCTTACCAGGGGTTGACGTGGACTTCGGGAGAGGCTTTGCGCCCCTCTCCGGCCTGATACATCAGCGTCGGCATCTTTTCGCCGCCCATTTTCTTCATCAGCCGGCGCAACTCCTTCGCCTGGATCGATTTGAGGCGCTGCATCTTCGCCTCCGCTTTGCGTGTTCCGGAAGCTCCCGCGGAAGAAGCGCTCTGGGGCTCCTGCGGCTTTTGCTGTTTGGCTTTGGCTTGTGCCGGCGAGGGCTTCGTTTTTTTCTTCTCTTCGGGCTTCATTTTCCCTTTGCCGAGTTCTTTCTTGTTTTGAGGATTCTTTCTCTTCGGAGCGTTCTGCTTCTCGGAGGACTGAGAGGGTCGTTTTTGCTGTGAAGCGTTTTGCTTCGGCGAACTCTTCGACTTCTGCGATTCCCCTTGGGGGGACTGCTGCCGTTTTTTCTGCCCCTTCTCCCCTCCGTTCTTCTTCGAAGAGTTTTTCTGCGATCCCTGCTTCTGTTTATTCTGTTGCTTTTGTCCCGGGTTTTTTTGCTGACTCTTTTTTTGCTTGTTTGACGATGACTTCTGTTGTTGCTTTTGATTCTGCTTTTTCTGTTTGTTTTGCTGTTTTTTCTGCTCTTGCTTTTTCTGTTGCTGTCGCTTCTGCTGCTGTTTTTCACGCTCCAGAAGTTTTTTGGCCAACTCCAGGTTGTAGCGGGTATCCCGGTCGTCACGAATCTTCAGCGCCGCTTCATAGGCGGTAATCGCTTTTTTCAATTCCCTCTTTTTGAAAAAAGCGTTGCCCAGGTTGTGCAAGCGTGCGTGCTCGTCGACCCCTTCGCCCTTCGCCCGGCGATAAAGGGCGATGGCCCGATCGTACTTCCCCGCTTTGTAGTAGGCGTTGGCCAGATCGTAGTTGAGCGCCGCATTCTCCTTGTGCAGTTTTTTGAGCAGTTGGACGCTACGCTCGTATTGTCCGGTTTCATAGGCTTGCCGCGCGGCCTGGATGATTTTGAAATCGTGAATCCCCGCGTGCAGCGAAGCGCTCAGCCCGATCAAAAAAAGCCAAAAGATTCCCCGTCTCATTGCGCACTCCTTCGGCGGCGGAAGCCTTCTCCCGCACGCGGCATCGAGCTCAAGCCCATCAGCAGTAGAATCACCGCTCCCGCCAGGGGGTAGACGAAGAGTTCCACCCGCTCTTTGATGTGCACGGCTCCCCGGTTTTTGCCGCTGAATTTGCCGTGAATCTCCTGCGCCAAGGCTTCCATATCGGATTTGCCGTATCCCGCGACGACAAAGTCGCCGCCGCTTTCTCGGGCGATTTTTCCCAACGCTTCGTTGAGTTGGGTAATGGCGAGATCGCCGTTGCGCAGTTTGAGGGGACGGCCCTGTTCGTCAAGAACGGGCGCTCCCTTTTTCGTACCGACGAGCACCGCGTAGAGGGTGATGCCCCGCTTTTTGAGCAGCGCGGCCAAGCCTTTGAGATCCTCCTTGTCCCCGCCGTCGCTGAAGACGATGAGGACTTTTTGCTTCTTGTCCCGCAGAAGCCGCGCCGCCAGATCGGCCATCGCGACGAAATCGGTCGACGCCATATTGATGTAACTCTCATCCACCCCGTCGACGATCTGTTTCAGCGTCGCCTTGTCGCTCGTAAAGGGAGCCAGAACAAAAGCGTTGTGCGCAAAAGCCGTCACGGCGATCTCGTCGGAGGGCATCGCGTCGAGGAGTTCGGAGAGTTTCTTCTTGGCGAACTCCAGACGGTTGGGGTAGAGATCCTTCGAGCGCATCGAGCCCGAAATATCCAGGGCGATCACGGCGCTGATTCCCTTGACGTTGATGACCTTCTCCCCTTTGGGGATCACGGGACGCGCCAGGGCGACGATCATCAAAAAGACCGCCGCGAAGAGGACCAGGTTGCGCAGGCTGTTGGGCAGAGTGTCGCTGTCGGCACGCAGCCGCTCGAGGACTTTCTCGCTGAAGATCCGTGAGACCTTGTCCTTGTTGGTCACCACCAGAAAGACGAAAACGAGAAAAGGGACGATCATCACCCAGAAAAACTGCGGATAGACGAACTGCATCACTCCACCCCCTTCGCGGTACGCAGATAGATGAAGAAGAGCAACGCCAAAATCGCCGCAAAGAGCGGATAGATATAGAGATAGCGATGCTGGACGATCTTTTTGCTCGTGATTTTACTGGTCTCCAGTTTGTCGATGTCGGCGTAGATCTTCGCCAGCGCCTGCTTGTTGCTCGCGGCGTAGAATTTGCCGTGCCCCGCCTGCGCCAGGGCTTTGAGATACGGAGCGTCGAAATCCCGGTAACTGCCGATGCCGATGGTGTAGAGCTTGACGTCGCTTTTGGCGATGAGTCGTCGAATATCATCGAAACTTGTGCGGCTCATATTATCGATGCCGTCGGTGAGTAGGATCGCCACCTTGGATTTGGCGTCGCTCTTGCTCAGAATGTTGTAGGTTTGCAGCAGTGCATCGTTGATGGCGGTACGTTTGCCTGCGATACCGAGCTGCTGCATCGCCACGATCTTTTGCAAAAATTTCTTTTCGAAGGTCAGCGGCGACGCCACGAACGCCACACTGGCGAAGTTGATCAGGCCGATGCGGTCGTTTTTGCGCTTGGCGATGAAGTCTCTGACCACCTCTTTGACGACATCGAATTTGCTCTTGTAGGGATCGGTGGGATCGAAGCCCCGCTCCCGCATCGAATCGCTCGAATCGATGATCAGCATAATGTCGCGGCCTTTTTTGTTGATGTTTTTGTATTCGTCGGTGATCACCGGAGAGGCCAGCGCCAGCAGCAGCCCCACGATCCCCACCCATTTGAGGACCTCCAGGAGACGGCTGCGGTGGGCGTGGAGTCCCATAATGGAACCCACGTGCGGAAAATAGATCGCCATCGTCCGCGCCGGGCAGTAACGCCCGCAGATCCAGAATAGAACGATCAAGCCTAGCGCCCAGGGGTACTGGAAGCTGAAAGAATTAAAGAGACTCATCGCAGACATTCCTGTAGAGTTCGAAGCGTTTCAGGGTCTCTTCATCCACCGGCCCCACCTCTTTGCGATATTTGTAACGCTCCAGGAGGGGCAACAGTTGGGAAAAGAGCTCTTTGCGCCGTTCGTCGGTGGCAAGCAGCCGGCCGTATTTCGTCGCCTGATAGGCCGCCCGTTTGGGATCGCTCCATTCAATCCGGTGCAGGGCCTCCAGCCAGGCTTTGGCCCGGTTTTCCCGGCGGATTCCCCAGAGTTTTTTGATAAGAAAATAGAGAGCGACCGCCAGGATGATCACCGCCAGGACGATCACGCCCCAGTAGAGCCACAGACTCATATCAGGGATCTCGACCATCGGCTTGATCTCTTTGATCGGCGGCAAAGTGCTGTTGATATCGGGTCTCATCGCATCCTCTTGGTCAGTTTGGCAAACGGCTCTTCGTCGGTGAAGAGCTTGACATAACGAATTCCGTTTTTGCGCAGATGGCGGTAGAGACGCTGGTCGTTGGCCCGCAACGCCTTTTTGTACGCCATCATCGCTCCGCTACCCACATCCCCCTCGAAGCTCTGCCCGCTTTCGGGATCCACGAGACGCAGATATCCCAGGGGCTGGGGATCCTCCTCGAAACGGTCCCGGACGATCAGGACGAAAACATCGTGCTTGCGGCTCAAAAGCCGCAGATCCACCTCCCCGACAAAGTCGGAGATGAGGAAGAGCAGCGACTTCTTCTTCACCCGTTTGAAGAGCGTATCGGTCCATCCGCGGAAATCCCCCCGTTTGCCGAGGGGATCGAAGTCGAGCGCCTCCTCCAGCTCCTTCCCTACGGAGAAGATCTTTTTGGAGGGCTTGCTGTAGCGGTAGAGCCGGTCGGCGTAGATGATGTGCGAAAAGAGATCGCTGTTCTTCACCGCCGAGAAACCGAGCAGCGCTACCAGTTCGGCCATATACTCCGATTTGGGCCGTTCGGTCCCGAACCAGGTCGAACCGTTGAGCATCGTGGAGACGACGACGTTGAGCTCCCGCTCTTCGTGATAGATCTTGACGTAGGGTTTGCGCAGCTTCGCCGTCGTTTTCCAGTCGATCTTGCGCACATCGTCGCCGTAGGCATACTCCCGCAACTCGGCAAACTCGAACCCCTCCCCTTGGAAGAGAGAAGCGTTGTTGCCCAGCATCTCCCCGAAAACCTGCTTCCGGGTTTTGAGGAGAATCTTTTTGGCGGCGATGTTCATCTCGTTTTCCTTTGGAAAACGGAGCGAAGAGTGAAGAATGAAGAGTGAAGAATTTCGGTAAGTTTTTCTTCGAAAAATATTTTATTTTTCATAAACAGCTCATTCCTTTTCTTAAAAAGATAAGGTGTTTCAAAGAAACACAATCCACAACTCTTCACTCTTCACTCCTAATTCCCAACTCAGCAGTTCCCATTCTACGGAATGGGCACTGCCGCAAGGACTTGCTCGATAAGGTAGTCCTGACTGATCTCCTCCGCCTGGGCTTCGTAGCTGAGGATGATGCGGTGGCGCAGGACCTCTTTGGCCACATAAGCGATCTCGATGGGAGAGACGTAGTCCTGCCCTTTGAGGTAGGCGACGGCGCGGCTGGCTTTGTACATATCGATGCTTCCGCGGGGGGAAGCGCCGAACTCGATGTAGGGTTTGATCTTCTCCAGGCCGTATTTCTCCGGCTCACGGGTGGCGAAGACCAGCTCGACGATGTAGCGCTCGATCTCGGGATCCATATGGATCGCCATCGCCTCCTGACGGGCCTTTTCCAGGTCCGCTTCGTCGGCGACCTGCTCGATCTCGTCAAAAGCGTTGTTGGCGACCCGGCGGGCGATCTCCAGCTCCTCGTCCCGGGTGTTGTAGCCCACGACCACTTTCATCATAAAACGGTCGAGCTGAGCTTCGGGGAGTTCGTAGGCTCCCTCCTGCTCCACCGGGTTCTGGGTCGCCATAACGAGAAAGGGCAGCCGGATTTTGAAGGTTTCGTCCCCGATGGTCACCTGCCGCTCCTGCATCACCTCCAGCAGGGCCGATTGGACTTTCGCCGGAGCCCGGTTGATCTCATCGGCCAGCAGGAGGTTGGTGAAGACGGGGCCTTTTTTGATCTTGAAAGTGTTGTTGGTGGGATCGTAGATCTCGGTCCCGATGATGTCGCTGGGCAGGAGGTCGGGGGTGAACTGGACCCGTTTGAAGTCCAGTCCGAGACTCTTGGCCAGGGCGTTGACCGTCGTGGTCTTGGCCAGGCCGGGCACCCCTTCGAGGAGGATATGCCCTCGGGTCAGGAGTCCCGCCAGCAGCGCTTCGACCATCTTCTCCTGCCCGACGACGACTTTGCGTATTTCGTTCTTGATCCTTGCGATCGTCTGCACGATGTAGCTCCTTGCAATGTATTGGAAAGAGTCTACTTGAGTGAGTTTAACTGAGAGTTAACGTTGCTCCTCTCTTCTGAAAAAGAAGGATTTACTCGATAGCTTAGGTAGTCGCCAATGCCTTGGGCACCCCTTCGGGGCATACGCTCCTTCGCCATCGAGTAAAACCTCCATTAGGCGTTATTCAAACTGTTCAGTCGGAGGAGGAGCCTCCCACGACATACACGCTTCGCTTGAGAGGGATCGCCGCAGCCTCTTCGGCTTTCAAACCCAGCTTTTTCGCCAGAGGCGGGGGAAGCAGCCGCGCCTCCAGCACCGTTTCGACCCGATCTCCGGGCCGCAACGTGACGTAGAAATGAAAGCGTTTGCTCTCCCCGGCGGCTGGGATCGTATCCTGAAGCAAAGAGTCCGCCAGCCAGGGAGCAGCGGGTTTGCCCCTTCGGGCGAGAACGCGGCGCATCTTTTGCACCGGAAGTTTCTGCGCTTTTACTCCGCGGACAATCGTCGTATGCAGTTCGAGGATACGCGCCGGATGAGTCAACAGCGGATGGGGAGTGTCGTTCTTCACAACCACGTCGAAGCCTCGCTCTTTCGGCCGCACGGAGAGCGTGAGGTCGCCCGCGAGCATCGCCGCACCGTGGTGCAAGCCTGCGACTCCGTGCCAGGCGTGGGTGTCACTCTGACGGATCGTCGTCGCACTTCCGGGTACTCGGGGCATATGGCAGCTGATGCAGTTCTTTCCGCCGGGGTTCACCCCTTTGTCGCCCATACGGCAGAGGTCCAACCCGTGGCCGTTGACCTTGTGGCTGTGACAGCCCATACAGACTTCACCGCTGTAGTAGATCGGATTGCGGTAATCGATGTCGTGATAGGGCGAGCCGACCTTTTTGCGTGAAAATCCGAGCCAGGAGCGCTCGATGTGGTAGGTGACCACCTTGTCCTCTCTGCCCTTTTCCGCGGAGTAGAGAAGCTTGTCAGCCTTTCGGCGATAGAGGTTTCGGTTCGCCTGCGGATGCCTTTCGATCCGCTCGATCCGGTGGCAGCTCAGACAGGTCATCCCCTGCTCCCCCTCCGCACTCTTCGCCTCCGGGGCATGGCAGTTGCGGCAGGATTTTTTCTCGGGGCTGCGCCGAAGCATCGCCGCGAAGAAGGGATCCTTTTTCGCCGACGAGAGTGCGTGGGCGGAGGATTCGAACTCCTGAACGATGGCAGGATGGCAGCTGCGGCAGGTATCGAGATTGAAAGCGTGGAGAAGAAAGGGCAAAAAGAGTAGAAAAAATTTCATCATAGGGAACTCCGGGGTCAACCAAAATTTTGCAGTAGAACGTACGTCAGATACGTCGAGGCTTTGGACAAATCGCCCATGCCGCCGATGATCGATGCAGATGGTGTGCTGGCTAATGCAATTTTTGGGTTAAATTACCGCGGATCATAGCGGTTTTGAACTCCACTCCTTTTGACAGAGGTCAAAACCTATCAGGTGTTGCTCTTTTTTCCAGCAGATGGTTCATCACCGGCAGATCGTCGCATATTATTTCTCTTGTGGAGGCTCCTTTCACACCACTCCGTCGAGATAATCCTGTCTCGTCACGACCCGATAATGCGGTTTTTTCGATCCGACAAACGGTGCCGCCTTGGCGATGAGCCTCTGAAGCTCCCGCTTGTTTCGCCATTTGCACTCGATGAAGGCGATATTTTCATTAAGAACCGAGGCTCTCGTCATACTCCATCAAATACTTGGGAATCGTCCTGAATGAGGCGAAGACCTGCATCTGTTCGAGCCGATCGAGGCCCGGGATGAATTCGGCGATCTGCCTGAACAGAAGCGACCGGTTCATTTTTTCTGTTTACGAACATACTGTTTCCCTACATAATCTCTAAAGCAGAATTTTAGCGTTATTTCTATCCCTTTTTCTGCTTTGTCGGCATTGGGGAAAAGAAAAATGAAAAGTGGATGTTCGTGCTTTATGGTGGCAAAGCGTCACAGAATGATTGACCCGGTGTGCTTTTTTATATCAGGAGGCAGGACTTCAGTCCCGTCATACAGGGCTAAAGCCCTGCCTCCAACGTGGGAAGTATATCCGCTAGACTCATAGAACCGTAACCACTCCAAGATCTTTGTTTTTAGCGGCCTCATAGACAACAACGTTCCTTTTTGTATCTATTTACATGTCATAAAGTTGTCATACAAAGTGTGTATCATAGTCTCATCCTACTTGAAGGAGGAGCGAAATGAGAGATCGGAGAAAAGATCGATCCCGTCAGATCGAAGAGTTGTTTCCCGGACATGAGATATCCGGCTCCTACCATTACGAAAAGATTCGCCGTTGGGTGTTGCGGATCCTTCTGCTTTCGGATCTGAACGAATTCGACCACAGCGACAAAAAGCTACTTTTTTATATCGGCCTCGACCGTAAAGAGGTCGACGCTCTGCTTACAACAGGCGGTTACGGCAGAAGTTTCGATGCCAGCCGGTTGAGAACGGTATTGGAAACACACTTGACGAAACTGGAGAGAGAAAAACTCCCCAAAGATCGCAGCGCGTTGGGCGCCAACCTGGATCGTCTCTCCCGGTATATGGATTTCTCACCCGCCGAACGGGATGTAACGGAATTTGCCATTTTGCTCGAGTTTGAAGCCTATCTGCAAGGGGCCGCGATGAAACTGGGGAGCGAGCTTAGCAGCCGTCGAGTGCTTGAGATACTCTCGATTCTTTTGGGCT
>WFQO01000027.1 GCA_015486995.1 Nitratifractor sp. | reverse complement strand
GGAATTTTCGCAAGCATCCGGTTCGCGCAAATATTCAAAAGACCAGTGGATCATCGAATCGAATCGTTTCATCCACACCGAATGACTCCATTTTGTTTTCGATCTCTTTGCCCATGTGATAGATGCGTAAACTGTCATATCTTTCGTCGATTTCATCAAGAAGTTCGAAACGGAGTTTTTGTAGTGTTTTGTCGTCACCTTGGCATTCAAAGAGCGATTTTTGCACCCGCCGTCCATAGCGTTCGCAAACTTTCGCTACACGCCGTAGACGCCTCCTACCCGATTTGTCATCGGTGGTGATGTCGTAAGCGATCAGTATCCAATGCATCGTATCACCTGAAAATCATGGGAGTATAAAACGCCAGATCTCCGCGTAGGTGTCTGGCGAGCAATCTTGCCTGGATGTGAGGAAGCAGACCGATTTCGACCTTCTCTTTGAAAAGTGGGTGAGCTATGCTCTCTTGTTTGCGTTTTTGATAGGCGACGATGACGGTTTTTCGCCCTTTATCGTTCAACAGCACCGCTCCTCCCGGTGTTTCATGAAAATCATTTTCACCGATCTGGCGTCGATTGATCATAGCCAGGGCCAAACGATCGGCAATGGGTGCGCGAAACTCCTCCATCAAATCCAACCCTAAAGCCGGGCGACCGGGACGAATTACATGTAAAAATCCCTCTCGTGGATCGAGTCCAACTCCCTCGAGTGCCGAAACGCAATCATGAAGTAAAAGGGTATAAAGAAACGACAAAAGCGCATTGATCCTGTCTCTAGGAGGTCTGCGGTTGCGTGTGTCGAAACCGAAACTCTCTCTTAACGACGCTTTAACCATCATTTCGAATACACCAAAGTAGTGTTGTGCCGCTTCACCCTCGATGCCGCGAACTTCCGGCAGACTTTCGGCGCGCTTCAGACGTTTGAGCATCGCGGCCAAATGGGCTGCTTCGTTTTTGAGTGATTTGGCCTCCCCGTTGTTTTCGTTTTCACGTCCACTGCGCAACAGCAGTGTTCGGGCATTTCGGATCTTTCCCGCGACGATCGCCTGGGCGATATGCAGTGCGAACGTTTCACTCCGATAAGCGTCGCATTGGGCTTTGCGAAGCAAAATGTTTCCCGAAACCGGGCCTTCCACGCGACAAGCAAATCGACCGTTTCGATCGAGGATCGTAATGCTACGCCCATCTTCGGCACATTTGGCCATCAACTGGGGCGAGATGAGGACATTGCCGAAAATGACGATCGATCCCAAATGGTGCAGAGGAATACGCTGAAGGGTTTGACCTTCCGATTCGATACGCACCGTTTCATTGTCGAGGTGAACGTAACTCCCCTGGATCGTGACATATAGGGTATTAAGCATCTGCTTCATCATCCACCTCGAAAATGGATTCGAACGATTCGGTTTCTTGGTTGAGTTCCGGCATACAAGCTTCGATCAGCGAACAGTGACGACAGCGATGATCCATCACGGGCGGAGGCATTTTTCCCGAATCAAGCATTTGACGGGTTTTGGCAATGCTCTCCACAGTTTCGGCTCGGAGCTTTTCGTCGAAACGCACCTCTTGACGTTGGCGGGATCCGTACCAAAAGAGCGCTCCTTTTTCCACGACGACGTCCAACATCTCTTCCAGACAGAGCGCCTGGGCGCAGAGCTGGATCTTTTCAGGGGTTCCCCGACGTTTGGAGCCCGATTTGTACTCGACGGGATAGGGTGTGCTACCATGAAACTCCACCAAATCGGCTTTGCCGATGATGTTGTAACGCTTGGACCACAAGGGCATCGCCCGCTCCACCCGCACGCCGTAATGTGACTCTTCACCGGGATCGTCCACCCGTTGGTGGTGGCGCTGCCCACGGAGAGTGAAAACGTTTTCGTCGAAGACCTGCTCTAAATGGATCAGCGCGCACTGCCTGGGGCAGTAGGCGTAATGCTCCAGTGCCGAAATCATCAGCGGTTCTATTTCCATCCCTCCTCGGGAGTGTAGATGCGCAGGCTCACTCCTTGGGGCATTTGCGAAACCTCAGGCAATTGGATATCGAAATCTTCGATGCTACGCGGCGTTTCGGTTTTGGGCGTGGCGCTAAACATCTCAAAGAGACGATTGGCCGGGGCGTTGCCCAGGTAGGAGTCGTGTTTGAAAACTATGATGGCTCTAGGGCTCATTTCGCCTCGGGCCGCGGATCGATCCTGGTCGAACATATTGACCAAGGCTTCCCAAAGTAGATCCAAATCCTTCTCATTAAACCCAGTCTGTCTGGCAAAGGCGGCGGAGATAAACCCATGGGCCATATAGAGACCGTAAGGGATGGTGAATTTCCGCCCCATGGTGCGGTTTTCACCGGTTTTTTCATTTTCGTCGGTACTAGCCATCCGGGTGATGCTGTGCTCCAGCGCGACCACCGGATGAACACTGCGACCAAAGGTAAACTGCACCGGTCCACGGACCTGCCCGGCATTTTCACCGGTACTGAGCACCGCACCGAAAGTGCGAATATCATAATAGCGTTCGCACATCACCTGTCTGGCAGTGGCGGTTTTGGCACTTTTTTTGGTCTCTTTTTTGACTCTTTCATCTTCATGGGCGGCTTTGATGAGATCGTTGAGCACACCCCCCTCACGCACGAAAATGTCGAAAGGTACTTCATAATCGTGTTTCAGAGCCACATAGTTGCGCACTTTGCGTTTGAGGCTCACGTCGGTCACCAGCCCTTCCCCCGTTTCGGCATCGATACGGGGAAGGTTGCCGGCATCGGGGTCGCCGTTGGGATTACCGTCTTTGACGTCAAAGAGATAGATGAAGTCGTAGCGGTTTTGGATGGGATTACTCATGGTTTTCTCCTTCGGTGGTTTTGTCGTTTTTGGCAGTGTAGAGGTCGGCACGCTGATGATAATAGCCTAGGGCGAACATCGCCTGCTCCGCCAGCGGCAAGTGGGTAGGCCACTCCTGCATGGGTTTTAGAGTCTCTTGGATGAGCGACTCGTACCAGTTTTTGAGGCCAGGATTGTCCAGTTTGGCCAGATGGTGGGTCGAAAGTTTGAGTAGAGTCGGGAAAACGGCGATCGGCGTGCTGGATGCCGAGCCGTAATACCGATCGCGTATTGTGCTGTTTAGGGTTTTCTTTTTCTGTTTGTTTTGCTCTTTTTTGTTATCCTTGTCTTCATATTCATGGGATTTGATTTGTAAATGTTCCAATACAGCAAAGAGCCTTCCCAACAGATAGGCCGGATCGTTGCGGGTCGTATCGAGTGACATGGTGATCTCCTTTTTGTGATTTCGGATCAAAAGCGCTTTAAGAAGCGCGGCTCGTTCACGAGGAATATTTTCAACTCGCTTTTTCGTTTTGCTGTCTTTTTTCCCAGCTTCGGCTCGAATCCTGCGGATCACGGATGAAAGCAAGGTTTCGGGATAGCGGGTGCCGTTAAGCGCCGCCAGGAAAAAAGCACCGGTGAGATTGGGAGGCACATTGTCCCATTTATATTCCAGTGCGGTAGAGAGCAGCAGCTTTCCCAGTGTAGGGAAATCTGATTCGTCGGCGAATCGTTTGACGATCCGTAATTCGTCGAAATATCTTCGAATATTCTCCAACGTTTTGCCCACACTTCCTTCGTACCAAAACCGCACACTGATTCTGGCGGCGTTGGGGGAGAGACCCAGCACAAAGAAAGGAAGTTCCAGCTCCTCTTCGGGCAAGATGCCGGACTTTGGAGCGGTGAGCACTTTACGAATCGCATCGGTATCTTCCGATTCCGTCACTCTCGTAGTGTCGGTGTCGAAGAGATCGGCGAAGTAATCTTCGAGAATGTTGGGCTTTTGAGACCAAAAGACCACGGTGACGTCACCCAGACGCAGACGGTGATCAGCAGAACGAAGAAGGCGATTGAGGACCGTGGTATAGGCAAAAGCAGCCTTTTCGCCCACCGGGGCGTTGGCCCCCTGGCTCTTTCCGTAGGAGTCGAATGCACTAAGATTGAAAGAGACCAGTGTCGCCCCGCTGCTTTGAGCGCCCCAAATCCCTTTGATTTTGGGATGTAATCTTGCGGGGTGATCTTCTTGTCCGCTAACCAGACAAAACTGTTTTGAACCTTCATCGTTTTCTTGTGCGGATATGATTTTCTCTTTCACGTTTTCACGTTGACAAACGAGTGGATCCTCTCCGCGAAGACGAAAGCTCATAAAGGGACCTTTTTTCCGGATCTCTTCCCACTCCTCTTTTTTTTGGATTTCAGAAAAATCTCCTTGCTTCAAAAATTTCAAGACGGCACGCACCCCTTCATCTGTTGGTTCGGTGCCGAAGATCTTTTCGATTTCATCAATGAAGCTTTCGTGCTGTTTGCGGTAAACATCGCCTTCTTGATAGGCCTCACCAAAGAGATACCCGGGTTTGTCCCACAAAATATTGGCGACTTTATGCGCGTTTTTGCCCGATCGACTTTTTTCCCCCGGTATCAGGAAACTTTTGGCGACAAGTTTTTTGCCTTCCTTGGTTCGAGTGTCTTCGAGATTGACGAAGCTGCCATCTTGATCCAACACTACGATAAAGGAAAGTTCTTTTCGCTGAAAACCGTAAGCCGCCACATCTGCACCTTCATCCAGAAGGCGGTCATAATACTCGTTGAGTCGTTGAAGAATCATCGCTTTACCTCCTCACTCCGAGGATCGGGGATGCGCAAAATACCCTGTTGGAGCTTGGCATGGAAAAAGAGGGGAATGGGATTTTTGGGATTGGAAAAATCCAGATCGTAGAGCATCCATCCAAGATCTTTGTCGAAGGGGAGTGGATCGGGTACCGTTTCATCGTCCGACAAAAGCCTGAACTCTTCTACGGCGAATTCCCGTGTCCCCAGGTAGGGGTGGTGGAAATATTGCCCTTTGGATGCTCTACGTTCGAACATGACTGAAAGTTTGTTTAGATCGTTTCCCTCCGGTTCTTTGCCGGTGAGCTCCTGATGAGCATAGACGATATAGGCAACATCTTTGAGGATGAGGGCATTGCGTTGTTGGCGATTCTCTTCGATGAGTAGATAAGGGGAGCGAGTAGAGATGCGGTTACCCACTTCGTTGCGACGCACCGTTTCCCAACGAATGGGCCGAAGCACATCGATGCGCTCAATCACCCATCGAAAGGCCGGTTTCCAAAAAATCGATTCCAAGACCCCGCGCATAGCCGAAGGGGTCGGCACTTCGTAGCTGACCCGCTCCACCTTCATCTCGGGACGAGTGAAGCAAGCATTGGGTCCCCGGATGTAGAGCCGAAAAGTTTTTCCTTTTTGCATCGCTTAACCTCCTTGTGAAAATTTTAACTTAATATCAATAGAAAGTCAATATGAGATGTGCTATAATTCACTCCACTCTTAAATGAAAGAGTGAGGATTGAAACTATTGATATTACGTTAGCGGGAAAGGTCGGAATAGCTTTTCCCGTTCCTCCCATCCTCTTCATCTTTTGATCACCAAACAAGATCCGGCACATCCAAGACTCCCAATTTACTTTCATCGAAACCAATTGACTCGGTATAAAGATTTTCGTTGCGCAGCACGAAAACTCCAGGAAGTTTTTCGATGATTTCTTGTGAGGTCAAGAGCTTCTCCACAGTCGGTTTGGGTAGGTTGATGCTATAGCGCTGGAGTTTTCTCAAAACGCTTCTGCTGATGTTTTCAATGTCAAGCTTGGCGATGAGTTCTTCGGCCTTTGCATCGTAAGGAACGATCACACTTTGGCTGTAGCCGTCATCGATCATTCGAAACCTTTCGGCGACGGTGGCGAAACGCCATCGCCCTTGATAGTCTATTTCATAGGCCGCTATCCCTTTTTGATCCAGTCGATTGCCGGTTTTTTTAAAAAGGGCCGAGAAGTAGCGCTTGAAAGCTTCCGGTGAAAGAGGATCGGCCTGAATCTCGGGAAAAATTTCGATCAATACATCAATGGCGTTTCTCAGGTAACGAGGATGGGATTCATCCAAAAAGGTAAAGACCGTAACGGTTCCCAAATGGGGCAGTCTGCCTTCTCGGTTGCAGCGTCCCGCGGCCTGGGCGATGCTGTCCAAACCCGCAATTTCCCGCCACAACAGTGGAAAATCCAAGTCGACCCCCGCTTCGATCAGATTGGTGCTGACGACGACAACCGGTTCGTTTGTCTGTAGTTTTTGGCGGATTTGTTCGATCGCTTTGGAGCGGTGTTCCCCACACATATTGGCAGAAAGGTGCAAACACGGGGCTTCAAGAGCTTGCAACGTTTCAAAAAGTTTGCGGGCACGATCTCGGGTATTGACCACAATCAGGGCACTTTGGCCAGTTTGGATGACCTCTTGGGCCAGCGTTTCGTAACTTTTGGGATTTTCATGTTCCCAAACGATCTGTGTGCGGCGGAGCTTTATGGCTAGTTCTTCAGGAGACTGAATGATCTCTTTTGCCGTTTCGATACCATGGAAAGAACTTTCAGGCAAGTGAAACGACTCAAAGGCAGGCTGGGTAGCGGAACAGAGTAAAAAGGTGGTGTCGTAATCGTTTCGTAAAGCGTTGATCTTGTCCATGATCGCCTGGAGGTAGGGAATGGGAAGGGTTTGAACCTCGTCGATGATGACCACCGAATCGGCTATATTGTGAAGTTTGCGGCAGCGGGAGGGTTTGGCGGCGAAAAGTGATTCGAAAAATTGCACGGTAGTGGTGACGATGATCGGGGCGTCCCAGTTTTCGGCGGCCAGTTTTGCCCGGGCAAGTTCGGGACGCTCTTCATCGTCCAGGGCGAATTGGGAGTGATGTTCGATCACCGCATCGCCGAAGATTTGCCGATAGACATCGGCGTTTTGTTCAATAATGGAGGTGTAAGGGATGACATAGATGATCCGTCGTTTATTATGGTGCATGGCGTGGTGCAAGGCATAGGCCATGGAGGAGAGTGTTTTTCCCCCGCCGGTTGGGACGGTGAGGGTGTAGATGCCACCGGGATCTTTGGCCGCTTTGATGCAGCGATCGAGGATCTCTTTGCGCAAGCGATTGAGCGGTGTTTGGAGGGGCTTCTCTTGCAAGGCTTTCATATATTTTCCAAACTGTTCCAGCAGGCTGGGGATCGTAGGATAGGCACCCCGTAAATCGGCACGGGATCGGTCAAAAAAGGCTTCGGTATCCAGAAAGTCGGCATCGACCAGAGACGAAAAAAGCATACGAACCCATAGGGAATGATCCGTGGGTTTTTTTGCGGGAGGGTAGAGCTGTATATCCGGATTCAATATCTCTTCATCGGCATACTCTTTCCAAGGCTCGATTGTCTTTTTCAGTCGGGCTTCCAAGGAAGCCTGCCCCGCATCGGCAGAACTCCAATCGGCCAGCCCGGCATGATGCCCAGCAATGAGCCAGGCAAGAATCAACCCTGCAGACTTAGAGAGGGAGTCTATGGCATATTGAGCCCCTGCAGTGGAGTGATCGACACGTTTTTCAGGATTTTGAAGGAGTTTTTCCTGAAAGGCTTGAGAGTATTTGCCCAAATCGTGCCACTGTCCCGCTTGGTAAGCCCACTCTCCCGCACCAAAAATATTGGCAAAGACTTTGGCTTTTTGGGCACTTTTATGTAGATGTGCATGGAGAAGATGCGTGCGTCCGGTTTCATCGATATGGGCAATCGCTTTCATACCGACTATTCTAACCAAAGGTTGTGACACCAACTTGTCATTACTCTCCTTCGATATAGTTTTTTATCTCCTGCAAGAACATTTTTCTCAAGCTCACCGGCTCCAAGATTCGCAAATGGGGAATCCAGCTTTTGATTCGGGGGAGCAGCTCCATCGGATGGCTCAGGGTATAGGAGAAGATCGCTCCGCCATCGGTGTGGGATTCTTCGAGTTTTTGCGTAGGGTGCAGCGGCACGTCGTGCAGATAGGGGGCCGCCTCGGGATCGGCATAGAGTCGGACGCGGATCGTTTCGGGTGCGTCGCTTTGTTGCCAGGGATTGCGGATTTTTTCGAGGCGTTGACGAATCTGAGGATCGAGAGGCGGCAGACCGGGGAGGGTCCGGAGATTGCGGATATGATCGAGGCGGAAGGTGCGCTGGGCCTGCCGATCGTAATCGTAGGCGATGAGATACCAAAATCCCTGAGCGTGCAGGAGCTTCACCGGAGCGATGCGCCGATGCGAAAGAGTGTCCTCCTTGTCGATGTAGTCAAATTGGGCATTTTGATCGCCGATCATCATCCTAAGGAGCTGTTCTCCCAGTTCCCGGGGGAGCCGGTGGTAGCGCACGGCGAAATCGACCAGTCGGGGATCGGAGCGACCGGCATCCAGACAGGAGGCTTCGATACGGAGGTTTTCGGCAAACGCCTGCAGCAAAGAGTTGGCCAGCAGGCCGTGGCGGCGTTGACTCTCCAACAAATCGATTTGCCACCGACCGTCGCTCTGTTTCAGAGGGAAAAACTCCTTGAGTTTATGGATATCCCGACGGGCGGTCCGTTCGCTGACGTTGTGCTCCTCGGCGATTTGTGGAAAGCTCAGCGGCTCCATCCGAGTCAGCTTGGAAACAAGGGCCAAGAGACGATCAATCCGATCGATGCAGCGATTGCTTTTCATTACCCGCACTCCCCATCCACCCACCTCAAATACCCCTCCGATCCCCCGACCACCGGGATCGCCAGGATCTCCGGGGTATCGTAGGGGTGGTGGTGGAGAAGGAGGGCTTGGAGGGCGTCGTAGCGGTCGGTGCGGGTTTTGATCTCCAGGCGGTATTCGTCGGCCGACTCCAGCCGACCTTCCCAGCGATAGAAGCTGTGGATCGGAACGATCTGAATGCAGGCGCCCAGACAAGCTTCGAGAATCGTGCGAGCGAGAAACTCGGCTTTGGAGCGCTCGTCGACGGTGGTATGAACGATGAGATAGTCTGTAGGATTCATCCGACGATTGTAGCAAAAGCCGACTTCTCGGAATAACAACCCCACCCTACAAAACCCAGCACCCAAAACCTAAAACCTGGAAACTAAAACCAATCCCCTACACAAAGATCCGCCATCTCCACCGGATATCCCCGGTTGCCGGCGATCTGCCGGGCACGGCGGGTCAGAGCCTCCGGCGGAATTGTAAAGCCGGGGATCTCCTCCAACGCATCTGAGGCGACCCCATCGATCACACCCTGACGTACGAGGTCTCGGAGAATTTCTCTGGCCATATCGGTAGCGGAGGAGACTTTGACGATTTCACAGCGGGCGTAGCGCGGCAGGGGAAAGGCCACTTCAGCCACCCGGAGGGTGGGATCCTCCCCGGGGATCTGCTGCGCGCCGAACAGCGGCGGGCCACCCACCTCCGCTTCGGCAAAATCGGGAAGATAACGGGCCAGATGGCCGATGGCCCGGCGGGTCCGCTCGTCGCGCTCCGCCTCGCTCCAACCGTGCTCGATCTTTTCGAGGAAATGCTCCGGAAGGCGGGGCTGGCTGCTGATCTCGGTACTGGCGGCCAGACCGTCGGGATAGAGGGTGATCTCCGGCGTCATCCCGTGCAGCTGTACGTAACCCGCCGGATAGGGGGTAAACTGCCCCATTCCCCGCGGCGTTCCCCGCTCTCCGTGAACGATCAGCTCCGGCCAGAGCGCTTCGCGCTCCTTCCAGCGGGCGGTGTAGGCGGCTTTGAACTCCACCATCCGCTTCTCCCTCAAGCCCAGCAGATCATCGATCTCTCCGGTACGAAAGCCTGCGGCATTGATCAGATACTCCGCTTCCAGCTCTCCACTGAACTCCCCCTCGCAACGCAGGCGAAAGCCCTTTTCGCTCGGAATGGCATCGACGAGACGGGTGCCGCGGTGGATCCTGACATTAGGCAGTGCCTCCAGCGCCAGTCCGGCTCCCGCCCCGAGACGAAAGAGGTTGAGCCCGTACTCCTGCACCTGGATCAGAGGATACTGCACGCGCGCAAGGTCCAGATGCCGTGCGACGGGGATCATCCACTCCTCGGCGTTTCGGGGCCGCTCCACGGGTTCCCGCCGCGCGAGCGCCTCCATCTCGGTACGCTCGAAGAGCCGGAAGTATTCCGAAGGCTCCCCCAGCACACGGCGGCCGGGATCCTCCGCTACCATCCGGACGTAGGCATCACGCAAAAGCTCAAGTCTTCGCAGCAGATCGGCCGCCCTCCCCCGATCCTCCGTCGGCACGGCGATCACCGTCGGACGGCGATCCACGACGAAGGGATAGAGCCGCGCAAAATCGATCGATTGGCGTAGCAGTGTCAGACACTGGGCATCGTCGATCTCCCGGTAGAGATTGCCTCCTGCGTGCAGATGGCAAAAAGGCGGCCCCGAGACCAACGTCGCCCGACGCTCCAGCAGCGTCACCTCCACACCCTGCCTCCCCAGAAACAGTGCCGCCGTCACTCCGGCCACCCCTCCTCCGACGATCACGATACCTTTTGTAGACATTTTTCACTCACTCACTTTTTTGCTTTGCACCCGCAAACCCAAAACCCAAAACCCAAAACCCAAAACCTAAGAACCTAAAACCTAAGAACCTAAAACCTAAAACCTAAAACTTAAAACCCAAAACCCCTAAAATCTCCCCGAAACGATTCACCACCGCGTCGGGTCCGTAACTCTCGATCGGACACTCGGCGCTGTAACCGTACCTGACAGCGATCGAGGGAATCGACGCGGCACGGGCAGCGAGAATGTCGTTGGAAGAGTCGCCGATCATCACCGCCTCTTCCGGGCTGCGGCCCAGGCGTTCGCAGGCGTGAAGCAGCGGAAGGGGATCGGGTTTTTTACGCGGCAGGTCTTCGCCTCCGACGATGTGATCGAAATAGGAGTCGACGGCCAGGTTTTTCAGGATCGGACCGACGAACTGGGAGGGCTTGTTGGTGACGATCGCCATCCGGTAGCCCCGCTCTCTCAACTTTTCCAGCGTCTTTTCCACCTCGGGATAGAGCCCCGTCGCATCGTTGAGGACCTCCGCGTAGTTTTTCAGAAAGCTCTCCATCGCCCGCTCGAAGAGTGCCTCTTCCGGCTCCTCTTCGATCTCCCGGTTGCCTGCCAGCCCCCGTTTGACCAACATCGCCGCGCCGTTGCCGATCCAACCGCGAATCGTCGCTTCATCGTACGTCGGCAACCCCAACTCCTCCAGCGTCGCATTGAGTGCACGGCTCAGATCGGGGACACTGTCGATGAGCGTCCCGTCCAGATCGAAAAGCAGTAGCGATCGGTCTTTGAACATTGTCTATCCTGGGTATTTTTGGCGACTTTATAGCGAAAAAAAATCCCAAAATACAAATCGGGAAAGATTGGGCAAAATCTCTATGCACAATCGGTTATAATCTCTTATCCATAAGAATAAGGAGAAGATATGCGTAGAGTGATCGTCGCTCTGGCGAGTCTCTGGATCCTCAGTTCCTACCTCGTAGCCGGTGCATGGCTGCACGACTATGAGGAGGGGCTGGAGAAGGCGGCCAAAGAGCATAAACTCGTCCTGATGATGTACGTGAAGAAGACTTGACCGGTTTGCAATCGAATGGAACAGGCTGTTCTCCCACAAAAAGATGTTGCCAAACTGCTCTCGAATCACTTCGTCACCGTCATCCTGGACATCGACAACGATATGCTGCCCGAGGGGTTCGGCTATTACGCCGTTCCGACCTTTTTTGTCATCAATCCCAAAGGAAAACTGCTCGACAAAGCCGTCGGAGGCGCCGATGCCGAAACCTTTCGGGAGTACCTGGAGGGCTTTGTCAATCCCTGAAACTTACGGAAAGGATTTGCTCCTTCCGAAAGTATCACCGCACCGGATAACATTTCAAACAGAACCGAAAAAGTCCAAAAAACCGCTTTCACTAACGTTAAATTTATCTTTCCGTTATATGATTAGAAAAGAATCTGAGCGATTCTGATTTTTACATCAATCAAAAGGAGTGACAATGGCAAAAGAGAGATTTGTGGTCGCGGTTTTTCCTCATACCGAGACGGAGCAACTCAGCAAAAGTATGCAGGCCCTGAGCGAAAGCGGTATCGACAAACAGCATATCTCCGTCATCAGTAAGGTCGAAGAGGAAGAGAAGATCGAAGATGTCGAGACCCAAAAGGCCAACCGCAAAGCCCTGAGCTGGGCGGAATGGGGAGCGATCTCCGGCGGTCTGCTGGGGCTACTGATGGGAGCCATCGTCTTTACCGCTCCCGTCACCGGTCCCGTGGCGGTGGCCGGGGCATCCCTCGCGGGAGCCATCAACGGCCTGCTCGGAGGAGCGGTCGTGGGCGGAGCGCTCTTCGGTATCGCCGACGGTCTGGTCGAATGGGGCATGGCTGCGGAAGATGCCAAACGTCTCGAGAAAATGGTGGAGGAGGGGAAAATCCTCCTCATCGTCAAAGCCGAGGAATCGCAACTTGACACCGTCGAGAAAACGCTCCGAGAGAGCGGCGCAGAAAACATCGAAGTCCTTTAATAAACCACTTCATCGACCGACGGTGTCGCTCAGACACCGCGGCGTCGAATCCCCTCCTCTTTCACTTCAATCTTTTCCCCTTCCAGCAGTCGGGTCAACGCCTGCTTGAAGATCTTTCTACTAATCCCCAAGCGGTTTCGGATCTCTTCGGGACGGCTTTTGTAGTGCAGCGGGAGCACACCCCCCTCCGCATCCAACGTCTCGAGAATCCTCTCGATCGCTTCGCGACATTTGGCATCTTTCCCCGGCGGACGCAGACTGAGATCCAACTTCCGATCGGGACGGACTTTGCGGATATATCCCCGCCGACGATCGCCCGGTTCCAGCGTTTCGAAAAGATCGTCGGCAAAGAGCATCCCTTCATACCGTCCGTCGACAATCGCCTTGTATCCCATAGGAGTTTTGGCCAAAACCGTCAACTCTACCTCTTGCCCCGCTTTGAGCCCTTGCATCTCCCGGACGAAATATTTTCCCAGCTTCTGCGTCGCGTAGAGCCGTCCCGTCCGCTCATCCCGACAGACCCGCAGCAGCTTTTTCTCTCCGATACGAAAATACTCTTTCTGCTGGGAGAGCGGAACGAAGAGATCCTTGGGCAGTCCCCAGTCGACGAAAGCCCCGTAGGAACGGTAATCCACCACGGTAAAAAGGCCGTACTCGTCAAGCATCGCCCTCGGACGCTCCGTCGTCGCCACCGGACGATCCTCCGAATCGTGATAGAGAAAAACTTCTACGATTTTTCCCGGTACCGTCTCCGGTGTCACGTAGGCGTTGGGCAGCAAGACTTCCCCTCCGTCGGTGGCCCGGAGGAATGCTCCATGTTGACTGAGTTTGTAGACCTCGAGCCGATTGATGCGTCCGATCTCCAGTACCGGAGACACTTCGCCCCCTTCCCTTCCTTTAAGCGTCGTTTTTTCCATCGGCTCTCCTTCGTTTCATACTATCTATCTATTTTATCTGAAATTCCCGAATCCTTCCGGCGGGTCCACCGAAATCGAAGCTTTTTTTTGGTATCCTTCTGCTCCAAAATTCTTGCTCGTTTTTGGCCGGCCCCGAGGGTCGGGAGAACGGGCTATCAAACCAAAAGAAGGATTTCAATGAACTGTTACGAAACACTGTTCGTCGTCAAGCCGACCCTCACGGGCGAAGAGATCGAGGGGCAGATCGCCCGCGTCCAATCGATCGTCGCCGAGCAGGGCGGGGAACTCAAAGCCACCGATGAGATGGGGATGCGCCGTCTGGCTTACCCCATCGAAAAGCAGGAGCGCGGATACTACACCGTCGTCTATTACACCGCTCCCTCCGAGTTGGTCGCGGAACTCGAGCGCCAATTGCGCTACAACGAAGAGATTCTCCGCTTCATGACGGTCAAATACAGTAACAAAAAAGAGCTCAAAATCTTCGAAAAGATGGTCGAAGCCGCCAACAAAAAGCCTGCCGCGGAGAAACCTTCGGCTCCCGCCGAAGAGGCTCCCGCAGTCGAGGAGCAGACGCAGAACGCCGAAGCCCCCGCCGCCGAGAGCGAAATCCCCGTCCAAGAGACGGCAGAAAAGAGCGAGGCGTAAGCCCGTCCCAGCCCAAGGAGCTTCCTGATGTACAACCGCGTAATTCTGGTGGGCAATCTCACCCGCGACGTCGAAATCCGCTACACACCGAGCGGAAGCGCGATCGGCAAGGTCGGTATCGCCACCAACCGTCGCTTCAAAACCGCCAACGGTGAACAGCGGGACGAGACGATGTTTATCGACTTGACCTTTTTCGGACGCACGGCGGAGATCGCCAATCAGTACCTGCGCAAAGGAAGCAAAGTCCTCGTAGAAGGTCGCCTGGTTCTCGAGCAGTGGACCGCCCAGGACGGAACCAAGCGGAGCAAACACTCCGTCACCGTCGACAACCTCCAGATGCTCGACCGTCCCGGTGAGAACAGCGGGGGCGGATACGGCGGGGCGGAGCGAAGCTACGACGCTCCTTCCGCCGCACCGCGACAGAGCGCTCCGTCGGAGAGCTACCGGCAGCCCGCTCCCGCTTCGGCACCGCAACCCGCGGAACCCAGCGTACCCGAAATCGATATCGACGAAGAAGAAATACCCTTTTAGGAGACAACGTCATGGCCGAAAGAAGAAAGTTCAAAAAAAGATACTGCCGCTACTGCGAACAGAAGGTCGAATTTATCGACTACAAAGACCTTCAGATGCTGAAATTCAGCCTCTCCGAGCGCTACAAAATCATGCCCCGTCGTCTGACCGGCAACTGCAAAAAACATCAAGAGATGGTCACCGCCGCTATCAAACGCGCCCGTCAGACCGCTTTGATCCCCTACATCGTCGACCGCAAGCGCGTCGTCGAAAACCCCTTCGAACTGATCAAGTAATTTCCGAGTTTCCCTCCGGGGAAGCTCTCCAAACTTCTTTTCCTTTTTTCTCTTTCCCGGAAGCTGCCAAAATTTTGCTTATGTCTTTACTTTCGATAGAATAATGGATATCTTCATTCAAAAGGAAAACGATGAATTATCGGAAAACCGGATGGGCAAGTATGGGAATCGCTGCGGCCCTATCGATAGCCTCCGCCGCCCCCGTCTCTGAGCAGGCACTGCAGAATGTGGTCCTCAACTTCGCCGCCGAACACGGAAAAACGGCACTCCATCTGAGTCCCAGCGTGGGCCGGGCCACGCTGGAATCTTCCCTCCAGTCTCCCGTCAATTTCAAGATCGTGCGACTGAGCAACGGCGGATGGGTGATCGTCTCCACCGACGACGTCGCTCGTCCGATCCTCGCCTACAATCTCGAAGGCAGTCCGACCTCCGTCATGCCTGAAAACTTCAAAAACTGGATGAGAGGGATTAACGAAGAGATCGAGCGAGCCAAGGGGACTGTGACGAAGTCCCCTTTTTCCGAAAAATGGAAAACGCTTTCACTCCCTCCCAAAAAGTTCATGACACTCCACCAGGAGCGGCGCTTGGAGGCGGCGACTTCTGCCGGCAGTCGTCTGCAAAAAGCTCCGCTGCTTCAAACCACTTGGAATCAAGGAAAATACTATAACACCAAATGCCCCGTGGATGCGGACGGACCTGACGGACATGTTTGGACCGGCTGCGTCGCGACGGCCATGGTACAGATCATGAAGTACTACAACTGGCCTCCCCGCGGCAAAGGAAGCCACAGTTACCAAAGCGATTACGGCACACTCTCCGCCAATTTCGGCGCCACGAAGTATGCCTGGAAAAGCATGCCCGTCCCCAAGCCTAGCACTTACAACACGCCGTTGGCTACGATCATGTATCACGCGGGAGTAGCGGTCAACATGCAATATTCCGCCCAGGGATCCGGAGCCTATATGCGGGATGCGGACAATGCGCTGAAAACCTATTTTCGTTACGCGACCAGCGGGGAGGCTTTTCGCAGCGATATGAGCGACAGCGACTGGAACGCTCTTCTCAAAAGTGAATTGGACGCCAACCGCCCCCTCCTCTACGCGGGAAGCGGAAGCTACGGAGGACATGCTTTTGTCTGTGACGGCTACGATTTCCGGGATGCCGGTGACAAAAAGTTCCACTTCAACTGGGGTTGGGGCGGTTACTACGACGGCTATTTCGCTATCGGAGCACTGAACCCGGGACAGTTCGACTTCAACTCCTACAATGAAGTGATCTACGGTATCCATCCCCTGCGTTCGATAAAAGCTCCTACCAGGGTCCATACTCTCAAAGTCGGAAAAACCTTTGCCGTTTTGAGCTGGAAAGATACGACGAAGAACGAACAGGGCTTCCGTATCTATCAGGGAACGCAACTGATCAAACAGGTCAAAGCCAATGTCACACGAACCCGGATCGGGCATCTTGTCCCCGGAACACGCTATACCCTGCGTGTCGCTACTTTCCGAGGGGACAGCGAATCCCGTCATGTTCCCGTTCGCTTCAAAACCAAAGGGAAACGACCCGCTATTCTTCCCATTCAGTTGGATCAAAGCGTCGACGGTGCACTCACCAAAAATATCAAATCGGTTCATCGCAGTGGATCGTATGCCAAATATTACACCTTCAGAATCACCAAACCGATGAGTGTGACGATAAAACTCTCTTCTTCAGACTTTGACACTTATCTCTACCTTCTCGATGGTCGGGGAAAATGGAAACCCGTCCTCGCGGAAAACGACGACAACTCAGGAACCGACTCCGCCATCACAGGCGACCTTGATCCCGGTCGTTACACCATCGAAGCGACAAGCTACGGATCCGATGTCACAGGAAAATTTACGCTCTCTTTGGAGCAGAAAGACCAATAAATCTCCAATGCCGGTCAGGCTCGGGGATTTCGGAACACGAAACACGTAGTAAGAATCTATTTCAAATTCAAAAATGCTCCCGCCTGAAAGGGATCTTTATTTTACGATGCAGCGGGCGATGTGAAAGGGACGGATATACTCGGGAGAGACGAAATTGTCTCCCTCGATACGCCAGTGTGAGGCGGTGTTTTTGCGGATTTCGATCGATTGGGCCATTTTGCGGAGCATCCGACTCTCGCAGAGAACCGGTTTGCCCGCATCGAAGGCGGCTTTGACGGCGGCGATTCGGGAGGTGGTCAGCCAATAGTGCGCCCCGATAAAAAGCGCGATCACCAAAGCCACAATGCTCAATCCTCTGCGCGGTGCCCCCGGTGACATGAAGGGACGTGTCGTGACGTAGAGGGTGATCAGAAGGATGATCGCCCCCATAATCAAATAGGCCCCCTCGAGATAGAAAAAATTCTTGATTGCTTCCATGCTTTGTCTATCCTTTTTCGACTCTTTTTCGGAGTGTATCGCAAAATTCTCTTTTCCGGGCTTGACATTCGTCAACCGTCTCTAAAGAGACTCCCTCTATACTACGCCCAATTCCGCTCGATCAAGGATTGATGCAATGTTTAGCAGAAAACTCGGTTTCGCACTCGGTGCGCTTATAATTTTTCTCGCCGCCGTCGCCTTTATTCTTGGGCGTCCGCCCCATCGGGATGCACGGATCTACCCTCTCGTGCGCCAGTACAGCCCCTTTGTCGTCGAAAACGGTCTGGGAGGCCTCAAAATCAAACGCAAGGACAATCCCAAATTTGAAGTCGAACCCGATACTGTCAACTTCTACGCACAACTTCAGGATCTCGAACGCCGTTGGGCCCAAAAACATTTGAAGATCGAAGCGAACAAACTGCTAATTCTGAATAACAAGGGAAAAACTCTCAAAGAGATCCCCTTTAAAAATCCTTCGGAAAAGCGTTTTGTCGAAACCTATTACGGAGTCAAAGCCCCATGAGCGATATGGATATCGTCCTTACTCTCGTCTTCAGTATCGTGATGCTGCTCTTTATGAGTTATCCGGCGATGAAAGTCAGCGAATGGCTCGAAGAGCGCTTTTCTCTCGATCCCGACCGCCACGCATTGCGGGTCATCGCTTTGACGATTCTCTTTTCGTTGATGATCGGTCTCTTTCTCCGCTACGCTTAAAGATTTCGGATCAATGATCAAAGTAGGAACCGACCTCGTATCCATCGCCCGCATCCGTGAAGCGCTCGAACGGTTCGGTGAGCGCTTTCTCGACCGTTATCTCCACACTGAAGAGTCCTCGGGAAAAAGTCCGGAGACCCTTGCCGGTTACTGGGCCGCCAAGGAGGCTGTCGCCAAAGCTTTCGGGTGCGGAATCGGCGTAGAACTCAGCTTTCACGATATCCGTTTGCACTACGATTCCAAGGGTGCCCCCTTTTTCACCCTTTCCGAAAAGGCCTCTCGACGCTTTCCGATGAGCGATGCTTCCCTCTCTATCAGCCACGATGCGGGCTTCGCCCTTGCCGTGGTCATCGTCGTGCTGGACTCCTGCGACAACTCTAAATTAAAGCAATTTGCTTAAAACGATCGCCCGTCGTTCAACTCTTTGATTTGCTCCAAAGAGTTCGGAGGAGAGTTGCGCGCTTTTTGCCCTTGTACTCCCCTTGCAGACTTCACGGAAACAGGGGCTCTCTTCCCGACATCCAGCAACTCCGGCCGATACTCGAAGTGCATCGTATCGTAGTGATACCACTTGCCGCCCCAGATGAAACCGTGTCGCTCGAAAATTTCCACGATCGAAAGAGGAATCTCGTTGCGGTAACGGTAGTGTTTTCCATTCCAGCGCCAATAGGCGGAGTGTTTGACATTGATATCGATGGCCGCACCGAATGAGTGGACGCTGAGGCGATGAGTCCCTGCGATGCTTCTCCACATAAAAGTCCCGCCGATGGGAACGAGATATTTTTTCATAGAAGGTTCACGGGCCACCAATCGGTCCAGATCCCGGGAGACCGCGGCGAGGGCTCTGTCGACGCCGTTGATCCGTGTGACGGTGATGCGATAGCGTCCGTGGGTGCTGCGGGGCAACCACGGGATCCGTGTCAAATGTCTTCGCACTTCCGTCGCACTGTCGCCGTACATTTTCCGAAAAAACTTTTCGTTACGGATCCTCCCCGGATCGTAATTTTTGGAAGGGCCCCTGCTCCGGCTGTACCCCGAGGCACCTTTCGGATAACGGAAGTGGAACATATCCTCGATGTCGGCTTGATTGAGCAGCGAGTCGAAGCTTTTCTTTTTTCCGTCGTCATAAATCATCCTCGTCCCGTCTCTCCAGACGATGCGATTGTCACGACACTCTTTGAGACGGTCAGGGTAGGCCCGAACCAGCCGCTGAGCGTTCGCATCGCATTCGGCATACGCCGCTGCTCCCAGCATCGAGAGGATCAACACCCGAATAATCCACTGCCTTCTTTTCACACGACATCTCCTTGCCGAATTATACCGATGATTCGATGACACAGCTTCCTACGCTTTTATCCAGGGTGAAAGCAGAGAGACGACCCCCGTAAGTAGAAGAAAAAAGAGAATGAACCGTCGCAATCGATCCCGATCCAGACGGTTCCCCAGACGAATCCCGAGCAACGATCCCGCCAGGACCAACGGTGTCATCGCGAAGCCTACGACAAACGAAGAGGCCACGGCATCACCCAATTTCCAATAGAGTAGCAAAACCTGCACCGGTGCCGCCGTGAAAAAGAGCGCCGCCATAAAAGCCCGGGTCCGCAGAGCGCTCCAATCGTGCGCCATGAGCCACAGTACCACCGGCGGACCGCCCATGGCGATCATCCCGAGCATGATCCCGCTGGCGGAAAACGCCAAAAGATCCCAAAACAGCAGCAATCTCTCCTTTGGACGAATCCGAATCCATCGTTGAGACGCCAGGATCAACAGGAGCATCACCCCGACCAACTGCTTCACGTGCGTCGGATCGAGGCGATTGATCCAATAAAGCAGCGAAATGCCGATCGGCAGAGTCAGATAGCGAATCACCGAGGCGGGAAGCACCTCCCTCCAGACGACGTGATCACGCAGTTTCCAGGTCGCTACCGAAACTTGCACCAAAATGGGAATGGAGGTGACGGCCACCACCTGGGCCAGGGAAAAACCGGCCCAGATCAGAAGCGGGACCGCCAAAAGGTTGAACGCGAAGCCGATGATCGACTGAATCGTACTGGAGAGAATAAGAATCAATGCGGCGGCGGTGAGCATCCAGGGATCGAAACCGCCCATTTTTCTCTCCTACCTGAAAAAGAGTCCCGACGAGCGGGCGATCTCACGATAGTGCGCCGTATCCTCCGTCGTTTCAGTCAAAATCGGCAAAGAGAGATCGTAACTGTAGACGATCGCCATGGGACGGATCTCGAAAAAGAGCGCCCCCCCGATCAACTCCCGCAGAAAACTCCGGATCGCGAACTCCAGTATCTCGGGATCGTCGATCCGATAGAGGCTATGCCCCTCCCGCAGATCGAACTGTCGGGTGTAGATCTGCTCGTCGATCCGATCCATCAGCTTGAGCAGGTAGAGATAGCGTTGCATATCGGTTTTTCCGAATTCATCGGTCACCCAGTAGCAGTGCCCGCCGTTCTCCTCAAAGGCTCTGCGGGCGAAAGAGAGATAGTGTTTCTCCGCCGAAAGACGAAAATATTCACAATCGAGCAGATCCAGTTTGGGATCGTCCTTCTCCAGCAGCGCCGGAAAGACATCCAGAATCGAATGCTCGAAAAAATCACGCAGCTCTTCGTAACTCTGGGGAAGATTGGGAAGGACCTTCCCCAGCGCCCCGAATCCTTTGCAGATAGCGGGATCCTGGACTTTCATCAGGGGAATGGTGCATTCGTAACGCATAGCGCCTCCGATCGCTTTCCCGCATCCGGACGGGAAAATTATGCGAAATTGTATCCAATTCTTCACAGAGACGGCGTTCCCGATTCAGCCTCGGTAAGAAAATCGGTCGAAGAGCGACCGCAGTGTCACCACGACCCCTACGACGATAGCGCCCAGGAGCATTCCCACCGCCAGATCGAAGAGAACCCCGGGCACAGGGCCCGCCCACCGATGCAGTGCCGGCAGATGGTGGACGAAGATCCCTCCGGAGACCAGCAGCATCGCCAGCGTACCGATCACCGAGAGGGCTCGGACGATTCGGGGCAACGAGGCGACGAGAAAACGGCCGATCACGACGGGAGCGCCCTTGCCGTCGCCGAGCCGCATGAGGGCGTAGCCGATGTCATCGAGACGGACGATCAGCGCGACAAGTCCGTAAACTCCCAGAGTCGCCAGAAACGCGACGAAAGTCACTACCGGGATCTGCACACTCAGCGGTTCTCCCTCCACCGCTCCCAACGCGATGATGACGATTTCGATGGAGAGGATGAAGTCGGTCACGACGGCGGAGCGGATCTTTTTTTTCTCCGCCGTGAGAACATCCTCGGAGATCTCCTCCTCTTGGTGCTCTTCGTGACCGATCCAGCCGAACCACTCGAAGATCTTTTCCGCGCCCTCGTAAGCCAGATAGACTCCGCCCAGCATCAGGATCGGCGTGATCGCCCGGGGAGCGAAGGCGCTGAGAAGAAAAGCGAGAGGGAGGAGGATCAGCTTGTTGAGGAAAGAGCCCTTCATGATCGCCCAAAGGACCGGGAGCTCACGCGAAGGGGGAAACCCGGAGGCTTTGTTCGCATTGACCGCCAGGTCGTCCCCGAGAATCCCCGCCGTTTTTTTCGCCGCTGCCTTTCCCATCACCGCCACATCGTCCATCAATGCGGCCACATCGTCAAAAAGTGCGAAAAATCCGCCGGCCATCTCTCCTCCTTTTTCAATCTCCCCGGTCGAGAAGCCGAAGGAGCTCCGTCATTCCGGGCTTGCCCCGCAATCCAGGGCTTTGAATACCCAATCAATTCATTGTAATAGCTCTTTTTCTCTACACTCTATCTGTATATCTTTAATCTGATCCTTTTCTAAATAGCGAAACGGAAAATTGCTTTCAATTGAAAAAATCCGTCCATTTAGCACAAAAAAACTAAGCCTATATTTTTTATTGTTATAATCAACAACGATCATCATTGCTATGATTTCTTCTCTCTCCCATTCTGGAATCAAATTCGCTTGACATTCACTACTATCATCAAAATATAAATCAACTTCAACATCCAAAACCCACTGTATTTTATTTATGCAGTCCAATTGAAGAGCATATTTATCTTTATGTTCTTCCGGAATACAATCTTTAATGCTTTGTAAAAGATAGTAAATCAATTTTTTGTTTTGTAATAAATAGAGATTGAAAAAATTAAATAAATTCATTTTATTGACACTCTTTGTTACAGTCATTTGGGAAGAATCCCAAAGCTCCGCCTGCTCCTACTCCTTTGAGTGCATTAGGAAACCTAACCCAATGTTTTCTAACAGGATTATACATAGG